>CAZHMP010000064.1:0-14841 GCA_964533595.1 uncultured Acidimicrobiales bacterium | reverse complement strand
TCTGATGGCTCAAATCCGTTCGATTCCAGTTCCACCGACAGCGGGGCCACCGACAGCGGAACCTCCGACATCGCTCCGGCACCCGGCGACAACCCCGGTGGAGTCGACCCCGGGTTCGATCCTGCCGGAGTTGATGGCCTCATCGCTGGTCTCGCCGAACAGTTGGGAATCACCGAGGAACAAGCTCGCTGCTTGTTCACCGCACTCGACTTCACGGGCGCCGAGACGCCTCCGATCGACGAGATGATGAACGCCTTCGGCGATTGCGGCGTCGACCCGCTTTCCCTCGGCGGCTGAATCTGCTTGGTCCCTGACCTCGCCGTCAGGGATCAATCTGATGGAGTCCAAGCCTCGGCAAGCGCCAGCGGAAGTATGCAGACACCGACCGGTGTGAGACATTTCTGCGCCGACAAACCGATCGATTCCCAAAGCTCGATGCACGCGGTGAAGGAGCGTTCCACTTGGGCGCGGTCCGACTTGGGAATCGTGGTGGTGACTTCCGGACATCTGTTGATGAGGTCGACCATGTGATTCGGTTCGACCGAAGCACCAGGACCCTCTCTGACCAGCCCGATCACCGCGCCCAGCCAGTCGGCCCACTCGAGCACCGATACCGCTTCGCGGGCGTCAAGGTCGAGAGGCGCCATTTGGTGGGGCCGTACGCAGGCCGCCACCGCCGCAATCACAACGTCGATGTCTGCACTGTCGAGATCCACCGGACCCCGCGATGCCGCCAACCACTGGGCGGGGTGGTCATCAACATCGGCCGCGTGGCGCAGCGAGGCCGCGGCACTGGCTATTGATTCACCATGGGGCCGAACTGTGTCAGCTGAAGAATCGATTTCGAGCGCTCTGGAGCCAAGGGCGCGTTCCAGCACGCTCAGGGCGAACGCGTCGTCCTCGGGATCGTGCTCCGGAACCTCGGGAACAACTTCGCCGAACAATTCCGGAACGACCAACTCCCTTGCGACGAGAGTGTGCAGTCTCGCCGCGAGAAGTCGGCCGTTGACAACGAAACTTTCGGCGGGCTGCGTGGTGGCCACGAAGGCATTCGCCACCCGTAAGGCCAGAGCAATCGGATCTGACGACGACAGCTCAATCACGGATTGCGGGTCCTGCGCCAACTCGATGACATCGGCCGCACCTACCGCCACCTCTCCGATCGACTCGGATGAGCCCGACAAGAGGTCGACCACGATCGTGTGGGATGCGTCATCGGAATCGATGAATCGGAACGCCGCCGATTGATCGCGACCACTGGTAAGAATCCATGCTCCGTCACAAACCGACGTCCCCAGCGAGTCGAACCAGCCGGGCATTGGAACGTCGGCGGCTTCAGAGGGGTTCGGATGTGCGTTCGGCGTCGCCCGGCCAATGAGAGATCGAACCAGTGCGGCGGCAACGGTTCCCGCCGATTTGTCGACCCCGTCGGCTTCATCGAGGCGTCTCAACAGCGCCAACACGGCATCGTCCGGGTCGGGGTCGGGTGGACTCGGCGTGGCCTCCACCGCAAGCGCTATCAAGTCGCTGGCCCAGGCCTCGGCCCTCGGACCGTCGAGTTCATAGAGAGCCGAAACCTGCTCTAGTGCCTGGTCGACAATCCTGGCCAGCGGGTCAATCACGAGATCCGATGGTACCCGGCTCCCGAAATGGGCCCGCACCCACGTACGGCGCGGCACGAACGACGGCAATAGAGTGCCCCAATGCCGGAGCTGCCAGAGGTCGAAACGATCAGGCGACAGCTACATCCTCGGCTCATCGGGTCGACAATTGTGGATGGCGGATCTCATTGGTCGGCCAAATTCACACCCGCGCTCGAGGCGATTGGAGACGAGATCAGCGACGTCACCCGTCGCGGGAAGTACCTGATTGTCAAAACCGAGGGAGATGACGGCGCCCACGATCTGATCATCCACCTCGGCATGACCGGCAGACTCGCCGTCAACGGCGATTTCGATCCGACACACTCGCATTTGCGTGCATGGTGGAGACTCCACGACGACTCGACTTTCACATTTCACGATGCCCGACGATTCGGGCGTGTCTACCGAGTGCCCCGAGGTGACTGGCGATCGATCGCCACATTGTCGATGATCGGTCCGGAGCCCTTCGACGATGAATTCACCGGCGCTCACCTCCATCGTGAGATCAAGCGGTCGACCAGACACATCAAGACCCAACTGCTCTCTCAGCGACCGGTTGCGGGGGTGGGCAATATCTATGCCGACGAGGCGCTGTGGATTGCAGGCGTCAACCCCGCGGCACGAACACTGTCGAAACCAAGAGCCGACCGGCTCGCCAACGCCATCCGAGACGCCCTCATGTCGGGGCTCGACCACGGCGGAACGACTCTTCGTGACTACGTCGACTCCACGGGACGAACCGGAGAGAACCAGCATTCTCTCCACTGCTACGGGCGCAGCGGTGAGCCATGCGAGCGCTGCGGCACCACTCTGCGCAAACGAGAGCTCGATTCGCGCGGCACCACATGGTGCCCCGACTGTCAACGACGCTGAAGCAGGGAGAGGTGGCAGGGCCGCACTACGGTGAGCCGGTGGCCACCGAACGTCCGGACTTCTACGACCTCATCGCAACCAACCGGCGGCGCACGTGGCTGCTGATGTTTGCGTTCTTCGTGCTGCTGGTGCTGGTGGGCATCTTCGTCTCGCTGTTCACCGGTCTTGGCGTGTTCGGCATGGTCATCGCCGTAGTCATTGCGGTATGGATGACTGCCGGGTCTTACTTTCGGGGCGCTTCGATGGCCCTGCGGTCGACCCGTGCACGGCCCGCATCCCAGAGCGACTATCCGAGGCTCAACAACCTCGTGCAAGAGGTGTCGCTGGCCGCCGGGATCCCACCACCGTCGGTATATGTCGTGCACGACCCGTCTCCCAATGCATTCGCCACCGGCCGCGACCCGGAACACGCGTCGGTCGCCGTCACCACCGGACTGATCGACAAAATGAACCGGGCCGAACTGGAGGGCGTGCTGGCCCACGAAATTGCCCACATACGCAATCGCGACACGCTTGTCATGACCGTCGCCGCGGCCACGGCAGGGTCGATAGCTCTTGTGTCGGACTTTTTCTGGAGGATGCTCTATTGGGGAGCGCTGGTGGGCGGGGGCGCCAGTCGCCGGCGACGCTCGAACGAACGCTCGGGCGGGGTCAATCCGATCGTGTTCATCGGATTCTTGGTCGTTGCCGTTCTCGCACCTCTGGCCGCCTCTCTGCTCAAGGCTGCCGTGTCGAGAAGCCGCGAATCTCTGGCCGACGCAAGTGCAGTGAAGTTCACCCGCTATCCGAGTGGCCTGCGCCAAGCGCTGGAGAAACTCGACGCAGACATCACCGTCGTGAAGCGAACGTCGCACGCCACCTCCCACCTTTGGATCGAATCCCCCGACGATCACGAGACAAACGCCAGGGGCCGTCGATTCAACGACATGTTCAACACCCACCCGCCGCTCGCCGACCGAATCAACCTGCTCCGAGCGATGGAGAGCCTTCCTCCATATCAAGGGCCAGACCCGGCCATCGCCGAGTCGCTGCGCACAATGCAGGAGAGCCACTGGGACCCCGATCCATCGGTGCCGGCCTCGCGTTCACGACGACCGATATCAGGTGGCGGCTACACCCCAGCCTCGGCCTCGGTCGACATGCAGGCAATTTTTGGTGGAGCCGGCGAGGTGGCCCACTCCGACGCGGATCCGACCCATCCGCCGGCCGGCTGGTACGCAGAACCGAACAATTCAGACGGCGTGTTGCGTTATTGGGATGGGTCGGCGTGGACCGAGCATCGCCATGTGATCCCCGACCGCAACCGTCTCCGGCCACCGCGACGATGACCAATCCGGCCGATTCCGAACCAAACAGTGAGGCCGGCGCCTCCGATGATGTTGTGGGGGTGGGTCCCCATCCCAAGCCCTGGCCCGATGATCCGCGTATGGATGCCGAGCTGCTCGCCAACGGCGATCGGCGCAACGTTGGCGACCGCTACCGGTACTGGACGGTAGAGGCGATCGTTGCCGATCTCGACACCCGTCGCCATCCTTTCCATGTTGCCATCGAGAATTGGGAGCACGACCACAACATCGGCACCGTGGTTCGCACCGCCAACGCGTTCCTGGCCAAGGAAATCCACATCGTCGGCAAGCGGCGATGGAACCGGCGGGGGGCGATGATGACCAACGTCTACCAACACGTCGTCAAGCATCCCTCCATCGAGGAGTTGGTGGAGTGGGCCGACGACGAAAACCTGCCGATCATCGGAATCGACAACGTCGACGGCTCCGTGCCCCTGGAGTCATACCGGTTGCCCCAGCGATGTGTGATGTTGTTCGGACAGGAAGGTCCCGGCCTGAGCGAACCGGCAAAGCGGGCCTCAGAGTCGGTGTGTTCGATCGCCCAGTACGGCTCCACGCGATCCATCAACGCCGGAGTCGCGGCCGGCATCGCCATGCACGCCTGGATTCAACGCTGGGCCCAACCGCCGCCGGGATGGGGCTGATCAGCCGCCGGCCAGATTCATGAGCTCTTCGTCGCTGGGAATCTCGACTCCCGGCACGTAGTAGGTGTAGAGCTCGCGCACGACCGTTTCGAGATCGCCTGGCTCGCTGCTCGCCAACTCGACGGTGACCATCGAGCCATAGATGTGCACCACAGCCACCCCGCCGGCTTCGAACAGCCGTCTGGCAAGCCGATCGGGCGGACGATCATCGGTGATCTCATCGCCGGCCTTGTAGCGCTCATGACCCATACCGGTGAGGCTGCGATTGAGTTCAAACCTGACGACGCCGGATCGTGGCGACGTGGTCTTGATGAGCGTGACTGGTTGTCCCATAGCGACTCGCAGACTAGCGGGACGCGCTACTCACCGCGAGGTCTGCCACGGTGACGTTCTTGCGCCATGACCACGTGACTGTGCCAATCGAGATCACCGCCAGCACGGCGTGCACAATCTTGAACCCGATCGAATGATCGTGAAACGAAATGAGCGTGACGCGAATCAGCCAATAGACGGTGGTCCAACCGGCGATCGCTGCGATGGATCGTGTGAGGTCGGGGCGTCCGGTCCCAAGGCTGACCACCAGCAACCCGGCCAACGCCACGAACACGAACACGGGCAGGATGCGCACGACAATGTCGCCGGCAGAAAGATCATCCTCGGTGAAGATGAGTCGGGTGCGCGTGACCCACATGAAAAGCGTCCAGCCGACGACAACCCAAACCGAGATACGTGCCGATTTCACCCAGCGAGGGTATCGGCGGCCATCGTCCTGGCGGCCGGATAATCGGCCTTACCGTTGGAGGCCCGCGGTACCTCGGCCACGAACACGACACGCTTCGGAGCCTTGTACCCCGCCAAGTCGGCCTTGACACTCGAAATCACAGCTGATTCATCGATTTCACCGCCACCAACCGTGGATGCAACCGCGGTGACGGCTTGTCCAAATCGTTCGTCATCAATGCCAACAACCAGACAGTCGTTGATGCCATCCACTCGTTTGACGGCCTCTTCGACCTCCTCAGGGAACACCTTCTCGCCGCCGGTGTTGATCACCTGACTGCCCCGACCGAGCAGGATGAGAGTTCCGTCGGAGTCGACCTTGGCGTAGTCACCCGGGAATGAATAGCGCACGCCGTCGATCACCCGGAACGTGCGCTCCGACTTTTCGGGATCCTTGAAATAACCCAGTGGGACGCTCCCGCCGGCGGCCACCATGCCGATTTCATCCGAGCCCGGCTCCACTTCACGATCATCGTCGGTGAACACCTTGGTGTTGGGTGCCTGCACGAAACGACCCGTGTCGGTGTCGACCCCTTTGGCCGTGATCTGGGTGCCCATGGAGCCCTCAGTGGACCCCATGGAGTCGATCAGGGTGATCTGCTCGATGCGGTTGATCAGATCTTGCTTCACCTCCGTGGTCCACATGACCCCTGACGACGACATCAATTTCAGCGACGAGGTGTCGTAGGCACGACTGTCGGGATGGCCTTCATCGAGTGCCCGGATGATTGGTTTGGCAAAGCTGTCCCCGACGATCGTGATGCTGTTGACCTCGTGCTTTTCCACCGTGGCCAATAGTTCGTGGGGATCGAGACTGCGATTGGTGAGTGTCGCTACATGAGCCCCCGCCAAGTGGGGAATGAATGCCCCGATCCACAAACCGGTGCCGTGCATCAGAGGAGCGCAGGTGAGCGACACCATTTGCGAGTCGGTCCTGGCCACCTCGCTGATCATCGGAGCCACCAACGCCGCATCGGCCGGTGGGGTCAGGCCGAGCAGCGGGAACCCGCCACCGATGAAGAATGACGTGATGCCGCCCACGTCATACATCACGCCCTTGGGCATGCCAGTGGTCCCGCCGGTGTAGAGCATGTAGATGTCGTCTTCGGAACGCCGAATCCGTGGCATTGGGTCGTGGCTCGACATCAACTCCTCGTAGCCGATGGAATTGGTGACGTGCTCTTGCTCGCCGCGGGAAGGATCTGTTGCAGTCGGTCCATCGTCGACCTCCACCAGCAGTTTCAGCTTCGGCAACCGGTCGATCACTCTCGCAACTTTGTCTCCGAGCGACGAGTGAAAGACGATGGCCTCGGCATCAGAGTTGTCGAGGAGGTACCAGAGTTCGTCATCGAGGTACCGGTAGTTGATGTTCACCCCCACGCCGCGCATTTTGAACGTGGCGTACTGCGTCTCGAGGTATTCGTTGCAGTTGTACATGTAGAACCCGATTTTCGAATCGGGTTTCAGGCCCGCCGCGCTGAATGCTGCGGCGAGTCTTGCCGATCTGTCGTCGTACTCCGCCCAATTGAGGGTGTCGTCGCCGTGGCTGACGGCCGGGTAATCGGGCATGGCATCGGCGATCGATTCCCACACGTTGGCAAAGTGCATTTCCATGGCCGGACCCTAGACCACCCAGCCCCGACCAAACGATCTCAAAATGTGGATCAGAAGAGTTCGAGCTGGGGGTCGTCGGCAACAAGCCGAGGCGTACCGGTCCAGCGCAGGTCATCCATGAACGACCAGCTCCTGCGATGTATCGCGCTCGCACCCATCGCCGCCAACGCCGCCTTGTGACGAGGGCACGGGTATCCCTTGTTGGAATCGAAAAAGTAGCCGGGGTGCGAGAGGTGGAGTTTGCGCATCAGTCGATCCCGCGTGACTTTGGCGATAATCGATGCGGCGGCGATCGACAAGCTGATCGTGTCGCCCTTCACAATTGTCGTGCAGTCGACTCCTTCCACGAACCGCCAGTTGCCGTCGACCAGGACATGGTCGACCTTCACTCCCAATCCGGTCATGGCCCTTCGAGCCGCCAACTTCTGCGCCGCCGACATACCCAACTCGTCGCATTCCAACGGTGAAGCGTGGCCCACCGAAATGTGCTGGGCCCAGTCGACTATTCGGTCGTGCATCAACTCACGTTCCGCCTCGGTGAGCATTTTCGAGTCGCGCACCTTGTAGAGGCGTCGATCGCGGGGAACGACCACCGCGGCCAGAGTGAGTGGTCCGGCCCACGATCCCCTGCCCACTTCGTCAATCCCGGCGACAACCTCATTCCCGGCGTCCCAGAGTTGGCGCTCGTGATGAAGCCCCGGCGATCGACCCTTGATGGCCTGTCTCAAAGTTGATCGTGCCACGACATACCGTGCCACATTCTCTCGTGCCACGGAGTCAACGCGGCTTTGACGCCGAGGCGCCGGGCGCATGCAGCAAGGCCTCTCCGCTGCGGTCGGTGGCCGACCATGAGTCATCCAGGCCCGAGCACGTGATCTCACAATTTTCGGGGCCGCCGTCGCGGTCCCACAACAATGCGGGACGCTGCCCGTGCCAGCGAACGCTGTATGAGATTCGACCGGCGTGGGTGGCAAGCCCACGCACATCAACTTGCCCGCCGTACCAATGCCGGGGCACCTGCGGCAGCAGGTCGACGGCATCGACGCCGCGGCTGGTGATCGGCCCGACCACGTGGCCGAGCACCTTGGCGGCTCCCTCGGCAACTCGTGTGGTCGGGTTCCGGGGAGGCTGCGTCCCCAGCCTTTCCCGGCGACGATAAAGATCCAACAATTCATCTCCGGCTCTTCCGGCGGTCGGTCGGATCGCCGCCGCGGCCAACAACAGTGCCGACGGATCGACATCTTCTCCCGCCGAAGCCACAAGGCCAGCTACCAACTGATCCAAACCGGACGAGCGCCCCGCCCTCAGATCACGAGACGCCAAGGCGGCTATGGCCTCCGACGCGACACGATCATCGAACTGTCCTTCTTCAATCGCAGCTATCAGATTGGTTCGGGCCCGGTCGGCCTCGTCGTGCAGACCGGCAAGATCGAGAAAGGGCGCCGCTTCGGCCGCCGCCATCAGATCTGCGGAGCCGGCGGCAATGACGAGATCCGGAACTACTCGCCGCCACGCCTCTCCGAGTGCTTGATCGGGAACTTTGATATCGGCGGCGTCCTTGGTTATTGATCGCCAGCCCCTGGCCACTTCAGCGAGAGTGCTCGGTGACTCGTGGAATTCGCCGTCGACTGCGATGCGCACGATCAGTGAGGCGCGGTGAGGCAACGGAAATGCCATGGCCGCGTGGACAACATCGTCATCGGATCCCCTGGATGTCCGGACGTTCACCGATACCGGCGTTTGGTCGGGACCCTCCGCCAACGATTGCCATGGTTCGTTGTGACAAATGGAGACCCCACCCGCTCGGCGAGCCGCTCGGAGAAGGACACGGCCACCGCCGGCAACTTCGGAGGGATCAACCGTCAACCGTGGTGAAACCGACTCGGCAGCAACGCTCAACACACAACCCAATACGACGCCGCCAGGCGAATCATTCCTGAACTCGATCATGAGAGACCTGGAAAGCCCGTCGGTCACCGATCCGACTCGACACACCAAATCTCCGCTGGGTATGCGCATGGACGTCTCGAATACCGGAGCGTCATCCACCCGCGTTTGTCGCACCGAGGTTTCCAAGTGGGCCAAGTGCCACCGGTCGTCGGCGCCGGCCCCCCACTCGAAGCGCCATGCGCCGTCAAGACCACCGATGGTGCCATCGGAAGCGACGATTGCGGTGGGCCCATCAATATCTCCGATGGCGGTGCCCTCGATCGATCGACGCACGCGTTGACGGTGCCGTCGTCCAAATCGGGCTGTCGACGCCATTATTCGGAAGCGTGTTCGGTGGTGGGAGGACGGCGAACCAGCCCGCGGTATGCGTCGGTTGCCGTGCGACCCTCCTCCACAACCGCGCGCATCTCCTCGGCTATGGGCATCACCACGCCATATGCATTGCCGAGTTCACAGACGATGGGAGCCGACTTCACTCCTTCGGCTACCTGGTCCATCTCTTCGATGATCTCGTCGATCGAGCGGCCCCGGCCCAGTTGTTCCCCGACGAATCGATTGCGACTTTGATGACTGATGCACGTTGCTATCAGGTCGCCCATCCCGGCCAGTCCGGCAAATGTCGGCGCTTGGCCCCCCATGGCAACCCCGAGCCGAGTCATCTCAGCCAGCCCACGCGTGATCACCGCGGCGCGAGTGTTGTCTCCGGTCTCGAGACCATCAGCCATTCCGGCTGCCAAAGCGATGACGTTCTTGAGCGCTCCGCCCAACTCGCTGCCAATGACATCATCGTTCGTGTAGACCCTGAAGAGCTGGGACGAAAAGACATCCTGAAGGCGTTGGGCGATGGTGTGGTCGGTCATTGCCACCACTGCCGCGGCGGCGTCGCCGGCCAATATCTCCTTGGCCAGATTCGGGCCGGTCAGAACTCCGACCGGGTGCCCCGGTAGCTCCTCCTCCACCAATTCGGTCATGCGCTTGCCGCTACCGAGTTCGAGACCCTTGGCCAGCGACACCACCGGCACCCATGGTCGGAGGTAGGGCTCAACCTCCCTGAGGGTGGCGCGAAATCCCTTCGATGGAACGCCCATCACGAGCAGGTCGGCCGCTCCGACCACCTCGGAGAGATCCGAGGATGCACTCAACGCCTGATGGAGTTTGAAGCCCTTCAGGTAGCGCGGATTCTCATTGTTGGAGTTGATGGCGTCGGCGACATCCTGGCGGCGGCTGTAAAGCACCGTGTGGGTGTTGTGCGCGCACAGATGAGCAACCGTGGTGCCCCATGAACCGGCTCCTATCACGGCAACTCGAATCTTCATTCCGCCACCATAGACCGCTGCACCTGTGAGCGATCACACCACACATCTTGCCGGATCGATTCAATCCCCGCTCGAAAGCCCCAGCGAATACGTCAACCCCCCAGAAGCGAAGGCGACCGCACCGTCGATGAGTTCCTTTCGGAGCCTGGAGTGCTCCTTCACAGACAACTCCATGGCCCTGTCGAGGTAGAGGGTGGCGATGCCGATGCCGTGCGCCACCAAGATGGTGGCCGCGATACGGCTCTCATCTGGATCCGTGGCGAATCGGCGGGCCAGCAGGTCGGCGACCTGCGCGATCCACGCCACCCGGCCCGATGCGACCACCTGGCGAATTCGTGGATTTCCACTCGAGCGCTCGCGGAGTTGGAGCCTCCAACCATGTGAATCCTCGTCGAGACTGTCGAAAAAGAGGTCGTAAATGTTGGCGAGCCACACGTCGGTGTCGGGCTCATCAAGAGCCGCTCGAGCGCTCAATGTGAGTCCGAGCACCGCTGATCGCCGGGCGGCGGCGGCACTGCCGAGGATCTCGAGCAGCAGTTCGGTCTTGTCCTCAAATTGGTGGTAGAAGCTTCCGACACTCACCCCGGCGGGCTGGAGGATGTCGCGGGTGAGATTGACTCCGTCGTGACCGAGGCGCCCAAATGCCTCACGACCTGCCCTCATCAACCTGAGCCGGGTTTCCATTGCTCTGGGCTGACGCGATTGCATTGGCCGAGGCGGCGATGTGTCAGCGTCGCTGATCAAATATTGGGTATCAGGCTTCGCCATCCGTCGACTCCGCTACGTCGTGTGGGGCCACACTAGACGCTGCATGAAATAGAATATTTATTTCGGCCCACACCCTCGGCCCACACCCTCGGCCCACACCCTCGGCCCACACCCTCGGCCCACACCCTCGGCCGTAGACTCCCCGGGGTGTCCATCGACCCGGCCAATCCCCCACAGCCATTGGTGTTGATTCCGATCCGGTCGTTCAGCGACGCCAAGTCCCGCCTCTCAACCTTGTTGTCGACCACCGAACGCCATGATCTCGCCGTTGTCATGGCGTCGGGCGTGGTCGCCGCCGCGGGCGACCTACCTGTGTGGGTGATCACCGACGATGCCGAGGTCTCCGATTGGGCCGCCGCCGTTGGGGCGGAGCCGGTGGCCGTCGATCAGACGGGGCTCACCAATTCAATCTCCGCGGCGGTCGACGCCGCCTCGAGTGGCGGCTTCTCCCGCGTGATCATCGCTCATGCCGACCTGCCCTTCGCCAAGGATCTCAGCACCGTGACCGGCCCCGGTTTGGCCATCGCTCCCGATCGCCGACGTGACGGTTCCAATGTCATGTCATTGCCGACCGGAACAGGCTTCAGATTCGCTTACGGCCCCGGATCGTTCGAGTCGCACATGGCCGAATCTCGACGGCTCGGCCTCCAGGTCGACGTGATCGACGACCCGGACTTGGCCTGGGATGTGGATGAGCCAGATGATCTTCCTCCGGATTGGCGCCGGATGATCGACCAGTCGCCCACACCCGTCGCTCGAGACACTGCCTGCGCCGGTGCACCTACCTCACCAGATGGGATCTGAGATGCGCACCGACCTGCCCGTCCCCGGCATCGCCCTGGCCATCGCCGCCCATCCCGACGACGTCGAGTTCGACTGTGGTGCCACCTTTGCGAAGTGGTCGGAAGCAGGCGCCGTGGTGCATCACCTGATCTGCACCGACGGATCGAAGGGATCGTGGGATGCATCCGCCGACACCACAGAGTTGGTGTCTCGCCGCCAAGATGAACAGCGTGAGGCCGCCCGCCGGCTCGGATCCATCGGCGAAGTGCGATTTCTGGGCCAGACCGACGGCGAATTGACCCATGGTCTCGATCTGCGGTGTGACGTGGCACGAATCATCCGAGAACTCCGGCCTGCTGTAGTTCTCGGCCATGACCCTTGGAGGCGCTGGCGAATCCATCCTGATCATCGAGCCGCCGGATGGCTTGCGGTGGAAGGCGTCGTGGCCGCCCGCGACCCTCACTTCTTCCCCGAGCAGGGCCTCCCCCACCACCGACCCTCGTCCCTTTTACTTTTCGACACCGACGGCGCCGACCACGCAGAATCGGTTGCTTCCCGTCACGTTGAAGCGAAAATTGATGCCCTGCTGGCGCACGAGAGCCAGTTCGAAACCACCATGTACATAGACCTCGACTCACCCGAGTCCGACGCCGCCAAGAGTCAAGTCTCCGAATTCCGTAACCGCATCACCGGCGAATGCCGTGAGGCCGGCCGAACCGCCGGGGTGCCCCTCGCCGAGGCCTTCCACCTGATCGACGACATCTGACCACCGCCCGACTCGCTCTCGAGAGGTGTGGGACGATTTGTGCACTGCTGCGGGAACCAGACCGGGGCCGCGGCCGTCTATTCATCATGAGAATCTTCGCCTTCGTGCTCGTATCCGCTGTTGCCGTCTCCGCGTGCGGCGGACCAGCGCGGATCGAGTCCGGGGCAACACCACCCGAGTCGACGACCACTGTCGCATCATCCACGACCGTCTCTCCGGTCGCCGAAAATCAGACTCCGGCGATCATGTCGGTAGCGATGGAGAGGCTGGTAACCGAGGACAACACCTTCGGGCAGGGGCCACCGCCGTTCACCGAGTACCTGGTCCAAAACCGCCTCGACTTGGGCGCGCCGGGAGGTTCTGTCAGAGACCCCGTAGCACCCAGGCGTGAGCTCACCGGAGCGGAACGGTCGGGAATCACCGCCACGCTCGAGGGATTCGGTCGGGTGCGATGGATTGACAACCCCGACGACTGGCGCACCGACAATCTCGCTCCCTCCATTGAAGGATCGGTGATTCTCGGAATCGGGGAGCCGATGATCTCGGGGGACGCTGCAAAGGTATTTGTATCACTGTGGTGTGGAGGGCTATGCGGCACGTGGTTCACCTACCAACTTCAATTGACGGACAGCACATGGTCGGTCACGGGAATCGACGGGCCGGTCGCAATTTCGTGAGAGGGCCGGGAAAACCTCTTGAGGGCTTCGGGTCAGCTGGCGAGTAGGTCGTTGATCAGGGCGGCCAGTTCGAGTGGCCGGTCGCCCTGAATTGAGTGACCCGCTCCGTCGACCACCACATGTTCGGTTTGGGGTTGCCGTCGCATCCATTCGTCGACATCTTCATCGCCGACCACACTCCACTTGCCCCCCTGCCACAAGGCGATCGGCACCTCGATCATGTCGACCTTGGCCCACAAGTCGGTGAAAGTCGGGACATCGATCCCGTCGGCCCTGCGTTCACGTATGCGGTCCCAACGCCATGTCCAGCGACCATCTGGCAGTTCGTGGGCGTTGTGAAGCACGCCCCGCCGAAGAGATTGCTCGCTTCGACCCTTGTTGTATTCGATGGTTCGACCCAAGATTTCGTCGAAGTCGGCGAAGTATTCCGGACCATCCACAAAGGCGATTATCGGCTCGGCCTTGGCGTGATCCGTGCCCGGTGTGACGTCCACAATGCCCAACCGCCGCACCAACCGGGGGTGGTCGGCAGCCAGACAGATCGCCGTGACTCCACCCAGCGACATTCCAATCACGGCCTCGGCCTCGGGAGCCAGCCGGCTGATTGCCACCGCAACATCGTCGGCCATGTCGGTGGGGGCGTACTGATGGCTTGGGCGATGATCGGAATGGCCGTGTCCCGGCAGGTCCACAGCCATCAAAGGCCGGCCAAGCGCCAACGCCACGGTGTCCCAAGTGTGAGCGTTTTGAGCACCACCGTGAATGAGAACCAGCTCCGGCGGCTTTGTGCCCCACACCAACGCAGACAAGTTGAGACCTGTTGGCAATTCCACGGTCTCGCGCCGCACGACGGGCGGCCGATCGAACGGGATGCCGTACTCATCCGCGTTTTCGTGGAGCATCTCGAACTCGTCGTATTCGACCATGGGCGGACGCTAGCCCGATCACGGTTGAGGGGCCTGATCTGGCACGCGGCCCTGTGAAGTGCGACCATCGTGAGACTCGCACTCAGCATCACACATGGAGCCACGGATGGACACGACGATTACCGGCAATGATCGGCCACCCCTCACCGAGTCGTACTGGCCTGCCGTTGACGAGGTGCCGGTGGAGGAACACACGGTGGGGAGTCTCCTTCGGCGAGCCGTGGATCGGGCGCCGGATCGATGCGCACTGGTTGCGGGTGTGCACGACCCCGCTGAGCGAAGGCGCTGGACATACACCGAATTGCTGGGCGAATCGGAGCAGTGCGCGCGGGCGTTGCTTGGGCGTTTCAAGCCCGGCGAACACGTCGCCGTGTGGGCGCCCAACATCGCTGAATGGGCGATCCTCGAGTTCGGAGCGGCGTTGTCGGGCGTGGTGTTGGTGACGGTCAACCCGTCGTTTCAGGCGGGAGAGGTCGAGTACGTGCTGTCGCAATCGAACGCGGTGGGATGTTTCGTGATGCCCGAATTTCGGGGCAATGCCATGCTCTCGACACTCGAAACGGTGAGACGAAAACTCGATCACCTCCGAGAAGTGATCCGATTCGACGAGTGGGACGCGTTCCTCGCCACCGCCGACCCCAATCTCGATCTCCCGCTGGTGGGCCCGGACGATCCGGCGCAGATCCAATACACCTCGGGCACCACCGGATTTCCCAAGGGGGCGATGCTTCACCACCGCGGCATCACCAACAACG
>CAZHMP010000063.1:9394-15224 GCA_964533595.1 uncultured Acidimicrobiales bacterium | reverse complement strand
CGAAAGATCTGCACAGACAGTGCGGTGTTGGTACCCGACAGCGACCAGTTGGTCGTGGTGGTTATGCCAATCACGAAGAGCAGTGGCGCGGTCTCGCCTGCGGCTCGCGCCAATGCCAGCAACGCGCCGCTGATGATGCCGGGCAACGCCGCCGGCAACACAACTCGCAAGATGGTGGTGGCGCGGCGGGAGCCGAGAGCGAAGCTTCCGAATCGAAGATCGTCGGGAACGAGTTTCAGCATCTCTTCTGTGGCGCGAATCACCACCGGCAACATGAGGGCGGCCAGTGCGAGAGCACCTGCCAAACCGGACAACGATTGGGTACGGAGCACAAGGAACGTGTAGATGAAGAGCCCCATCACGATGGAGGGAACACCGGTCATCACATCTGCGAGCACTCGCAGGATCTGTGCTGGACGAGACGAACGGCCGTACTCGTTGAGGTAAATACCTCCCATGACCCCGAGCGGAACGGAAATGAGCGTCGCCGCTCCGGTGAGCAGCAGTGTTCCGGCGACGGCCGGCCCCATGCCCCCACCGGCGGACCGAGTCGTGGGAATGTCCGAGGTCAGAAAGTTCCAGCCGAACAATGTGCTACCTCGCTGGGCGACGTAGACGATCACAAGCGCGAGCGGAATCACCACGAGAACAACCGATCCGGTCATGAGCGTTGTGGCGGCGGCATCGCGGATCGACCGAGCATTGCCGCGAGGGCGGGTGAGATCGTTGATCGTGATACTCATCAGGCGACACCGCCCGAACGCCGACCTCTGGAGATCCAGATTCGGGCCAGACCGTTCACCAGGAATGTGATGGCCAAAAGCACGACCCCGAGACCAATGAGAGCGGCGCGGTACTCGCCGGTCGACTCACCAAACTGATTAGCGATAACCGCGGCCATGGCATCGCCAGGATTGAACAATCTGGCGCTGACGACCGATGAAGAACCGATCACGAGTGCAACGGCGATTGTCTCACCCATGGCTCGACCCAGGCCGATCATCACCGCGGCCGTTATCCCTCCTCGGCTGTGAGGCAACACTGCTCCGCGAATCATCTCCCAGCGGGTCGCGCCGATGGCGTAGGCGCCTTCCTTGAGGCTTGACGGGACCGTGGCAAACACTTCACGGGTGAGCGAAGTGATGATCGGTGTGATCATGATCCCGACGATGATGCCGGCGGTCATGAAACTCACACCGCTGACGGGCCGCCCGCTGAACAGCGTGTTGAGACCGGGAATCGATTCCACCCAACCCGCGATCGACTCGTAACGCGGGTCGATCCACGGCGCCAGCACCCTCACGCCCCACAGCCCGTAGACCACAGATGGGATTGTCGCCAGAAGGTCGATCGTGTAGATCACCGGCTTGCGAGCTCGGCGAGGAGCAACCTCGGTTATGTAGAGCGAGATTCCGACGCTTATCGGAACGGCGATGGCCAGCGCGATCAATGACACGATGATCGTGCCGTAGGCAAAGGCCAACACCCCGAACTGTCCACGGGGGACATCCCAAGTGGTGGAGAAGAAGAAGCTGAGCCCCTGGCCCTTCAGTGCCGGCCAAGCTGCGTTGGTGGTCGACACCAAAATCAACGCGAGCAACGCAAGGACAGAAAACCCCGCCGCCATGGCTGTCGTGCGAAAGGCGCGGTCGGCGAACAGCCCACGGCGATCTTGATCGCGAAACAGTGCGGCGGCGGGGTCGGTGGTCATGGGGTCATTCTTAGCCGACGTTGATCGAGTCGACCTGAGCGAGGGCCTTCACTCGAAGGCTTTCGGGGAGTTTCGCAAAGTCGAGCGCATTTGCCTGATCCTGGGCTGCGCCCAGCAGGTAGCGCAACGTGGCCTGCAGCACGGTGACGACATCCGCGTCGGCGTAGGACGTGTAGGTGAGGATGTAGGTGGGGGCGACGATCGGGTAGGAATCTGCGCCGGCTGCGTTGAGAGGGTTGTAGGTGAGATCAGCGGCGACCTCTGCGCCATCCAGGGCAGCCGAGCTGGCCTCCAAGGATGCTTTGACGAAGTTGCCATCACGGTTCTTGATGGCGGCAAAGGTGAGACCGGTGGCACGAGCGTCGGCAAAGTCGACATACCCGATGGCGCCATCCGTGGTCTGGATGCCGTTGGCGACGCCGGTGTTCTTTTCTGCGCCGATGGTGCCGGATGGCCAGTCGATCGTCTTGTCGGTACCGAGAGTCCACACGCCGGGGGCGGCCAACTCCAGGTAGTGAGTGAAGTTTGCGGTGGTGCCCGAGCCGTCAGAGCGGTGGACCACGGTGATTTCGGTGGATGGTAGAGACAGACCAGGGTTGTCGGCGGCGATGGCCGGATCATCCCACGACGTGATGTCGGCCTGGAGAATGCCGGCCAGAACCTCTGGTGACAGCTGGAGCGAATCGATACCGCTCAAGTTGTAGGACACGGTGATTGGCGCCGCCACGGTGGGGATGTAGAGAAACCCACCTTCGTAGTTGGCCTTGTCGGCGTCTTTCACCAAGCTGTCGCTACCGGCGAAGTCGGTGAGGTTTCCGGCGAGGTCGCTCTGACCCTGCCCGGATCCGACCGGGTTGTAGTTGATCGTGACGCCGGCATTATCGGCGTTGAACGCGGCGAGGACTTCCTCGTAGAAAGCGGCCGGAAAGGTGGCACCGGATCCGTTGAGAGTGATGGACGGAAGGCCGGCGGATGCGTTGCTGTCGCCCGCCGTGGTTGTCGTATCTGATCCTGCTGTATCTGATCCGCTGTCGCCGCACGCGGCGGCAACCAAAGTGAGGGCGAGAACAACGGCAAGCAGTCGAACGAGTCGAGATGATGTGCGGTACACGGTTCCTTCTTGGGTGGATTATGTGATTCGCGACGATGGACGCTCCATCGTCGAATCGAACCTAAAAGAACCGGTTTGCGAGCAGGGATTCAAAGGGTGAATTCGAGGTGAACAACGGACTAAGAATTGTGGTGAAAGTTGGGTCTTCCACCGCATGACTCGACGCAGTCCAGGGGTACTGTCGTCGTTCGAGACACGGGAGCTTGCATGACCAAAAAGTACGACCATGTGATAGTCGGCGGCGGATCAGCGGGTTGTGCGTTGGCCAATCGGTTGTCGGAGGATCCGTCCAACAGGGTGCTGGTATTGGAAGCCGGCCGCAGCGACTATCGCTGGGACGTCTTCATCCACATGCCCGCTGCACTCGCGTTCGGGATTGGCAATCGTTTCTACGATTGGAAGTACGAATCTGAGCCCGAGCCGCACATGGGCGGTCGGCGGATTTACCACGCCCGCGGCAAGGTGCTCGGCGGTTCATCGAGCATCAACGGCATGATTTTCCAGCGCGGCAATCCTCTCGATTATGAACGTTGGGGAGCAGACCCGGGCATGTCGAGTTGGGACTACGCCCATTGCCTCCCGTATTTCAAGCGGATGGAGACATGCCTCGCCGCCGACGACGGCCCCGAGTATCGAGGCACTGATGGTCCGCTGACCCTCGAGCGAGGTCCGGCCACGAATCCGTTGTTCTCAGCGTTTCTCGATGCCACGGTCGAGGCCGGACACCCCCGCACCACCGACGTAAACGGAAAGCGTCAAGAGGGGTTCAACGCATTCGATCGCAACATCTCGCGTGGCAGGCGACTCAGCGCGGCCCAGGCCTATCTCCACCCCGTGATGAATCGTCCCAACCTTGATGTGGTCACGCGGGCGACCGTGTCGAAAGTGCGATTCGAGGGAACCAAGGCAGTGGGGGTTGACTATCGCCACAACGGCCGCGGCCAAAGCGTTGACGGCGAAGAGATCATCTTGTGCGGGGGGTCGATCAACTCTCCTCAATTGTTGCAACTTTCCGGCGTCGGTCCGGCAGAGCTTCTTCAAAGACACGACATTCAAGTCGTTGCCGACGTCCCCGCGGTGGGTCAAAACCTTCAGGATCATCTCGAGGTTTACGTTCAGTACGCCTGCAAGAAGCCGGTTTCGATGCAGCCCATGCTTGCCATGTGGAGGCGCCCGTTCATTGGATTGCAGTGGCTGGCCCGGCGCGGCCCAGGGGCCACAAACCACTTCGAGGCCGGCGGATTCATTCGCAGCAACGACGAGGTCGCCTACCCCAACCTGATGTTTCACTTCCTGCCGATATCAATTCGTTACGACGGCACCACGGCAGGGAAGGGGCACGGCTACCAGGTGCACGTGGGGCCGATGTATTCCGACGCCCGCGGATCGGTGGAAATCAAATCCAAGGATCCTCGTGTGAAGCCGGCGTTGAGATTCAACTATTTGTCGACCGACCAGGACCGCCGCGAATGGGTCGAAGCAGTGCGCAACGCCCGTCGGCTGCTGTCGCAGCCGGCCATGGCCGAGTTCAACGGTGGTGAGACGTCGCCCGGGCCTTCGGTCGAGACCGATGAGGAGATTCTTGCGTGGGTCGCACGCGACGCGGAGACCGCGCTTCATCCCTCGTGCACGGCACGCATGGGGATGGGCGCCGACAGCGTCCTCGACCCGACCAGCATGCGGGTCAGAGGAGTCGAGGGGCTGAGGGTGGTGGATGCGTCGTCGATGCCGTACGTGACCAACGGCAACATCTACGCGCCGGTGATGATGCTCGCTGAGAAGGCCGCCGATTTGATCCTCGGCAACACCCCGCTGGCACCCGAGCAGGTTGACTTTCACCGGCACTTCCCGGATTGAGGGCTGCATTCCGCAGCGAAGCTGTGATCTAGTAATCGGAGTCGATCAGAGCCCGGAGCACGGCTATGTGTCCGGGACCGATCTCGCAGCATCCGCCGATTATCGACGCGCCATTCGCCAACCAATTATTTGCGTGGCGGGCGTAGGCGGCAGGGTCGAGATCGAGACGCTGATCGGGCAGCGAGGCGTCGTCCACGATGCGCCACCCTTCGGGGACGTGAGTGAATCCGTTGGCGTAGCCGCCAACCGCAACGTCTGTGTATCGGCTGATGATCGTGAGCGCGGCGGTGACGCTCTCGGGAGACGTGCAGTTGAACAAGATGGCGTCTGGCATCTGATTTTCGATCTCGGCCAACAGCAATTCAAGTGTCTCGCCGCTTCTCAGAGTGTCGGCACCGTTGTCGCCGAGAGTGCACGCCAGCCAGATCGGAAGACCCGCGGAGCGCGCCCCCTCAACAGCGGAACGGCATTCCATCGCGCTCGACAGCGTCTCGGCGATCAGCAGATCGCAGAACGGTGCAACGATGCCTGCCTGCTCTGAGTAGAGCTCCACCAACTCGCTTTCACTGACTGGAAGATCGACTTGGTAGCTGGCAAATTGCGGGGGAAGACAACCCGCCACCCGCACCTGCCCGGTGAATTCGTCGGCTACCTCCCGGCAAACCGCCGCTCCGATCTCGTTGAGTTCGATGAATCGGTCCTCCATGCCGTTGCGGGCCAAACGGGGCCGTGTTGTGGTGTAGGTGTTTGTGGTGAGGACGTCGGCACCCGCCGCCGCGAAATCGCGGTGTACTTCGCGAACCGCAGAGAGGTCCTCCGACAATGCCCAGCCCGACCAGAGCGTGCCGTCGCCGCTGGCGCCACGGTGCAGAAGCTCTTGACCCATGCCGCCGTCGAGAAGAATCGGTTTCGAGTTCGTCATTTGATTTGCTGCCGATGGAAACGCGCGGCGTGGGTCGGGTCGAACCATGCGGGGTTGGGCGATGCGGCGAACCATCCGCGCACGGAGTTGATCAGCCAGACCGCGTCCGCCCTGGCGAGATCTTCCGGGGTGAGGTGCGATTCAGTGATTCGACCTGCCTCGATCAGTTCCTCTCGGAAAGTTCCGGGCAGTAACCCACACTTGGAGTGAGGCGTGACCATGCGACCGT
>CAZHMP010000063.1:5642-9294 GCA_964533595.1 uncultured Acidimicrobiales bacterium | reverse complement strand
CGAAATGGCTCGGCCGCACGAACCAAGACCTTCGCCTTGTCGAGGGCTTCTTGCCATTCGCTCTCGGGGTCGGAATCCCAGATGACCCCACCTCCGGAGGAGTAGACGACAGAATCGTGAATCCGATCGATCCATGCGGTGCGAATTGCGATGTTGAACTCGAGATCGCCACCCGGTTCGATGGCCCCCACCGAGCCGCAATAGACGCCGCGTGGCTCGTTCTCCAGATCGGCGATGATTTTTGTGGTTGCGACTTTGGGCGCTCCGGTGATCGACGCACCCGGAAACGTTGCCCGCAGAAGATCGACCAGTCCGCAGTTCGTCTCGGCGGACACCGTGGAGGTCATCTGATGGACGGTGGGATAGGTCTCGATGGTATGAAGCGATGGGGTGATGATGGTGCCGGTATCGGCGACGCGTCCCAGGTCGTTGCGACACATGTCGACGATCATCGTGTTTTCGGCGCGGTCCTTTTCGCTCTTGGCCAGATCGTTGGCCAGCGTGCGGTCGGTGGTCGGGTCCGGGTGACGTGGGCGGGTCCCCTTCATGGGCTTGGTGGTCACGCGTCGTCCCACCCTGCGAAGAAACAATTCCGGTGAGGCAGAGCACACAGCGAAGTCACCGAAGTCGAGATAGCTGAGGTGATCAGCCATTTGGGCCCTGCTCATCTCGGCGAAGAACGCTTCGCTGTCACCATGGAACCCTGACCGAAAACGCATGGTGAAGTTGACTTGGTAGGTGTCTCCTGCCGCGATCAACTCCCTGATTCTCGAGACGTTCGATTCGTACTCGAGTTGGTCGCACGAGGTGGTGAATCGTCCGGTTGTGTAAGTCCCGCTGTTGGGTCCACGTGAGACTTGGGGGTCGGCGAATGAGGCAAATGCGACGAGGGGCACGGAAGGGTCTCGTCGGGCGCGCAGGGCCGAATCGAATGCGGGTGAAGCGTCGTAGCTGATCATCCCGACGAGCCAGTTTCCGGCGTTGGAGGCCTGCTCGATGCGTTCGATTGTGGGCAGGACCTCGTCAAGATTCTGGGCGAAGAACTGCTCGACGGGATCCTCGAAGGAGAGCCATCGTCGGCCGCCTCCAACCGGGTACCGAACCAGTGCCCGTTCGAGGGTCGTGGCACGGGCGGTCGACCTCGAAGTCATCGTGTGCGATTATGCCCAAAATCGCGGTGGCATCGGCTCGGATCGAGCAAACTGGTCGCCAATGGATCAGACATTTGGCCAAGCATCGGATTCATCCGACGATCAGATCGAGGGCGGACCTTGGATCGACGACGCCAATCCGGCTCTTGCCGCTCGGGCGCTGTTTCTCGGCATCTTCTTGCTTATGGCCGGCAACGGTTTGCAAGGGTCGCTGCTGGGCGTGCGTTCGGAGGCGGAAGGCTTCGGCCTCACGGTGACCGGTCTGGTGATGGCGGCGTACTTCGCCGGGTTTCTGGCGGGTAGTAAATACGCGGAGCACCTCCTGTCTCGGGTCGGTCACATCCGTGTCTTCGCCGGGTTGGCTTCGGTGGCTTCCAGTGCGGTCCTGGTGCACGCATTGTTCGTGTCTCCGATCACGTGGGGTCTGATGCGATTTGTCTCCGGCATGTGCATGGCCGGTCTGTACGTGGTGGCGGAGTCGTGGCTGAACGATCTCGCCACCAATGCCACGCGCGGTCGTCTGCTGAGTGTGTACATGGTGGCCAGCATGGGAGGGTTGGCGTCCGGCCAGTTCATGCTCGATCTCGCCAACCCTGATGGCTTCGAACTGTTTGTGCTTTCTTCGATCCTTGTGTCGGCATCGCTGGTGCCGGTGGTGCTTTCGGCTTCGAGCAGCCCCCCGATTTCTGTACCTGAACCACTCTCGCTTCGAGACCTGATTCGATTGGTTCCCACCGGAGTCGTGAGCTCATTTTGGGTTGGAACCGCTGCCGGCGTGCTCATGGGTCTCAGCGCGGTCTATGCGGTCAACGTCGAGCTGTCGAGCGGACACCTCACCAGTTTTCTGGCTGCGCCATTGGTTGGTTCGGTGGTGCTGCAATGGCCCATTGGATACATATCCGATCGGATGAGTCGACGGGGTGTGATGTTCTGGGTGGCTGCTGCTGCCACCGTGTTTGGGGCCGTTCTCACGATTGTTCCGGTGGGCGGTTGGGTGGCGATCGGACTCATGTTTCTCATCGGAGGCATGTCATTCCCCCTCTATTCGTTGGCCATCGGTTACACCGCTGATTGGCTACCGGTGAGCAAGCTGAATGGCGCCTCCGCCGCACTGGTGAGGGCAAACGGTGTCGGGGCGGTGTTGGGTCCTCTGCTCGGGGCGGCGGCCATGGCCTCGCTCGACCCATCGGCGTTTTTCTGGACGCTTGCATTCAGCCACGGGGTGGTCGCCGTCTACATCGGATACCGCATAGTGGTGGCGGAAGCGCCTCCTGTGGATCGCCACCGCCGGTTTGTTGCAATTCCGGCTCGCGCTTCCTCGGTGGCACTCAATTTGATCGCTCGTCGACGTCATGCATCGGCTGCGACACCAAAACCGTAGGCCGACACGCTCGCCCCCATCACAACATCTTCGAACATCGACACTCCGATGTCGGTGCCGGCTGCTCCTGCCACCACCATCAGCGGAATGAGATGTTCCTCGCGCGGATGAGCCTCCCGCGCCCGGGGAGCGGACTCCCAATCGGCGAGCATCCGATCGCGCTTGGCCGGCGCCGCGCTGATCGCACCGTCGAGCCAACCGCCGAACTCGCGGGAGATTGCCAGAGATCGGTCGGTCATGAATCCGTTCATGTTGTGGTAGCTCATGCCGCTACCGACGATGAGAACTCCCTCGTCGCGCAGCGGTGTCAGTGCCCGTCCGATGGCCAAGTGGGTTTCAGCGTCGAGACCGTCGAGCAATGAGAGCGCAACGGTGGGGATATCGGCTTGGGGTAGCGCGACCTTCAATGGGACGAACACTCCGTGATCGAACCCACGATTGGTGTCCTGCCTGTTGGCAAAGCCGGAGCCCGATAGGAGTTTGCCGATCTCGCCGGCCAACTCGGGTGAGCCGGGGGCGGGCCATTGAAGCTCATATGTATGGGGAGGGAATCCGTAGTAATCGAACAGCAGAGACGGATGGTCGGCGGCGGTCACCGCCAATTCTGAGTCCTCCCAGTGGCCTGAAATCACAAGTATTGCTCTGGGCCTATGGGCCAGGCCGGCGATGAGGGCCCGGAGCCAGTCAGCCATTCGGTCCCAGGTGTCGGTCGGGCCCATGGTCCAGTCCATGAAGAAGCATGGTCCACCGCCGTGGGGCAGGTAGATGGTCGGCATACGGGTGTCGAAAGTCACCATGGAATCTCGTTTTCGGTCGCTGCTCTGTTATCCATCAACGCTACAGTGCTGTTGCGTATGCAACATCGCTGTTGCGTAACTATGGAGTCTGCGATCACAGACCCGACGAATTCACGAAGGATAGAAATGAATCTGAAGTCTTCTGATGAAGCAGCTGTAGCCGACTTGATATTCCAAAGGCGTTGGCAAACGCTCGCCGTGCTCTGCCTGTCGCTGGTGCTGGTTGTTGCCGGCGTCTCCTCGCTCAACGTCGCACTGCCCGCGATCGTTCGAGATCTCGGCGCTTCGGGGACTCAGCTGCAGTGGATGGTGGACGGCTATTC
>CAZHMP010000063.1:0-5542 GCA_964533595.1 uncultured Acidimicrobiales bacterium | reverse complement strand
CTGCTCGAGCACTTCTGGTGGGGCTCGGTCTTCTTCATCTCTGCACCCATCGCGATTGTGGCCATCGCTGCCGGGGCAGTGCTCGTTCCCAAGTCATCCGATCCGGATCACACCAAACTCGATCCGGCTGGCGCTGTTCTATCCGCTGCAGGGCTGTTCCTCTTCCTCTACGCCATCATCGAGGGACCGGACAACGGTTGGTTCAGCGGCTCGACGCTGGTCACCTTTGCCGTCTCCGTGGCAGTGCTCGGTGCTTTCATTTGGTGGGAACGCCGCAACGACACACCCATGCTCCCCATGAAGTTCTTTGCCAATTCGGGGTTCAGCACGGGCGCATTCACGATCACCACGGTCTTCTTCGCCCTCTTCGGAATGTTCTTCCTTGTGACCCTCTATCTCCAGTTCGTGTTGGGCTTCAGCGCTCTCGGCGCGGCCGTGAGGACGTTGCCCAGTGCGGTCGTGATGGTGGCGGTGTCTCCCAGAAGCGCCGACATCGCGGAACGTTTCGGATTGCGAAACGCCGTCACTGCGGGCATGGTCTCAATCTCGGCAGGATTCGTGGTGATGTCGACACTCGCTTGGGGATACCACTACTGGATTCTGCTGGCGGCCCTCACGCTCATGTCTGCCGGTATGTCGGTGGTCATGGCCAACTCGACCACCAGCATCATGGCCAGCCTCCCGCTCGCCAAGGCTGGGGTCGGTTCCGCGGTCAACGACACATCGCGTGAGCTGGGAGGTGCCGTCGGTATCGCGGTCCTCGGGAGCCTCGCCAGCACGTTCTACCGAAGCTCGCTCGACGGCTCGCTCTCGATGCTTTCGCCTTCGGCCGAGCACGCGGCGCGCGACTCGATCGGTGCGGCGCTCGGTGTCGCTCAACAAATTGGTGGCGACACGGGGGCACAGGTTGCTCAATTGGCATCCTCGGCATTTGTCGATGCCTTCGGCATCACCACCCTTGTCTCGGCCGGGGTCGTGCTGGTGGGGGCGGCCATCACACATCATTGGATGCCGCACCAGGTGGCAGTCCCGCAGGTCAAGCCGGCGTCTCCCGACGGTGTCGATGTTGAACTCGCATCGCTGTTGAGTGACGAATCCGACCCCGAACCGGTCTGATGAACGACTGTTCGCCGGCCTGCTCGCCTGATGACCCACGGGTGAAGCGGACGCGCGTGGCGGTGCATGAGGCCACCCTCGATTTGCTTGCCGAACGAGGGTGGCAGGCACTGAGTATCGATGCTGTGGCGCGTCGGGCCGAAGTGGCTCGCACCACCATCTACCGCCATTGGGAAACGAAAGCACAGTTGGTGGTCGACGCATTCGACGCCATCACGGCGCCCCCCGTGTTTGAACCAACTGGCGACACCCGCACCGACCTGGTGGCGATTCTCGGCAATCTTGCCGCCGAATTGCCCAAGGCAAGATGGTCGTCGGTCATGGCTGAAATGGTGGCAGCCGCCGAACACGACGAGGAACTCGCCAACGAGAAGCGGGTTCTCGGCGAATCTCGTCAGCGGCCCATTGTCGAGGTGCTCGAACGGGCGGTGAGTCGCGGAGAAATCGATGGCACCGTCGACCCGAAGGCGGTTCTGGCACTGCTCGTTGGCCCCCTCTTCTATCGGCGGCTCATGAGCGGCGAGTCGATCGATTCAGATCTCGTGTCGGATGTGGTCGACACCGTGCTGAAGGGGCTCGGTCATTGCTGTGCCGGAGACGAGATTTCTGAGCGTCAGTAGGCGGCGTCTGGCATTTCGCTCTTACGGCGCGTGATGTAGTCGACCAGTTCGGCGTCGATGGCGTCGTCGAGCGGCGGCGGCTCGTACTCGGCGAGAAGCCGCTTCCATGTGGCGTTGGCGCGTGTTGCCGCGGTGAGGCTTCCCTCGCTCGACCATTGCTCGAAGCTGTTGTTGTCTGCCGTTGTCGAGTGGTAGAAGGCGGATTCGAAGTTGGCCAGCGTGTGTGGGTTGCCGAGGAAATGCTCGCCGGGAGGATTCGTGTGGAACGCGTCCATCGCCTGACCGTTCTCCGACATGTCGATGCCCTTGGCGTAGACGGCCATCATGCCGAGTTGGTCGGCATCGAGAATCATCTTCTCGAACCCGAACGAGAGCCCGCCTTCGAGCCATCCCGCAGCGTGCAACACGAAGTTGACTCCCGCGAGGATGGTGGGCAGCAACGTGGAGGCCGATTCGTATGCGGCCTGAGCATCAGCAATCTTCGATGACGTGAACGATCCACCGGAACGGAATGGCACCCCGAGCCTTCTGGCGAGCGAGGCCATTACGTGAATCGCCTGTCCTGCCTCGGGTGTGCCGAATGTCGGGGCACCGGTCGCCATCGACATCGAGGATGCAAACGTGCCGAACACAACAGGCGAACCCGGGCGCACGAGCTGGCAATAGGCCATCCCGGACAGCGCTTCGGCGAGGGCTTGAGCGGCCATTCCGGCCACCGTGACCGGAGACATGGCGCCTGCGAGGATAAATGGCGAGATGACACAGCCTTGGTTGGCCCGTGCGTATTCGGTGGCGGCGCCCAGCATGGTTGCGTCCCAGCGAAGCGGCGAGGAAGCGTTGATCAGGGAGATCATCACGGTGCGGTCGGCGAGGTCGCCGCCAAATCCGATGCGTGCCAACTCGATCGAGTCGGCGGCTCGTTCAGCCGCGGTCACCGACCCCATGAACGGCTTGTCGCTGTATTTCAGGTGGGAATACACCATGTCGAGGTGACGCTTGTTGACCGGGATGTCGACCGGCTCACATACCGTTCCGCCGGAGTGGTGGAGGTTTGGCAGCGAGTAGGCGAGCTTCACGATGTCTTGGAAATTTTCGAGCGTTGCGTAGCGCCGGCCGTCATCCAGGTCGGTCACGAAGGGAGATCCGTAGTTGGGTGCGAAGACGGTGGCGTTCTCGCCGATCATGACGTTTCTCTCAGGATTTCTGGCGTGTTGTACGAAACTTTTCGGGGCGTTTGCCTGCACGATTTGGCGACACATACCACGAGGGAATTTCACCGACTCGGTCTCGAAGTCGACGTCGGCGCCGGCGTCACTCCAGAGCTTCAACGCATCGGGGAACGACTGAAACGCCACACCGACTTCGCTGAGTATGGTCTCGGCATTCTCCTCGATTTGGGCCAGGCCCTCTTCGTTGAGCATCTCGACTGGCGGCAACGTGCGTGTCAGGTATGGAGGAGCCGAATTTGCTGACGCGCGGCGGGCAGCTTGGCGGCCGGCGCGCCCGCCTCCCCGGCGTGACCTTCGTGCCGTGGTATCAGTCATGACTTCTCCTTGGATGTGGAGGTTGGCCGTCGTTGGCGGCCTCGCTGTCCGGTTGTGGGTCGAGGGTCGGGTAGGTCGACCAATTTTGATAGGTGCGGTGAGTCGGCAGTTCTGTGCGGAAACGCCAGAGCGTCGATGAACAGCTCTTGAAACCGTGGTTCGATGGCTGTTTCGATCTTTGTGATTTGGCGCACGGCGGTGGCGATCTCTTGGCGCTGAGCGCCCGACACGAGCATTCGGACGGCGCCGGCGCCGGCGGCATTGCCGACCGCTCGAACTCCGTCGACGGGGCAGTCCGGAACGAGTCCGATCACCAGCGCGTACAGCGGGTCGATGTGGGCTCCGAAAGCTCCAGCTAGGCGAATGTCGTGCACCTCGGGTATGTCGGCGTGCTCCATCAGAAGATCGATCCCGGCCCGAAGTGCAGCTCCGGCGAGTTGGATCTGGCGCACATCTCCCTGTGTGATGGAAAGCTCGTTGTCGTCCCGAATCACATACTTGAAGGTGCGGTCGTCGGCGCGAATCCGAGGTGTCTCACCGGCCAACGAACCGTCTATCACCCCATCGGACGTACAGATTCCGGACAGGAACATCTCGGCGATCACTTCAATGATGGCCGATCCACACAGGCCGGCAATCTCAATTCCTGCGACTGATTCCTCGAAGCCCGGGTCGTTCGACCAAAGATCGGATCCGATCACCTTGAACTTTGGTTCCTTGGTCTGGCGATCAATTCGAATTCGCTCGATCGCCCCTGACGTGGCTCTCATCCCGCATGAGATCTGTGCACCTTCGAATGCTGGTCCGGTTGGCGAAGATGCTGCCCAAGTTCGGGTTGGTGTTCCCAAAATGATCTCGGCGTTGGTTCCCACATCGACAAGAAGTCGCGGTGGGTTCGCCAAATGGGTGCGCTGGTCGAGAGTTGCCGCGGCCGCGTCGGCGCCGACGTGACCGGCAATGCACGGACCGACATGGGCTCTGCAATACGGCAACGAAAGGCCGAGCTCGTCGGCACGTTGATCGACCGGTTCGGCAACTGTCAACGTGAACGGCGCGGTGCCGAGCGGGGTGGGGTCGAGGCCCAACAGCAGATGATGCATGACGGGATTTCCCACCGCCACCAGATCGTGGATGGTCGCGCGGAGCTCATCCGGATCGGCGTCTAGTTGGGCGGCGAAGTCGTCGACCATCGAGTCGATGGCTTCGCGAACGGCAGACGTCATTGCCTCGTCGCCGCCGGGATTCATCATCACGTACGACACTCGGCTCATGAGATCCTCACCAAAGCGGATCTGGGGATTCATGACACCGCACGAGGCGACGACTTCGCCGTTGGTCAGGTCGACCAGGTATCCGGCGATCGTGGTGGAGCCGACGTCGATGGCCATTCCGTGGACCACATCGTCGAATCCGGGCCTGATCGCCAGAACCGTGCCGTCGGCGTGGACGATGGCGGTGATCCGTCTCTTGCCCTCCACGATGGCGCGATGGAGATTCGGAAGCGCTCGCGCGTCCAATACAGCCGAATCCACTCCCCATTGGCTTGCGAGCCCGGATATGACCATGCCGGATTCCGACAGGTCATCACCCAGCTGGGCTTCCGGGAGTTCAAGGTACCGAGCGATGATCATCGGGTCGATGGAGAGGCCGTCGAGATTGATTGTTTTGCGCACCACCGGCCGATGAACCTGGCTTGCGGCAGGAATGTCAACCACGACATCGCGGCGCACCTGGGCTTGGCAGGCGAGTCGCATGTCGGGTTCGAGCGGTCGTCGGCCCTTGTAGCCGAGTTCGGTGGGTCCAACAGAAGTGAGAGAGTCCTCGCCACTGGAAATACTCCATTTGGCGAACTCGCCGAGCGAGGGCGAGATCTGGCAGCGTCCGCACAGACCGCGTCCACCGCAGGTGGAATCCAGGTCGACTCCAGCCGCTCGCGCCGCATCGAGGACGCTCGTGCCCGTCTCCACCGTCGTGGTCACCCCACTGGGGGTGAATACGACTTCTGCTTGAGTCGGTTCGTGCATCGGGATGGAGTCGATCGTCTCAGGTCGGTGAGCCGCCGCGGCGGCGCCCGGAACGTCCGCGACGTGCACCGCCGGCACCACCACCGGCTGACGGGTCGCGGTTGGCAGCAATCCACGAAGCACAGTTTGAGTCGTGACCGGCGAGCACGTCGGCCGCCATCACCGCGGTCTTCACCTCGGCATGCATCGGGTTCATGATCGCTGAGGTCATTCCGGCCCCGATGGCCATCGACAGGAA
>CAZHMP010000062.1:0-15547 GCA_964533595.1 uncultured Acidimicrobiales bacterium | reverse complement strand
TTTTGGCGCGGGGTCAAGATCAGCGACTGATCCTCTCAGACGTAGGTTGAGCCTTTCGGCATCCCTTTGTCGGTGCGGATTTCCACATTGACGAGAGCCGGTAAACCCGACGCGAACGCCCTTTGTATCGCCGCGGCAATCTGATCGGGTTCGGTGACGTACTCCCCATGGCCCCCAAGCGCCTCCACGACCTTGTCGTAGCGGGTCCGATTGAGTTCGGTTGCCACAAGTCGCTCCTCACCGTAGATCACGGCTTGTGGGCGCAGCATCTGACCCCAGGCTGCGTCGTTGCCGACAATGCCAACGATGGGCAGGCCAAACCGAACCGCAGTATCGAACTCGAATCCATTGAGCCCGAAAGCACCGTCGCCGTAGACGATCATCACACGCTTGTCGGGGTTGGCTTTCTGAGCTGCCAACGCAAATGGCATGCCAACGCCAAGCGTCCCGAGTGGGCCGGGGTCCATCCACCCGCCGTTGGTAGGAACCTTGATCACCTTCGAGGCCTGGGCGACGATGTCGCCTCCATCTCCGATCACGATCATGTCGTCGGTCACTGCGTCGGCGATTTCTCGACAGAGACGCAACGGATCGATCGGAACCTCGTCGCTGTCGAGTTGTGATGCCAGCGCGGCGTCGGCTTCGTCTTCGGTGGCGCGCAGTTCATCGGAGTAACCGCTGAAGTCGGTTGCAGCCGCCCGCGACTCGATTGCTTCGCGCAGCGCGTCGAGGTTGACCCCCAAATTGCCCACGAGACCGACATCGGCGGCACGGTTCTGCCCGATAAGAGTCTCGTCGAGGTCCAGTTGGACGATCTTCGCGTCGGCCGGTATAGACGCCCCGAAGCGCATTCGGAAATCGAGTGTGGTGCCTGCCAGCACCACAACATCGGCCTGCCCCAGAGCGACTTTTCGGGTGCGGTTGAAGAATTGCGGATGACTCATCGCGAGCAATCCACGAGCCATACCGTTGGTGAAGCACGGGATGTGGGTGGCCTCGGCGAAGCGTTGCAGGGCGGGGCCGCCTTCGCTCCATTTGAGCGACGTCCCGGCCATCACCATCGGGTGTTCCGCGTTGGCCACCAGCTCCGAGGCCGCGGCAATTTGTGCGGCCGGGGCACCTGCCATCACCCTGTAGTCGCGAAAACGCGGTTCGGGGACAGCCTCCAAATCGATCGGAGCGCTAAGCACATCCATCGGAATCTCCAGGAACGCGGGCCCTGGTATTCCCGACACTGCCGTCCTGATCGCCAACTCGATGTACTCGGCAATTCGACCAGTCTCGTAGCAGGCGTCGGCCCACTTCGAAATGGGCTTCATCACAGATACGTGATCCATCTCCTGAAGGGATCCGCGACGAAGATTGTTGAATGGACCCTGCCCGCCAAATACGAGAATTGGAGAGTTGGCTCGCCACGCGTTGGCCACTCCGGTTACACCGTCGGTTACCCCTGGGCCGGCCGTGAGGATCGCCACGCCGACCTTGCCGGGGTGCAGACGGGCCCAAGCATCGGCAGCGTGAACCGCGGCTTGCTCGTGACGGACATCGACCACCTCGATGCCCTCGTCGATACAGCCGTCGTAGATGGCCATGACATGCCCACCCGAAAGGGTGAATACACACTCGACACCTGCTGCCTTGAGAGTCCTGGCAGCAAGTCTTCCTCCGTGGGTCATTTCTTCTCCGAATCGTTCGTTGTGGGTTTGTGGCGGGCGATGGGCATACGACTACCTGGTCTCGAGCAACGACAGCCGTTCGGCGGCTTGAAATTGTGACCTGAGAGTGTCGTAGTCATCTGTCGTGAGGCGACGGTAGGTGGTGTCGCCTCGGGAGCGCCAATACACGGGATCATCAACATGGCTCGGCGAGAAATGTGAGCGCTTGAGATCACGAACCAGAATCTTCTTGGTTTCGGTGAAGGTGAAATCGTCGACTACTCTCACGAAGTCCGGGAACCACTTGCGATCCATGGCGCCATCAACGCAGGATCGCTCGCAGAAATCAAAAAATTCCTGTGGGTCGAATGTGGCGCCGTCTTCCAGAAGCACCGCTGCCATCGTCCACTCGTCGGACACAGGGCAGGGCACGCCGTAGGCAGCGGCAAGGGCCACATCGCGATGTTTGGCGATCTCGAGAGCAACCTGAAACGCCGAAAAATTCTCACCGTCCTTGCGGATCCAATCGTCGGTCCGGCCGTCGAAGAACAAATATCTCACATCGTCCACCACCAGGACGTGGCCGAGATCACCCGATCGGTAGACACCATTGCGATATTTCGAATCGGTTGCGTCTTCGTTGTCGAAATAGCCCTGGAAAAGTCCCGCCTCTGGTGCGATCCGACAGATCTCACCGACGGCTTCGTCGTAGTTGAGAATTCTTCCCTCTTCATCGACGATGGCGGGCGGGCACTCCCGGTCGTCGGAGTCAATTATTCGAACTGCTTCCTCTTTGATCTCGCCAACGCTGCCACGCGGATCGGAGCGCTTGCGAACCACCGACATGGCCGCCTCGGTCGAGCCGTAGAACTCATGCATGTCGTCGAGTCCGAACCAGTCGATCATGCGATCGATATCCGGAGGCGATGCGCCATTGCCCATTGTGACCCGAAGCCGGTTGCGCGGATCCTGGGTGAGTTGTGTGTGGATCGCGTCGACGTCGGCTCCGAAGCGTTCGGTGATGCTTTCGAGGATGTAGTGGGCGGGTTCGCCGACGTAGTTCCAGTAGGTGACACCCATTTCGAGCACGTCATCAACAAATCCGCTCGCCGAGAACCTCTCGCGCATCGACACGGTTGCTCCGGAGTAGAACGCGGGCATCACTGCCATGAACATTGAGTTGGAGTGGAACATCGGCATGCAGGCGTAGCCCACTCCTTCCCGGCCGAGTTGCACTTGGTGGGCAATGAACAGCCCGGCGCTGAGGAACTTGAGGTGGTTGTTGTTGATTCCCTTCGGCAGGCCTGTGGTGCCGGATGAGTAGATCACCATCAGTGGGGTTTCGGGAGTGACCTCGACGTCGGGCAACGTCAGCGACGCTTCACCATCCGGGTCGACGTGCGCCCACAGATCGTCGGCACCGGTGCCGCCTGCCAGGACGAACACGTCGGATCTTTCTATATCGAGATCGTCCATGACCTGCTCGACCCGCTCCAAGTACGCGGGGTCGACGATCAGCATTCCCGCGCCCGACTGGTTGACCACCCCGGCCAGCACCTCGCCGCGCAATCCGGTGTTGATTCCGAACAAGTTGAGGCCGGACAGTGCGCAGGCACCGAACACCGCCAAGAATTCCGGGCGGTTGTCGGCGAGAATCGCCACGCGACCCTGCTCCCCAACACCGTTTTTTGATGCGCCGAGGTGTTCCAGCAGGAAGTGCGAGAGCGCACACGACGTGTCGCGAAAGCGCCGGTAGGTCCACTCCTCGTCTCGGGTCCTCAGAAAGGGATGCTGGCCTATCTCGGGGTGCGTCGCGCGCGCTTCGAGCTGGTCTCGCACCGTGAGAGGCGTCTGCTCGAGCATCGTCTGAATCGGATCGTCTTCGGGATCAGTGGTCACCATTGCCGAAGAATTCCACATCACTGCGCATTCGTCACACTCGAAACCCACATATGGTCATTTTCCCCTGACCACCTATGTTCGTGGAATGAGGATCGATCACATTCCACGCATCAGCCTTGGACATCTGCCGACCCCACTGGAGCATCTGCCGAGGCTCAGCGAATTCCTTGGCGGGCCACAGATCCATGTGAAGCGCGACGACGCAACAGGACTTGCCACCGGCGGCAACAAGACGAGAAAGCTCGAGTTTCTCATCGCAGATGCCATCGACCAGGGCGCCGACACGATCATCACCGTCGGGGCAATGCAATCAAATCACGCCCGACAAACGGCCGCCGCCGCGGCACGAGTCGGCCTGCGATGTCAACTCATGCTCGAGAATCGCCATGCGATCGAAGACGCCACCTACGAAACGGGTGGCAACGTCCTTCTCGATCGATTACTCGGCGCCGAAATCACAGAGTTGCCAAATGGAGCCGACCTGATTGCGGCGCTTCGCCAACGAGGGACCGAGCTTCGCGACAAAGGCCACACGCCATACCTGATTCCGATCGGAGGATCGGATCCGGTTGGGGCGCTCGGCTACGTGAGGTGCGCACTTGAGCTGATCGAGCAGTCTCGTGAAACCGACACGCGTATCGACCATGTAGTCCATGCCACCGCCAGCGCAGGTACCCAAGCCGGTTTGGTAGCCGGTTTCGCCGGCTCGGCCTCGGAGATTCAGGTCACGGGGGTGAGCGCAGGCATGCCAGCCGGTGACCTGTCAGAAGCGGTCTTCGACATTGCGAGCAAGACAGCAGGGCTCGCTGGGTCGCCTGGAACCGTGACTCGAGAGATGGTTGTTGTCGACGACAACTTCGTCGGACCCGGCTACGGCCTGCCCACCGAGGCGATGCGCGAGGCGGTCGAGGTCATGGCGCGTACTGAGGGACTCATCCTCGACCCGGTGTACACGGGCAAGGCCATGGCCGGCCTGTTCGACATGATCCGCCGTGGGCGATTCACCGCCGGCCAGAACGTGGTGTTCATCCACACCGGCGGTGTGGCCGGCCTGCTTGCCTACGGTTCCGTGTTCGCTTAAGCCCCCGAGTGGTCGGAGTCAGTTGACCGCGCGACCTTGGCCTTCCCAGTAGGGGGCCCGGAGGTCCCGCTTGAGGACTTTCATGGCGCCGGACAACGGCAACGGCTCGGTACGAAACTCCACGGATTTGGGGCACTTGTATCCGGCAATCTGGTCTCGGGCGAAGTTGCAGATTTCGTCCTCGGTGGCTTGGGTCCCCGACCTCAACACCACGACCGCATGCACCTGCTCTCCCCAAGTGTCGTGAGGAATTCCGATCACCGCCACCTGCTCCACCGCGGGATGCTTGGAGATGGCGTTCTCCACCTCGGCCGAGTAGACATTCTCGCCGCCGGTCACGATCATGTCCTTCACCCGGTCGACCAGGTAGACGAACCCATCGGCATCGATGTAGCCGGCGTCGCCAGTGTGATACCAGCCGCCCGCGAACGCCTCTTCGGTGGCTTCTGGCTTGTTCCAGTATTCACGCATGTAGTTGCCGCCCTTGGCGCAAACCTCACCCGTCTCGCCCTTGGGCACCTCATTTCCGTTCTCATCCCTGATGGAGACGACAACACCAGGCAGTGGCCTTCCGGCTGATTTCAGTCGGTCGCCGCCGATTCGATGATCGTCTGCGTTGAGCCAGGTGAGTGCGGACGACGATTCGGTCATGCCATAGCCCTGGGTGATGTCGAGATCGGGGTACAGCGAGATGAGTTGCGACAGCAGTGCCGATGGCATCGGCGACGCGCCGTAGGTGACCACTTTCAGGGTCGAGAGCCGTTCGGGTCGGAACTCGGGATGATTGAGAACCATGCCAACCATGGTCGGCACCATCATGGTCTGCGTGACGCCGTGGGCCTCGATCATTGCCATCGCGCCTGCCGGTTCGAACAAGGGCATGAACACCGTGGTTCCACCGGAAGTCGGCACGCCCATGACTCCCCCCATCGATGCCGCATGGAACATGGGGGTTTGGTGGAGATAGATCATCTCCGGATCGAAGTCGAGAACCATGGCGACGTGATAGAGGTTGAGCACCTCAGCGCGATGCTCGAGGAGCACACCCTTGGGCAGGCCTGTGGTGCCGCCGGTGTACATGAGCACCACGGGATCGGTCTCTTGGGGTTCTTCGGGGAGTTCGGGCTTGGCTGATTCGATCAGGTCCTCGTATTTCACGTCGTGGGGCACGTCGCCGTCACCGATGAGAACCATTTTGCGTATTGGGCTGGCTCCTCCTGATTGCTCCATGGCCTTGGCGAACATCTCGGCGAAAAACGCATCGACGAACACAACTTCGGTTCCGGAGTCTCGAACTATGTAGTCGAGTTCCTTGCCCGCCAGCCGAAGGTTGAGTGGGTTGATGACACCGGCGCCGAGAAACGCTGCGTGATACAACTCCAAGTACTGGTGGCTGTTGGTGGCCATGACGGCGAACCGATCGGTTGGACCGATGCCGAGTTCTGTCTTCAGTGCGTTGGAAAGCCTCGCCACGCGGTCACCGTGCTGTGCGTATGTGCCTCGATAATCGCCGTCGATGAATCCGACCTTGTCGGCGTATCGGTCGATGGCGGGGAGTAGACCACGGGTGAAGACGAGTTCGCGCATGGCGAGCACATTAGTGGCCAACCAATGCGGCACACATCCACCTGGTTCATGGCGTGAGGTCGACCATCAACTTCCCCAACCCCCGAAGATTGATACGACCGTTCCAGACCGGCTCTCCGATCACCTTGGCATTCGGAAATCTGGTGATGAACGAGCCGATGGCGATCCTCCCCTCCAATTTCGCGAGGGACGCTCCGAGGCAGTAGTGGATCCCGCTTCCAAATGACAGATGAGTCCCCGCCCCCTCCCGGCGGAGATCCAACTGCTCGGCATTCGGCCCCCAATATGCGGGGTCGCGGTTTGACGAGGCCAAGATGGCAAGAACGAACGATCCCTTGGGAATTGTCTGCCCGCCGTACTCGATGTCGCTGGTGGCGATGCGCCGCGAGAACTGCACCGGCGTCACGAACCTCAGCAATTCCTCTATGGCGTTGCTCCCCAGTGAGGGGTCATCGATCCACAACCGCATTTGATCAGCATGGCGAAGCAACTCGTAGATGCCGGTGCCAACCAAGTTGACGGTGGTCTCGTGGCCGGCGACGAAGAGCACCGATATCTGATCGCGGAGTTCTGTGGCCGACAACCTGTCGCCGTCCTCCTCCGCGTCGATCAGCTTGGTCATGAGGTCGTCACCGGGGTTGGCCCGCTTCCACTCGATCACCGAATCGATGTGGTCACGCATCGCGATGTTGGCATCGTGCGCAGCACGTACCTCGTCCTCGGTGAGAATGGGATCGAGGGTCTTGACCAGTGCTTCTGACCAGTCACGGATTTGGTCACGATCCGAGTCGGGCATGCCCATCATCTCCGAGATCACCTCGAAGGGGAGCGGAAACGCCAGTCGATCGACCACATTTGTCAATCCGTCGCTCTGCATCTGGTCCAGCGCGTGGTCGACCAACTCCTGGATCATCGGTGTGAGTGAGTCGATGGCACGAGGCGTGAAAACCTTCGATACCAGACGGCGCAGCCGAGTGTGATCAGGGGGGTCGGTATTGAGAATCGAAGTATCTCGCTCCGGAAGGTCATCGCCGAACATCTCTTCGAACATCACCGCTCGTTGGCTTGCCGACAGATCGGCATTCACGTCATCGACGCTCAGCTCCGGATCGCGCAAGAGCCGGAAGACATCGTCGTGTGCGAATAGCGCCCACGGTCCAGCGAGTGTCTGTTGTACGGGCGCATTTGTACGCATCTGAGCCAGGTGAGGGAAAGGATCCGCCACATAGCCCGGCTCCAACGGATTGAAAATGACTTCTGCCGGGTCCAAATTCGTCATGGATTCACAGTAGGGGATGTGGTGAAATGGAGTGAAACGTGAAACAGGGAGAACCACTCAACACATCGGAGACGACATCATGGGCATGTTCGATCGACTCATTGTTGGTATCGACGGATCCGAAGGTTCTCTCCACGCGTTGCGGTGGGCGTCAGCCCAGATCGTTGATGGCGAAATTATTGCAGTCCACGGATTCTCCCCGGGAGAACAGCTGATAGCTGCCGCTGCCCAGGTCAGCCTCGATGGCGTGAGGTCACGTCACTACGAGTTTCTGCAGGACCAATGGATTCAGCCGGCATCCGATTTCGGGATCAAACCACGGTGCGAAATGTTCGATGACAGCGGAGCAAATGCCCTGATGACAGCAGCGTCGACCCATGGGTCGGCCACGATTGTCGTGGGGCACGAAGGCCGCAGGGGCTGGCCGCATCAACACGTGGGCAGCACCCCCGCGAAGCTGCTGCACCGCTGCGACGATCCGCTCATCATCACGACTCCCGACACCAATGCGGAACCACTCTCGGGCCCCATCGTTGTGGGCATCAGCGGCTCCGCCGACCTGGATTCCGCTCACATGAACTGGTCGGCTGGGCTGGCGCAAGAAATGGGACTGACGCTCAACCTCGTCGGGGTCAACCAGCCGCCAACGTATTTCGACCCAAATCTCGCCGTCGACTCTCGATTCCTGATGGATGCGAACGCAGAGTCGATGCGTGACCTTGTATCGGCGGTTAGGTCAAGGTATCCGCTACTCGCCGTGCGGGGGGAGGTCAGAAACGGGTTGGCCACCGAGGAGCTGGCAGCTGCTTCAGTCGAGCACGTCGCAGGGATCGTGGCACTCGGGAATCACCACCCGTCGGTGGCAGCGGCCCTACTCAGCGGATCAGTTCTCCGCCATCTGCCGTCAATGATCTCATGTCCTATGGCTGCGATCCCGGCGGTCTGGCAGGCTGACCCGAGCGGGTCGTGATCTTCTCGAATTAGCCCTCGTCGTCGGGACGCGCGGTGCGCTCATAAGCCTCGACGCGAGATGAGAACGCATCAAGATCGGTCACGGAGGGCTCTGAGGTCCACACCTCCATGCCGTCGAGAAGGCTGGAGTACGTCTCGTCCTGTCCCGGCCTGACCTTGACACGGAGCGGAATATCCGGGTCGAGCACCTCCACGTAACGTTTCAGAATGTCGCGATGATTTTCCTCATCGAGATCGAGCTGAAAGATCACACCGTGGGCATCGTCCACCAGTTCGCAGTGACCCTCCTCGAGGATCGGGCACATTGTGTTGGAGTCGGGACCATGACACGCAAGGATCCCGTGCCCCATCCGGGACAAAATGTCCTTGTCGAAGACCGCTTTCGAATCTGGTGAATCAACCAAGATTCGACTTGCGTCGAACTGCGTTCCAGTCCCGGAACCACCCGAATGCCTCGTCTCCATGTCTCCCCCTCTTCACTGACGGTGTCGCAGGCCACGCACGTTGTCAAGTGGAGGAAGCCGCATCGCCGGGCTAAACATTGTGTCATGGACCTCACATTTGGCGTATTCATCCCGCAAGGCTGGAAGATGGAACTCACCTCGATCGACGATCCGGTCGCCAAGTGGGCCAAGTCGGTCGAGGTCGCGCAACTCGCCGAACGCCTCGGATACGACTCACTCTGGGTCTACGACCACTACCACAACGTTCCGGTACCGGCCCACGAGACCATGTTCGAATGCTGGACCACGCTTGCCGCCATCTCGCAGGTCACCAGCCGTATCAAGCTCGGCCAGATGGTTTCGTGCACGCCATACCGCGAGCCCGGCCTCACCGCAAAGATCACCTCCAACATCGACGTGATCTCCAATGGGCGCCTCATCTGGGGAGTGGGCGCAGGATGGTATGAGCACGAGTTCAAGGGCTACGGATACGACTTCGAGCCGCCGGCTGATCGAATTCGAATGATGAAGGAGGCCGTCGAGATCGTCACGGCCATGTGGAGCCAACCCGACGTCACCTACCACGGCCGCCATTACGACCTCGACGGAGCGCAGTGTGATCCCAAGCCGGTTCAAAGTCCGAGGCCGCAAGTGTTGATCGGCGGCGGTGGTGAGCAGCTAACCCTCAGGGTGGTGGCAAGACTGGCCGACGCGTCGAATTTCGGCGGCAAAGCCGATGAGTTCAAGCACAAGTGCGATGTGCTTCGCGAGCACTGTGCAGCAGTTGGACGCGACTACGACGAGATCCAGAAGACATGGTCGCCCGAGGTGTTCATCCGCGAGGACGATGCGGAAATCGTCGAAGGCGGAAGTCGGTCCTTCTATGGGGAGGAGTACGAGTCGTGGCGAGCTGGGAATCTGGTGGGGACGCCGGAACAAGTCGCCGCGAAACTCCAGACCTACATCGATCTTGGTGCCACCGGTTTCTATCCGTGGTGCAGCGACTACCCCGGAACCGAGTCGATGCGGCTACTGGCCGAGCGTGTAATCCCCGAGGTGCGGCGAGCGAACGGCTGAAAACGAACGAATGCCCGGACCGCTGGGGTCCGGGCATTCGATCAAGATTTTGGAATCAGATCACGCGTACGGAAAGCGCCTCGTCACCCTTGCGTCCCGGACCGATCTCGAATTCGACCTTCTGGCCTTCTTCAAGAGACCGATAGCCGGAGCCATCGATGTTCGAGTAGTGGACGAATACATCGTCACCGCTCTCACGTGAGATGAAGCCGAAGCCCTTCTCGGAGTTGAAAAATTTGACTGTGCCGGTAGCCACCGGAATCTCCTTGCTCCCGAGCTGAGCTCGAGCCATTCATTGATTGCCCGCAAATGTATCGACCCTGGGATCGAATAGCTCCATTCCGAACCAATTCGATGAATGCAGGAGAATTCGAATCTGCAAGTCTCAGCGCTGATCCCCGTCGCTGAGCCTGATCACTCCAAGATCGAGACGGGTCCGAGCCGTCACCAGATCACCGAGGACGGTCTTGGTTTCGTTGTACAAGTTCGGGAAGTCTCCAACGCCCCGGAACCGCTCTCCCCATGTCTCGACGGTGGAGCGTGACTCTTCGCTGAAGACTGCGAAACTCCCGACCGAATCGATGTCAACCCTCGCGGGCAAGTCGACGAGCACGGCGCGGAACGCGTCGGAGAACCGCGCCATTTTGAGTCTCTGAGACACTGACACCGTCGTCCGCCCGTCGCCCGTAACTCTGCGCTTCAGCGACTCCAATTGGCCGTTGACCCAATCGCCGAAGGTGGCCGACCTATTGCCGCGATCGCGTCGTTGAGCCGGTGGGGCGACTGCTGATGCAAGCTGATCTTCGAGAATTTCTCCCACGGCGACAGCGCGTGCCACTTGTTGGGCCATGCGCGAGCAAGTCTCCGAATCACGACACTTCATTGCCGGTTGGTGCGTCATCACTGGTTGCTGTGGCGCGGTTGGCCGCTGTGTTTCTCGATATCGATCACGACGACGCCGACGTTGTCGAAGCTGTCCATACCGGTGAGCACGTTGATCGACTCCTCGAGCGACACGGTTCGATCAATCAAATCGCCGGGTGAGAGGCGACCGCACTCGATCAAGGAGAGCATCTCCGAATAACGCGAGGCTTGCATCCCGTGGCTTCCCATGATTCTCAATTCGTGCGCCACCACGAGTGCGAACGGTATGGGCGCCTCCGCCTCGTCTCCCGTCATCAGCCCGATCTGCACGTGACGCCCGTGCCTGCGAAGGTTGGCCACGGAGTTGAACGCAGTTGCCGCGCTGCCCAACGCGTCCAGAGACACGTGGGCGCCGCCACCGGTTATGGCCAACACCTCTTCGACAACCTCATCGTTCGACACGCCCGCTGCGTCCACAGTTACCTCAGCTCCACACGCTGACGCGAGCTCCAACGCATCGGTTCGAATGTCGATGGCCACGACCCGTGCCCCGATCGCCGCGGCGATCATCACCGCAGAGAGCCCGACTCCCCCGCAACCGTGAACCGCGACCCACTCACCTTCCCTGACCTTGCCCTGATCGACGACGGCTCGATATGAGGTGGCGAAGCGGCATCCGAGACTTGCCGAGGTGACAAAGTCCATCGACTCGGGGATCCTCACCAAGTTCACGTCGGCGTGGTCGAGCGCCACGTAGTTGGCGAACGAGCCCCAGTGGGTGAATCCCGGTTGAAACTGGTTGTGGCAGATTTGGTGATTGCCCGAGGCGCATTGTTCGCACTGACCGCAACCACATACGAATGGCACGGTGATCCGGTCACCCTCCTGCCAACGCGCCACCTCATTGCCTACGGCGACAACCGTGCCGGCCAATTCATGACCCGGCACATGTGGCAGCTTGATCTCCGGGTCGTGACCGACCCATCCGTGCCAATCACTGCGACAAACTCCGGTTGCCGCGACCTCAACCACGACGCCGGCTGCCGACGGCTTGGGATCCGGCACATCCTCGATTGTGGGAGGTGCCCCAAACTCTGTGTAGACCACCGCCTTCATGGGGACGCGTCACAGGCTCGGGAATCGGTGGGGTCCATCAATACGGCATCGTATGGCACCGGCCAATAGTGTCGCGACCGATACCGAACCGGAGGCGCCCCCATGGTTGCACCACACGCTGATGAGCCACTGAGCATCGAACGGAACAACGGCGTGCTCACGCTGATCAACAACAATCCGCCTCGGAATTCGATGACCCTCGAATACATGGATGCTCTCGAAATTGCGGTCGCCGAGGCATCGACCGATCCTTCGGTGAGGGCGGTCGTGTTCACGTCCGCCGGAGACGAGAACTTTTCGGTCGGGATGGATCTGAAGCAGCTCATGGGTGGCTTGGATGACCGGGGAGGGTTCGAAACGGTGCTCGATCAGAGGCTCCGTGTGTTGTCGGCGATCGAGAATCTCTCCAAGCCCACCATCGCGACTCTGTTCGGCTATTGCCTGGGTGGCGGACTTGAACTCCCGCTCGCATGTCACTTTCGCCTGGCCGCGTCCGAAGGCGCCCGCATCGGTCTGCCTGAATTGGACCTCGGCACAGTTCCGGCATGGGGTGGCACCGCCCGACTCACCCGGTGTGTGGGCCGCAACCAAGCACTCGACATGATCCTGCGTGCCAAGAAGATCGACGGTCGACGCGCCCTTGAGATCGGTCTCGTCCACGAGCTGCATCCCGCCGACGAGTTGCGTTCCGCGGCGGCTGCGCTCGGAGCGGAGCTGGCAGCCATGCCGCCGGTCTCGATAGCCGGCGTTCTGCGGTGCGTGGTTGGCGCCGGTGATGCTCCACTCGATGAGGCACTGGCCGAAGAAAGACGCGCTGTGATCGCGTGTGCCCGAACGAAGGATCAAATAGAGGGGATGATGGCCTTTGCCGAGAAGCGCCGGCCCGTCTTCACCGGCGAATAGCCGGCGCTTTGCCTCACGAGATTATTGTCGGCCGGATGGCATTCGGAACGCTCGACGAGATTCACATCTACCCGGTCAAGTCGTGTCGCCGTGTTGCTCTCGAGAGCGCCACGGTGACTTCAACGGGTCTTGCCGGCGATCGGATGTGGCAAATTGTCGACGAAGGCGGGAACCCGGTCACGCAGCGCGAGCACCGGGTTCTGGCCGCCGTGCAGCCGGAACTGATCGAAGGCGGATTGCGTTTGTCAGCCCATGGCCACGGGTGGATCGACTTGGCCGACCCGACCACCAACGACGTGACCGTGACATCGATGCTTGGCCGGCCCGTCGAGTCCGCCGATGCCGGGGAGGATGTTGCCCGGTGGATTTCTGATCTGTTGGGGGCTCCTTTCCGCCTGGCCGGTATTACGAAAACGACGCAACACCAGCTTCCTGTCGAGGTCTTCCCAGCAGGGCAGCCGATCACGTTCGTGGATGCGGCGCCGGTCTTGTTGGCCAACAAGGCATCACTCAGGTGGCTGCAGGCACGCGCCTCAGAACCATTCGACATGACGAGATTCCGTCCCAACCTCACCATCAATGCAGCTGAAGCGTGGATAGAGGACACATGGTCGACCTGCAAGATCGGCGACACACAGGTGACCGGGCTCATCCCGTGGCCGCGGTGCTCGGTACCTCAAATCGACCAAGAAACCACGGATCGCCACAACGAACCGGCCCGAGTATTGAAAGCTCATCGCTGGTGCGCGGACGCGTCGGAGTTGGGAGAACCACTGCGCTCCTATTTCGAGGGCAGCGCTTTGTTCGGGGCCGGATGTGTAGTCGGCCCGATCGGCTCGGTCATGTCGATAGGCGATTCCGTCGAGGCCGGCACGTTGCGTGAGCCGATGCTCGCCGCGCCGAGCGAGTAGCTTCGCGCCGATCCCACATGACGAATGACGAGGTGCTCAAGAGATGCCAGGAGGCGGTTCCTGCATGGCGGGGCATGAGCACGAGCGATTTCCACTTCGACTCGCCCAAGGGTTTCTCGTCTTTCACCATGGGCGTGCGAGCCAAGGTGGATGTGACTCCATCGGCAGTGCTCTACCGGCACCTCGCAGGCAAGGAGAATGCCATCCTCGACTTCGAGTCGGAAAGGCAAGTGTTTCTTCTGCTCGGCCGCAACAACATCGCGGCAGATTGCCTTCGATACAGCGACGACTACCGAGTCGAACAGTTCTTCTCGGGACGCACGCTCAGAGCGGGCGATGTGTTTGATCCGGCCGTGCAGCGCGGCATCGCCCACGAGTTGTATCGCCTGCATCAGCTGAGGCCCGACGGCCTGCCTGAGGCCACATTCTTCGAGTTGTTGCATGAGAAGTGGGGAAGCATGGCGCGCCACGTCCTCGGACCGGCACGCTCGGAGTTCCCTCCCGATGAACAAGCGATGTGCCTTGAGCTTCAGACGATCCACAGCCAGGAGACGCTTACCAAGGTGATGCGATGCCTGCCTGACACGCCTCCTGTGTTCTGTCACAACGACACCTACCACGGCAACGTCTTCCAGCTTGATGACGGCACCATCAAACTTCTCGACTTCGAATTCTCCTGCCTCAACCACATTGCTTTCGACTTCGCCAACCTCTTCGCTGAAACGGTGATGGAGCACGGCTTGGCGGATCCGCCCCACTTCCGCATCGAAGAGCCGCGGTTCACCAACGCCGACTTTGCCTCTTTGATCGGCTTCTATCTCGACAATGAGCCGATCGCAGACCCACAGGAGCGAAGCGTCAAACTCGACCGACTGGTGGCCGAGACGCGGAGGGCCGTCATGTTGTCCGACTACATGTATGCCATGGCTGCGTTGCCGCTGTCGTTGGAGCCGATTCAAAAGATTCGATTCATTCCCTACGCACACCAGCGATACACCAAGTTCCTCGACGCCTGGGACCGGGAATTCTCCTGACCCGACTAAATCCGATCCGGAAGCCAAACCCATGACACACAAGTACCAAGCCACGCAACGAGACATGCAGGACACGTTCGACACCCGCCGCATGGCCGATCAACTGTCCTTCCTGACCTCGGACCAGATCGACGACGCCCACAAGGCATTCATCGAGGCACGAGACATGTTCTTCATCGCGACCGCTGATGAGAACGGCGCACCCCAATGCTCGTACAAAGGCGGTGAGCCGGGATTTGTGCGAGTGCTGGACGCTTCCAACATCGCGTTCCCGGCATACGACGGAAATGGGATGTACCTCACGGCCGGAAACATCACCGTCAATCCTCAGGTGGGACTTCTCTTCTTGGACTTCAAGACCGGCACAAGACTCCGACTCAACGGGGTCGCCTCGATCGACATGGAGGGACTCCTCGTCGACTCCTATCCGGGTGCACAGTTCGTCGTGCGCGTTGAGGCCAAGGAGGTGTTCGCCAACTGTCGACGCTACGTGCACCGGCACGACGCAACGGAGCATTCCGAGTTTGTTCCCACGTCCGAGCATGTACCTCCGGTGCCCGACTGGAAGAGGCACGAGTGGTTCAAGGACGCCTTGCCGGCCAACGATCCAGCACTCGATCCCGACTCCCCGACCGCACCCGCCTTCCCCGAGTTCTAACCCCCGTTTTCTTTTCGTTCTGGCTGTGCCCTGCACGGCGGAGCCGTGCAGGGCACAGCCAGAAC
>CAZHMP010000061.1:7789-16040 GCA_964533595.1 uncultured Acidimicrobiales bacterium | reverse complement strand
GCCGCCAGCAATTCCGGTAGTCGATCAACCGGCTGGAAATCGACAAACTTCACGTTGGCAAGCCCTTCTGCCTGCCTTTGCAGCGCCAACCGGCCCGAGCCACCCCCGTTGATCACGAATACGACGTCTTCGCGGTCCTTCAGGGCGCGAGCAGCCTCGATCATGAGTCCGAGTGGCTGAGAGAACCCGACATTGCCCGCATACATGACCACCGTTCGATCGCCCAGCCCGAATTCGCGGCGGTACGAGTTGGCCCTCTCCGCCGGTCTGATCCGCTCCGTGTCCACGAAATTGGGGATGACCCTCACAGGAGTTGCGCCATCACCGATCTTCGACTCGACGTTCGTGCGCAGGTCTTCTGACAACACCGTCACGGCATCACAACGACGGTAGGTGAAACGTTCCAGCCACTTGGAGAATCTGATAATCCGCGGATTGGTGAGTGCCCCCACCTCGACCGCGACGTCGGGGAAGATGTCCTGGACGTTGTAGACCACGGGGATTCTCCGCACTCTCGCCGCGATCCATCCGGCCAGTCCGAGAGTTGGGGGAGGTGACATAGCCAAGACAGCATCCGGTCGGCTCCGCTCAAATACGGACGCAATTCCCACGAGTGACGTGAAACCGAAAAATGCTGCCGCTCTTGCCCAAATTTTCGTCTTGTCGGTGGGAAATGGGTGCACACGAGTAATCCGACCCCACTCGGTTACCTCGCGTTGGATGGGTGAGCCCTTCCATTCCGGTTCGATCCCGTGATGTTCGTACCAGGGAAGAGACGTGACCACGTGAACGATGTGACCGGCGTCGGCCAGTCTGTGGACGATCTCCGACATGACCACTCCGGTCGGGGCTACATCCGGCTCGAAATGCGGGCAAACGACCAAGATCCTCATGACAGGACACTCCGCCACGCTTCGATGAGCCGTCGAGCCGACTCAGCCGGCCGGAATGTCTCCGACCTGGCGCGGCCGGCCTCCACCATTCGATCGATGTCATGCCCCCCGGCAAGCACCGACTCGATTGCTTCGGCCCATGCCTCGGGGTCGTGCCCATCAACAAGGATTCCCGCCCCAGCAAGGATTTCGGGTAGCGCGGTGGCATTGGCCGCCACAACTGGCTTGCCGCATCGCATCGCCTCCAGCACGGGAAGGCCAAAGCCCTCATAGATCGACGGAAAGGCCAGGACGTCAGACAACTCGAGAAGCGAATGGTAGGCCCCCTGCGTGACCCGCCCGGACTGCACCACCAAATCCCCCAGACCGAGCCTGGCGATGCCAGCATCCACCTCGGCGTGGCCGCGACCGCGACCGCCGGTGAGAACCAACCTCAACAACGGATGAGACGCTGCCAGACGGTTCACGGCCTCCAGCAACACCGTGTGGTTCTTGTGGGGATGGGTGATAGCCGGGTACAGAACGACCTGAAATCCCCTCAGGCTGTCGATGAGTTCCGTCTCATCGAGGTCTGGATGGAGTTCGCTGCTGGTTCTGTCATCCCACGTTGATGGGACCACCCTGACTTTCGAGGGATCGACTCCGAGCCGATCGACAAGTCTTGATCGCACCCACTCCGATGGGGTGCAAACCAGCCGGGCCGCAGCCACAGTCCTCGGCAGCATCCTCGACATGTACGCGCCCTTGACCGCTGAGAAGTTGCCCGCCATGTCGAGCGGCTGAGTGTCGTGAATCGTGACCACCGCCGGCGCGGTGCGAACCGCCGGCACATGCCCCCCGAAGTGGTGAACGAGATCGGCTCCGCGACAGCGAGCGGCCAGCCATGAGTTTTCAATGGCGATTCGACCCGCCCGTCCCGACCCACTGATGTCGAGAGTCGATGTCTTGAAACCGGCGGCGAGGTCTGGATGTGCTGTCGACAATGCCCCCAAGCCCGCAAGTTCGACCTCCACGCCCGACGACTCGCCCGATGCCACCGCACGCAGCAGACGCGTGGTGTACTCCTCGCTGCCTCCCACAACTCCGGGCACGATCCAGCAGAGGTTCGCGACAACTCGACTCACTCGGACGCCTCGTTGTATGCGGCGATGATCGCTTCGGCAGTTGAGTCCCAGGTCATCTCAGATGCTCGGATACGACCTGCCTCGACCAGTTGGCTACGTCGATTCTCATCATCGAGCACTCTGTCGATGGCGGCGGCGATGGACTCGAGATCCGTCGGGTCGGCAAGTTCGGCGGCACCTCCGGCCACCTCCTCGGTGGCGGTGCCCGAGCTGGTGACAACCGGTGTGAGCTGCGCCATCGCCTCCAGCACCGGCATGCCAAACCCCTCCAACAGACTCGGATAGACGAATACGTCGGCCAGGTCGTAAAGGACCATCAGATCCTCTTGGGAGACCTTCCCAAGACGAATGATCGGATACTTCGCGGCGGCGATCATCTCGTCGATGTCGACGCCCCAACCCTCGGGGCCCACCAGCACGAGTGGAACATCATGGGCGGTGGAGCGCAGCGCGGCCAGAAGCCCTCGCAAGTTCTTGCGAGGCTCGGCCGTACCAACCCACAGAATGAAATTCGAGGGCAGTCGATGCCTCGACGCGACCTCAGCACGGTCGTCTTGGGACACGGCCACCGGATCGACACCCCACCGAGCCACCCTGATTCGCTCGGGCATGATTCCATGCTGGACACAATCGTCGGCCGTGGTCCGTGAAGGCACGAGCACGATCCTCGCGTCACGTCGCGTCAGCTCGAACGACCGTGTCATGAACGACACGCCGTGCTTGGTGAAATGACCGGGCCGGTGCATGAAGGCCAGATCGTGAACGGTGACCACAATCGGAGCGCCGCCGCTGGGCGGCACGACACCCCCGGTTGCATGGATCAGGTCGACTGCACCGGTTTTTCGCTGGATGGCGGGGCGCCGGAGACGATGCCACGACTCATACATGGCGATTCGATTCATGGGAATTCGTTCGACGGCGATCGAGGGCACCACCAGCGGGTCCGGTCCACGAAGGTGAAATGCCGAGACCCCCACAACATCCCAATCCCCTCGAGCGGCAACCGCCGCGAGGCTACGAACAGTGGATGCCGCGGTTCCGCCCGGGACCTTGTGCCAGCTTTGCTCGACAATTGCGGCCACGCGCATGTTCAGCGACCGAACTCGGCAAATTGCGGGAGGCTCCTGAAATAGCCGATCGTCTTGGCCACACCAGTTCGAAGATCGACATCGGGTCGCCAGCCGAGGATGTTTTCTGCACGCGAAATATCGGGCCGCCGTCGAGCCGGATCGTCGACGGGCAGATCGAGATACTCGATGGTGGAACTCGAATTCGCCAGCTCGATGACAATCTCCGCAAGCTGTCGAATCGTGAACTCATCGGGATTTCCGATGTTGACAGGATCGTTCTCCTCGGAATCGAGCAGCGCGACCAGTCCCTTGATCTCGTCATCTACGTAACAGAAGCTTCGTGTCTGACTGCCGTCGCCGTAGATCGTGAGAGGTTTTCCTTCAAGCGCCTGAACGATGAAGTTGGACACCACCCGGCCATCACCGGGCCTCATGCGGGGGCCGTAGGTGTTGAAGATCCTCACGATTCTCGTGTCGAGAGAGTGGTACCGGTGATACGCCATGGTGAGGGCTTCGGAGAAGCGCTTGGCCTCGTCGTACACGCCCCTGGGGCCGACCGGGTTGACGTTGCCCCAATAGGACTCCTCTTGGGGATGAACTTGCGGGTCGCCGTAAACCTCAGAAGTCGACGCAATCAAGAATCTTGCGGACTTGGCCTTCGCCAACCCGAGGGCGTTGTGGGTGCCAAGCGATCCCACCTTCATGGTCTGTATCGGCATGTTGAGATAGTCGATTGGCGACGCTGGGCTTGCGAAGTGGAGAACCGCGTCGACGGATCCCGGCACCCAGATGTATTCCGACACGTCGTGATCTACAAACTGGAATTCCCGAGCAGTGAACAGATGCTCGATGTTGGCAACGTGACCTGTGATCAGGTTGTCGATGCAAACGACATCGTCGCCTCTGCCGACGAGGGCGTCGCACAGATGTGAACCGAGAAAGCCTGCGCCACCGGTTACGACAACTCTGGCCATCAGCGCCTGCCCACACCCTGGTAGGTGAAGCCGCGTCGCCTGACCGCGCCACGATCGAGAAGATTGCGCGCATCCACAATGTGATGCTCGGACATCAGATCAGAAATCTTGTCGAGGTCAAGCCATTTGAAGTCGTCCCACTCGGTCGCCACCACCAGTGCCACTGCGCCTTCGCACGCGGCGTAGGCATCGGCCACCACTTCCAAACCATCCATGGCCACAGCCGACACCGCCGGGTCGTAGGCCCGAACCGTTGCACCGGCGGAAACGAGTCTCTTGGCAAGCTCGAGCGCCGGAGACTCCCGAATGTCGTCGGTCCCGGCCTTGAAGGCCAATCCCAGCATCGCCACCGACCTGCCGTCGACGTCGACGGCATCGGTCACCTTGCGAACGGTCCGGTCGAACTGTTCGTCATTGACGGACACGACACCCTTGAGCAGGGAAAAGTCGTATCCGGAATCCTCGGCAATCGAGATGATCGCCCGAGTGTCCTTCGGAAAACATGATCCACCCCAGCCCGGGCCGGGTCTGAGGAACTCATGGCCGATCCGATGGTCGTATCCGATTCCCAACAAGACATCATTGACATCGGCGCCCACGGCTTCGCACACGGCGGCTATCGCATTGGCAAACGAAAGCTTGGTGGCGAGAAAGGCGTTGGCCGCGTACTTGGTTGTCTCGGCCGAAGCGGGATCGGTGACCATGATCGGCGCTCTCACCCCCAGATAAAGGGACGCCACCAGAGCTGCCGCCGCTCGATCGTCGGACCCGACGATGACTCGATCCGGGTTGAGAAAATCATCGACCGCGCTGCCCTCACGAAGGAACTCCGGATTGGACACCACCGGTATGTCGGAACGACCAAGGGCCTGCTCCACCAGTCGAGTTGAGCCGACCGGCACGGTCGACTTGTTGACCACCACCGTTCCCGGTCTGAGTTTCTCGCTGATCTCGCCGGCCGCGGCACGTATGTAGCTGAGGTCGGCCGAACCGTCGCGATCCTGGGGAGTCGGCACGCACAAGTAGACAAATTCGGCATCAGCCACCGCATTCTCGGCGCCGAGAACGAACGACAGCCGGCCGGTTTCAATCCCTTCCTCAACCAGTTCCGCGAGGCCCGCTTCGTGAATCGGAATCTTTCCGCTCTGCAGAAGCCGCACCTTCTCGGGGTCGACGTCAGCACAAATGACGTCGTGTCCGAGATGTGCGAAGCAAGCGCCGGTCGTGAGCCCGACGTAGCCCGTGCCGACTACTGCGATTTTGATTTTCATCGAATCTCCCAGATGGGTTTCCGCGTTCCATTCGGCATCGACTTCGCCAAGATGAGAATCATGGCACTCACCTTCGTGTCGAGGCGCTTCAGCCGCAACTTTCGCCTTCGGGGGGCCGACCCATGATCGCCGCGATCGTGGTTGTCGGCACAACCGAGGTGGTGGTGACATCTGCCGACGTTGTTGTTGTTGTTGTCGGCACAAGCGAGGTTGATGTCGAAATAGCAGTTCCCAGATACGGGACGTCGACCGCTCCGAGTTGGTCTATCTCTCGAAGCGTGTCGGCTGCACTCCTTGGAAAGAAGTAGAGAACCTCTTGGTGGTCGGCGCCCAAGACCACTTCCATACGGGTGGCGGACAGGTTCTCGACAATCGCCGGAGTGGGCAGTAGGTAGCGGGCGACGGTCTCGGCTGAAGCTTTCTGCCCTGGAGGGTAGACGACCACGGAATGCGGAATTGTTGTTGTGATCTGTTGCTCGCTGGTCACGTCGAATCCCAGGTCCGAGAGCAGTTTGGAATCTCCTGCGAGGATCCGAGAATCTGCCGAGTAGGCGTCGAAGCTCACGTCGAAGGGTGACACGGCGTCGGCCGATCCCCTGAACACATTTATGGCCGCCGAGTCTGCGCCATCAACCAATATCTCGCCCACATAAGTGCCGTCGTCGGTGTAACTAGTGGAGACCGTGAGCGAGTAGCGGGTGATGTTGTCCGGGGTGAACGAACCGAACGAATCTCCAAGGTCGATCAACTCTGCCGGCGTGAGGAGGCTGTCCAACACCACGCTTTGCGCGCCAGCCTTGATCAACTGGGCCAACGTCTGGGGATTGCGGGCCCCTCGCTGGATGGCACGATCGAGCGCCAGCACGATGAAGTCCTGCTGCCGCTGGATCCGCTCGAAATCTCTGCCGCCGGTGACGACCCATTTCCCATCAATGAATTCCTCATAGTCCTTGCGCGGCCGTACGTACCTCAAAGAATCGACCCCGTCGAGCACCCAACACCCCGACGACTGGATGTTGAGACCGGTGGCAACGGACTTGGTGGGATTCGGGAACCAGACCGGCACTCCACCAATCTGATCGACCACCTCCTGAAATCCCTTGAAATCAACTTCGACATAGTGATTGATCTCGATGTCGAACACGCCCTTGATCGTCTCGATGAGCTTCTCGGGCCCGCCGATCAGCAATGCGGCGTTGATCCGATGGCTGGTCGACCCGGGGATGGGCACGTAGAGATCGCGCGGAATGGGTAGCACCCACGCCTGCTGAGAGATCGGATCGAGACGCAGCACGGCGATGGTGTCGGCGTTACTGCGCCCCCTCGGATCTTCAATTCGTCCGATGTTGATCGGGTCGTCGGGATCGAGGCCGTTGGTGCTGTCGGTGCCCACAAGCAAGAAGTTGACGGGCTGCCCTGGACTTGACGCGCTGGTGAGCACCTCGCCGGCGATTTCGACTCGACCGATATCCGCCACGCCGTGGTAGAAGGTCTGGACCCACCACACCGAGGCCAGTGCGGCACCAATCACGCCGAGCGATGCGAGAAGCACAAGCCGTTGGGGCCAGGAGCGCCTCAACAGCTCATCATCGGGCATCATCACGGATGGGGATGGTAGCCGCCCGGCAGCACTCGGCGACATCACTTGCCAAGCTCAGACTGCGGGCCGCGAGTGGACGACCTCACCGGCCGCGATCAGGTGAGATTGCCCATCATCGTCGAGCACCACAAGGCGACCATCATCATCGAGGGCACTTGCCAGACCTGCCAGATGTCGACCGCCGGGTAGCTCTATGTCGACCCTTGATCCCAAGGTCGCCGAATTGGCACGAACCTCCTCGCGTACTTGATCCGGCAACTCGACTCGCTCGGAAAACCCGTCAATGATCTCTGCCAGCAGTTGGTCGCGTGACAACACGCTCCCGAACTGTTCAATCGATGCTGAACCTTCGACGGAGTCAATCGACGCGATGTTGACACCCATACCGATCACCACGACAGGATCGACGCCATCCACCCACTCGGACAGCAGACCCGACAGTTTCTGAACGGCACCGTCGGACACCACAACGATGTCATTGGGCCACTTCACGAGTACCGGCATCCTCAAGTGCGCGTCGGCCGCACTACGAACCGCTGCCGAGGCTGCGGCCATCAGTTGTTGGGCACGACGCGGATCGGCGTTCAATCGAAAACTCACGAGCAACGCGCCACCGGTATCAACCCATTCGCGATCAAGTCGACCCCGCCCAGCGCTTTGATGGTCGGCGACCAGCACAACTCGATGACGTTTCCCGTCCCGGGCCTCCGCCACCAAGTCGGAGTTTGTCGACCCGGTGCGGCCAACGTGGCGCAGTTCAGCGAACCCGGCACGAGAAGCTGCAAGTCGGCTCATTGGGAATCCCATACCTGCAGATGTAGCACCAACCCGCTCTCGTGAGGTAACCATTACGTCGTGTTCAAAAAGGTTCTCATCGCCAATCGGGGCGAAATTGCAGTTCGAGTAATCCGTGCATGTCAGGAGTTGGGCGTCGCCACCGTCGCCGTCTACTCCGATCTGGACCGCGGCGCTCTTCATGTGAGGCTGGCCGACGAGGCATACGCGCTCGGAGGTCAGAGCGCCGCCGAGTCGTACCTCAACACCGAGTCAATACTCGATGCCATTGAACGAAGCGGTGCCGACGCCGTTCATCCGGGGTACGGATTCTTTTCGGAAAACGCCGACTTCGCCGAAGCCATCACCGAGAAGGGCGTCACCTTCATCGGCCCACCACCGTCGGCAATCCAAGTGATGGGCGACAAGATCTCCGCACGAGATGCCGCCGAGCGAGTCGGGGTCCTTGGAGTCCCGGGTTCGACCGAGCTCATCGAGCGGGCCGACCAGGTGGTCGAGTTTGGCAACAGCCACGGGTGGCCGGT
>CAZHMP010000061.1:4676-7689 GCA_964533595.1 uncultured Acidimicrobiales bacterium | reverse complement strand
TCATCGAGCGGGCCGACCAGGTGGTCGAGTTTGGCAACAGCCACGGGTGGCCGGTGGCCATCAAGGCGGCCTACGGCGGTGGCGGCCGCGGTATGAAAGTCGTCGACGACGCCAGCGAGGCCGAAGACGCCCTGGCCGCCGCGAAGCGCGAATCACTCGCCTACTTCGGTCGCGATGAGTGCTACATGGAGCGCTACCTCACCAAGCCCCGCCACGTCGAAGTGCAGATTCTCGCCGATTCAAAAGGCAATTGTCTCTACTTGGGCACTCGTGATTGCTCGGCCCAGCGCCGACATCAGAAGCTCATCGAGGAGGCTCCGGCACCGGGGATCCCTGCCGACACCATCACCGCGATGGGCAAGGCGGCCGTGGCTGTGGCCAAGGGCTGCGGATATGTCAACGCGGGCACTGTCGAGTTTCTCTACGAGGACGGTGAGTTCCATTACCTCGAGATGAACACCCGTCTGCAGGTGGAGCATCCGGTCACAGAGATGGTCACTGGGGTTGATCTTGTCGAGCAGCAGCTACGTATTGCGTCCGGGGAGCCACTCGGTTTCGAGCAATCCGATGTTGTGGTGCGTGGCCATGCCATCGAGCTTCGGATCAACGCCGAAGATCCCGCGGATGGTTTGTTCCTGCCGTGTCCGGGGACCATCACCTCGATGTCCACCCCCAACGGATTCGGAACTCGCTTCGACACCGGTTACGAGTCCGGCGATGAAGTCAGCCAGTTCTACGACAATCTGATCGGCAAGCTCATCGTCTGGGGAAACACGCGTGAAAGCGCTACCGCACGGGCCATCCGCGCCCTTCGCGAACTCCAGATCGAAGGCGTGGCCACCACATCTCCGGCCTCACTCGCCGTGCTGCGGCATCCCGAGTTTGCAGCCATCGAGCACTCGACCAAATGGGTTGAGGAGGAACTCGATTTGAGTGGGCTGGGCACGGTGCAACCTGGCGACCACGCCGACGACGACACGCCACGCGTCAAAAGGGATCTCGACGTCGAGGTGAACGGAAAGCGATTCGCGGTGTCGATGTGGGTGCCCGACACAGCCGCGGCGAGCGCTCGGCCACGCCGCTCCTCCCGACAACGCGCAGGTTCCGGCTCCGTATCCGGCAGCGGTGATGTCACTGCGCCCATGCAAGGCACCATCGTCAAGGTGTCCGTGGCGGAGGGCGACTCAGTCGACGCGGGCGACACGATCGTCGTGCTCGAAGCCATGAAGATGGAAAACAACATCACTGCCGGTAAAGCGGGCACCATCTCCGCGGTCCACGTGGGCGAGGGTGACTCGGTCGGCAGTGGCGACGTCGTCGCCACGATCGTCTGATTCGGCGTAGAACAATGTCCTCCGATCGGATTGAGAGTGTCGGCCAAGACGGAGACGACACCCGCAAGAAGATTGCCGAAGCCAGAGCGACAGCCGAGGGGATCACCGAGAAGGGCGCGGCACGCTTGGCACGCGACTCCAAGCTTCATGTCCGCGAGCGCATAAGGCGTCTGGTCGATGCCCACACGTTCATGGAGGACGCGCAACTTGCCAACGCAACCTCGGACGGGTTCCCCGCGGATGGCGTGGTCACTGGCGTCGGTTTGGTGGACGGAAGACCGGCCGTGGTCGTGGCCAACGACCCGACAGTCAAAGCCGGGTCTTGGGGGGCTAGAACGGTAGAGAAGATCGTGCGGGCCACTGAGCGAGCACTCCAGTCCGACCTACCGATTTTCTGGCTCGTGGATTCAGCCGGCGCTCGCATCACCGACCAGGTGCAATTGTTTCCCGGGCGTCGAGGGGCCGGACGGATCTTCCACAACCAGGTTCAGCTCTCAGGACGAGCCCCCCAGATTTGCTGTCTTTTCGGGCCGAGCGCGGCAGGCGGAGCGTATATCCCATCTTTCTGTGACGTCGTTTTCATGGTCGACGGGAACGCATCGATGTACCTCGGATCACCACGAATGGCCGAGGAAGTAATCAACGAACACGTCTCACTCGAGGAGATGGGCGGCGCACGGATGCACGTGTCGGTGTCGGGATGTGGCGACAATCTCGTCGCCGACGATGCCGGTGCCATCGAAGCAGCGAAGGATTTCTTTTCCTATCTCCCAACGTCGTGGGAGGAATCGCCTCCCTGTTATGCCAGCGTCGACCCCACCCGGCCACTTGTGGACGGGGTGATCCCGGACGATGAAAAGTCCGGGTACGACGTGCACACGGTGATCGATGGCGTGGTCGACGCCGACAGCTTCTTCGAGATCAAGCCGTTGTTCGCACCCGAGCTCGTTGTCGGGTTCGGTCGACTGTCCGGAAACACCGTTGGCATCGTGGCCAACAATCCCGCCGTCAACGGCGGAGTTCTGTTCGTCGATTCGGCCGACAAAGCCGCCCGTTTCATTTGGATGTGCGACGCCTACAACATCCCGCTCATCTACCTGGCGGACGTGCCGGGGTTCATGATCGGCACCGAGGTCGAGCGGCAGGGCATAATTCGGCACGGCGCCAAAATGATCACCGCGGTATCGGAAGCGACCGTGCCCACCATCTCGGTGATCATGCGCAAGGCCTACGGCGCGGGTCTCTACGCAATGTGCGGGCCCGCGTTCGGGCCCGACGCGTGCTTGGCTCTACCGTCCGCCAAGATCGCCGTAATGGGCGCCGAACCGGCAGTCAACGCAGTGTTCGCCAATCAGATTGCCGCCATCGACGATCCCGACGAACGCCGTTCCTTCATCGAGGACCGACGACGAGAATTCGACAACGATGTCGACTTGCTCAGGCTGGCCAGTGATCTTGTGGTGGACGCGGTGATCGAGCCGCACGAGCTCAGGCAGGAGCTGATCGTCCGCCTGGCGCTCGCCGCTTCCAAGGACCGAGAGTTCAGCCGCCGTCGACACGGTATTCCGCCGGTCTGACTCGGGATCGGCCCACCCGCCGAGGTGTGACCGCCGGTTACTCGGCAGCTTCCGACAAGGCCTCCGACAGCGTCGGGTGAACAAGGATGCTCTCGTGAATAT
>CAZHMP010000061.1:2881-4576 GCA_964533595.1 uncultured Acidimicrobiales bacterium | reverse complement strand
GCTTCCGACAAGGCCTCCGACAGCGTCGGGTGAACAAGGATGCTCTCGTGAATATCTGTGACCGTCAGTCCGTTGGTGACAGCCACCGCTATCACTGCAATCAGCTCCGCGGCGTCTTGACCAACTATGGAACCACCCAGCACAACACCGGTCGCGGGGTCGGACACAATTTTCACGAATCCCCTGGGATCATCGTTGATCAAAGCCTTGGCGGCCGATGCAAACGGCACTTTGGTGACTCGAACCTTTCGGCCCACCGAGAAGGCGTCGGCTTCGGCCAGACCGACGTCAGCGATCTCGGGTTCGGTGAAGATAGCCGAAGCGGCCTTGTCGTAGTCGAGGTGGCGATGGGTGCGAACCGTCATGCCCATGACGTGCTCACCGATCTTGCGGCCCTGCATGGAGGCGACCGATGACAGAGGCAGACGACCCGAGACGTCGCCGGCGGCATAAATGTGGGGCACGTTGGAGCGAAGATGCTCGTCGACCGGCACGTAGCCGCGGTCGGACTTCACCCCCGCGGTGTCCAGACCGAGCAATTCGCTGTTTGGAATCGATCCGATGGCCACCAACGCATGCGAACCACTCACGATGCGGCCGTCGTCGCATTTCACCACCACCGAGTCGCCTTCCCGCGTCACGGAAGTGGCCCTGGCGCCTTTCAACAACTTGACGCCCCTGGCGAGGAAATCCACTTCAAGCGCTGCGGCGACCTCGGGATCCTTTTGAGGAAGCACCTGCTGCCTGCTCACCACGAGAGTTACCTCGCTGCCCATGGACTTGAACATGTGAACGAACTCGACACCGGTGACGCCGGAGCCGATCACCACGATGTGTTCCGGCAGCTCCGTCGGCGGGTAACAGTCGCGCGTCAACAGAATCCGGTCGCCATCGACATTTGCCCATTCAGGCATCCGAGGCCGGCTCCCGGTGGCCAAAACAATCGAGTCGGCCTCGATCTCACGATGACCCTCATCTGACTCGACTGCAACGAGATGCGGACCAAGTAGTGACCCGACCCCGTCAATCATCTCCACGCCCTGGCTGGCGAGGAGAGTGCGAACTGACCCCTCGAGTCGGGTCTCTATCGAGGACAATCGCTCCTTGAGATTCGCCAGGTCGACGCTGGAACCCTCGTCGCGCAGTCCCATTCTCATGGCCCGACCCATGAATGATCTGGCGTTACCGGTGGCAATCATCGCCTTCGAGGGAATGCAATCCCAGAGGTGCGCGGCACCGCCGAAAGTGTCTCGCTCGACCAAGACCACCTCAGCTCCGAGACGGGCCGCAGTGGTAGCGCACGCGTGGCCCCCCGGGCCGCCGCCGATGATCACGAGTCGAGTTGCCATGGCCCGACAGTATCCGTCGCCAATGTCTCGGAGGCCCAACTCGCCCGCATCGCGTTGATACGGCGGGGTCGGGCTAGATTCATCTCCCGTGGTCCGACCGATATCAGAGAGCGTCGAACCCCCGGAGAGCGAGCCGAGGGATTGGTTCACCACGGTGCTCGTTGCAGCCACTGTCGTGGCTGCAGTCGGTGGCTTGATTCTTCGGTTTTGGTCGCCCTCACCGCTGTGGCTCGACGAAGCCCTTTCGGTGAACATAGCCAGCCTTCCCTTTGCCGACATGGCCGAAGCTCTGCGCCACGACGGACACCCGATCCTCTACTACTTGCTCCTCGGCTGGTGGATCGAC
>CAZHMP010000061.1:0-2781 GCA_964533595.1 uncultured Acidimicrobiales bacterium | reverse complement strand
CACACCCACTATTGGACGTTCTGGCTGATTGCCGCCACGCTGCTGTCGCTCGGGTGGGTCGCCGTGCGTTCTCCTCAGACGGCATCGCCCCATCGCCGGATTGCGGCGGCCATCGTCGTTGGTTCGTCAACTCTGGTCGTGTGGCTGGGAGTTCTCTACGACCAAGCGACGTCCACCGGCACGCCATGGGCGGGGAGGGGCCGACCTGCCGAGGTTTTGGTGGAGACGATCCAAGCAATTGGCGGCTCCCATCGCTACGAAGGCGAAAGTCTCGGGATACTGCTCGTCTTGGCGGCGTTGGTCGGCATGTTCGCCCTCGCGCCAGATTCCGACCAAATCGTGCTGACCCGCCCCAGCCACTCGATCAGCGCCGGAGCCGCAATGGTTGCCGTTCTCACTCTGGCCATCGGCGGGGCCGTCGCACTGGCGCTGGCCAGCGCCTTCGAGCCCAGATACGCCGCGGTCGTCATCCCGTTCGTCACCTTGCTCGCGGCCAGAGGAATAGCGATGAGCCCACGTGGCCTTGCGGCCGCCGTCGTGTGCATCGTGGTCATCACCGGTTTGGCTGTGGGAACCGACGAGGCCAGGCGCGATCGCACCCAAGCCGGGGATGTGGCCGCGGCGATTGATGACTCCGCCGGGGCCGGCGACGTTGTGATCTTCTGTCCGGATCAAGTGGGGCCATCCACGCTGAGAGAACTCGACCAGCAAATCAGCCTCGACCAGCAATTGACGACGGTGGCCTACCCGACAGGAACGGGTCGATTCGTTGACTGGACCGACTACCTCGAACGGATCGCCTCGGTCGATCCCGTCGAATTTGCCGAGCAGATCGACCAGCGAGCCGGATCGTCGAAGATCTGGATGGTCACCGGCCAGGGTTACAGGGGCTTCGGCGCCCGCTGCGACGCGATCATCGACACTCTCGCCGCCGTTCGACCATCGAGCGCCGTCACGTCACCTTCGCTGGCGTTCGAAGCCATGGCTCTTCGCCGCTTCGAGGCTCGACCATGAATTCAGGCTGGAAATCCGATATTCGGGCGGCCGTTCCGTCGTGGATCGAGGCGAGACTGTATGTGGCAGCCGCCTTCATCGTCACCAACGCCGTCGTCGATCGGCTCGAGCCGGCACCAGCGTTCTCGCCGGTCAGCGATGGGCTCTTGGCGTGGGACGGCACCTGGTATCGGCTGATTGCCGACCAGGGCTACACGAGCGCTCACGACCAGGCCGCCCGCTTCTTCCCTCTGTGGCCCCTCATCGGTCGATTCGGCGGCTGGCTGACAGGAAGCACTGAACTTGCACTCGTCGTGATGGCCAACTTGCTGGCTCTCGTGGCAGGGGCCTTGCTACACCGCTTGGTGATGGCCGAAACCGGTGATCGCGACACGGCGCGTCTCGCCGTGAGGTTGTTCGCCATCGCCCCACCGGCATTCGTGCTGGTGCTGGCCTACTCGGAATCACTGTTCCTCGCGCTGGCGTTGGCGATGGTCTTGGCTCTGCGATCGAAGCGCTGGTGGGCTGCCGCGATTCTCGGATATCTGGCTGGACTCACACGACCGGTCGCATCGCTCCTGGCGATCTCGGCTGCGGTGGCGGTGTGGCAAAGCGGTGGGCGTCGCGAGATCAAGAAACTCATCGCCGTGGCGGCAGCGCCGCTTGGCACTCTCACGTTTCTGGCATGGTCGGCGATCGCATTGGACGACTGGTCCGCTCCGATCGACAGTCAGCGCAAGCTTCGCGGCGATGCCCACGAGCCGATCTCGCGCCTCGCTCAGGCATGGTGGCGGGGCGTTGGAGGCGACTCTGGCGAGCTGTTCCACTTCTTGGCTGCAATTGCCATCGTTGCCCTCGCCGTGGTCGTCTTTCGACGGTTGTCGCCAATCCTCTGGGCCTACGCGGTCCCTTCGACACTGATCCTGATCGCCGCCGACAATCTCAATTCAATGGAGCGTTACGCACTCAGTGTGTTCCCGCTCATCATCGCCGCGGCAATCATCTCCAAGAGGCCGATCCTTCGGAATTGGCTGCCCACAGCATCAGCGGTCGCCATGGCCAGCCTCACCATGCTGGCGTTAAACGGGGTCTACGTGCCGTGAGCACTCTCAGCGTGGGGCTCGACGTCACTCCCCTTTTCGATCACCCCACCGGGGTCACGAGGTTTGTCACAGGCCTGTTGAGCGGACTGCGCTCGCACGAATCAGTTCGGGTCGGTGGATGGATCGTCTCGGTCCGGCCGATCGACAAGTCACTGCCCGCCGCGGCCGATGCGCCCGAGTTCACCGCCAGAATTCACACACCAGCTCGGCTTGTGCACCGTGCTTGGGGTAACGGATCTCATTTCGGCTCACGCCGGTTGGGTCGATTCGACGTGGTCCACGGCACCAATTTCACGGCTCCACCCGGACCGCGTTCGGTGATCAGCCTCCACGATCTGACCCTCTTCGATTCGACAGGTCGCGGGGCCGGACGTTCCGGGGCCGATGTTGGCAGAGCAGAGGTCGTGCTCCGCGCCGTCGCCGAGGGTTCACACTTGGTGGTACCCACCGAGTACGTACGACGATCGGCGATCGAGACTCTCCACGCCGACCCTGGCCGGGTCACATCCGTCACCTACGGTCTTACACCCATCGTGTCGAGCGCACCCGGGGCAGGCCGGAAACGGGTGGACCTCGACCGGTACGTGCTCGCGTTGGGCACGGTCAGTCATCGAAAGAACCTCGTGCAGCTGATCCGAGCAATGGACCATCTGCCCGGTGATGTGGGACTCGTGGTGGCCGGCGC
>CAZHMP010000060.1:0-16050 GCA_964533595.1 uncultured Acidimicrobiales bacterium | reverse complement strand
GTGATGGCGGCCTGCCTAAGTGGGAGTCCCATCGCGGTGGCAAGTCATCGCACGGCGTTGCGCTTGTGGGGAATGCGTAGAGACGACGACATTGAGGTCAGTATCCGCTACCCAGACTGTCTGAGTGTTGCCGGCGTGGTTGTCCACCGCAGCCGTGATCTCGAGCCGGTCGACGTGATGCATGTCGACGGCATCCCGGTCACATCGCCAATCCGGACCTTGTGTGATTCCGGCCTCATATTCCCTGAGAGTGAAGTTGGTCGAATGGTCGATCACGCCATCGCCACCGAGGTGGTATCGAGGGCAGAGCTTTGGAAGTTCCGCCACCGTGTCGGTCGCCAGGGGCGAAATGGCGCTGGTGTTCTCGACCGGGTTCTCGATTCCCTGCCATCGGGATTGGGTGCTGCTGAATCGGGGCCTGAAGTGATGCTGATGCGCTTGTGTTCTGGGAAGGGCTTGCCCCCGATTGTTCCCCAGTACGAGGTGGTCATCGACGGGCACAAGTTCCGATTTGATCTGGCAATTCCGTCCGCTCGGGTTGGCCTCGAGTTCGATGGATACGACGTCCACACGGAACGGACACAGTTCGTGAAGGATCGGCGACGTCAGAACCTTCTTCTGTTGGAGGGATGGACAGTCCTTCGGTTTACTTGGCGCGATCTCAAGGACCGCCCGGAGGCGGTAGTAGCGGAAATTCGTCGTGCGGTTCGCCGCCAGACCACCCACTGACCGGTTTTTGTGAGTCCTAAGTGCTGCCCAGACAGCACTTAGGACTCACAAAAACAGCTGGGGTTAGTCGGCTTGGAGGTTTTCGGAGACGGTGTTGGCGGCCGCGACCAACTGAAGGCCGATGTCGTGAGTGTGGTCGGGATTGGGGAACCGGTAGGCGGGGCCATGAACGTGAATTGCCGCCTCGACGACTCCCTCGGGATCGGTGATCGGAGCGGCCACGGAGTTGATCCCCTCCGCAAACTCCTCCAGAACCCATGCGTAACCAAGGTTGCGAATGGTGGAGAGTCGCTCCCGGATCTCGTCGGGATCTGTGATCGTCCACGGTGTGGTTTTCTCGAGATCTCCCTCCAAATAGGCGTCGACCCTGATGCTCGGCCAGTTCGCCATCACGACCAGACCGGCCGGCACGGCGTGAAGAGGCGCAAGCTCGCCAGTCCAGTCGCGGACTTGGACATCGCTCTCGGCCTGGACATGCTCGAGGTAGTACATGTTGTGACCGTCGACAATCGACAGGCCGGCTGTCTCCCCAGTGGATGCCATCAGATCGATCAGGTTCGGGCGTGCCGTCGAAATCAGATTGCGGCCCGGCTGAGTTGCCCCCGCGATTTCGAGCAAGCCCTCACCCAGCCGATATTCGCCACCGGAGTTGTCTTGGGTGACGGCACCCTGGCGGTCGAGCGCCGACAACAAACGGGCGACCGTGGACTTTGGCAGATCGACGCGCTCGGCCAGGTCGGTGACGCCGAGGGGCCCCACCGATAGTGCTCGCAGAACGGAAAACGCTCGCTCGATCGACTGAACGGTCATGAAGTGACGCTACAGGATTATGGACCTGTTCCACGATGTGGAACAGGTCGCACTAGCGAGTCGGCAGTTCAGCGCTGGGAAAAGACGGTCTGCGAGACCACATCGACAACTTCGGTGATCGCCACCCGGTCGGTGGAGCCTGACGCTCTGACGGTGAACTCCACCTCGGAGTCGGCCAGCGCTTTGGGGCCGATCGTGATTCGGAAGGGAATCCCGACCAACTCGGCGTCGGCAAACTTGACGCCGGCACGCGCTTTGCGGTCGTCGAGAAGAACGTCGACCCCCCGCTCGCGCAAGCTGGTGTAGAGAGACTCGGCCGCGGCCACCGATTCGTCATCCTTGATGTTGATAATGGTGATCACGACCTCATAAGGAGCAACCGAAACCGGCCAAATCAAGCCGCGATCGTCGTTGTGGGTCTCGGCAATGGCTGCCACCCCCCGACCGATCCCGATGCCGTAGCTGCCCATGACGAGTGGAACATTTTTGCCGTCGGGGTCGAGAACGGTGGCGCCCAAAGCCTCGGAGTACTTGGTGCCAAGTTTGAAGATGTGACCGGATTCGATGCATCGCACGATCTCGAGGGGTGCGCCACACTTGGGGCAAGGCTCCCCAGCCGAGACGTCACGAAGATCCGCCCAGGCGTCGACGGCGATGTCGCGCTCCATCGAAACGCCGGTGTAGTGCCAGTCGTCGGTATTGGCACCGGTGGTGAGCCCAACGCGGCCGCGCAACGACTCGTCGGCGACGATCCGTTGCCCGTCGACACCAACAGCGCCGAGGCTGCCCGGATTGGCACCAAGGTGCTTCAGCGTCTCCTCCGGAGTTGCAGGTCGAATCTCAATGGCACCGGTTGAGTCGAGAAGTTTCTGGATGTTGAGCTGATGATCGCCGCGCACCAAAGCGAGTGTGATCTCACCGTCGAGGACCATCACCATCGTTTTGATCTGGTGTATCGCCGGCGCGCCGCCCTCGATCTGTTCGAGCGCGGCAATGGTGCGCACGCCCGGCGTGGGGAACCGGGTGAGTTCGGTGAGGTCGGCTCGGTCGACAACCGGGGCCAGCGCCGAAGTAGCGCGTTCGAGATTGGCGGCGTAGTCGCCGGATGGGCATCGAACGACATCGTCCTCTCCGGCATCGGAGGGAACCATGAACTCCGTGCTCCCTGATCCACCCATTGCTCCGGACGAGGCCTCGACGGGAATAGCCGGCAGACCCAGTCGCTCGAAGATTCGCACATATGCGTCGTGATGAAGCTTGAAATTCTTGTCGAGACCGTCGGCATCGAGGTCGAAACTGTAGGAGTCCTTCATGGCGAACTCGCGAACTCGCAACAGCCCGCTCTTGGGCCGCGGCTCATCGCGGAACTTCCACTGAATCTGATACCAGATCTGCGGCAGCGTCTTGTAGGACGCAATCTCCAATGCGATCGTGGTGAAGATTTCCTCATGAGTCATGCCAAGAGCCACGTCGGCGCCCTTGCGATCCTGAAGACGGAACATTTCGTCGCCCATGACCTCCCAACGGCCCGACTCTTGCCAAACCGAAGCCGGATGCATGGCAGGCAGCAGAAATTCTTGCGCGCCGATCGCATTCATTTCCTCGCGGACGATTTGTTCGACCTTGTCGTGGACCTTCAAACCCAACGGCAACAGCGAATAGTGGCCAGCGTGGAGTTGACGGATGAAACCACCTCGCACCAGCAGTTTGTGACTGGCGGCCTCGGCATCTGCCGGCGCATCGCGCAATGTGGGGATGAACAAATTCGACCAACGCATGGGCATGAACGGTACCGGTGAACCAACCGGCACCGAGGCATCATTTCAATCCTGCCATTCACCCTGCCGCGGGACTACTCACCGGAGGTAGTTGAGGTACTGTCCGGACATGGCTCGCAGAACATCAAGACTTCCCCGGTTGACCACCCCTTACGTGCGCGATGACGGACAGCTTCGTCCGGCAACCTGGGACGAGGCGCTCGACCGGGTGGTCGAGGGATTTGGGCAGATTCGTGACCGGCATGGGTCCGACGGCTTTGGCATGTTCAGCTGTTCGAAGTCGACCAACGAGATGAACTATGCGGCTCAGAAATTCATCCGCACAGCCATGGGGTCGAACAACATCGACTCCTGTAACCGAACTTGACACGCTCCCTCCGTCGTCGGTCTGGCGACAGTGTTCGGAGCGGGCGGCGGCACCTCCTCATACACCGAGATCGAGGAGACCGATCTTGTGATCTTGTGGGGGTCCAACGCCCGCGAGGCACATCCGATTTTCTTCCACCATCTGATGAAGGGCCTCGACAACGGGGCCCGGATGTATTCGGTCGATCCCCGTCGCACGAGCTCCGCTAAGTTTGCCGATGTCTGGCTCGGAATCGAGGTCGGATCTGACATCGCCCTGGCCAACGCGGTTGCCCGTGAGATAATCCATGCAGGGCTCCACAACCGCGAGTTCATCGCTCATGCGACCGAGGGCTTCGAGGCCTACGCCAAGTCGGTTGAGCCCTACACCCTCGAGTTTGCGGCAGCCGAAACCGGTGTCCCGGCCGATGCCATCCGAGAGATGGCTCACGCCTACGCCACGGCCGACACCGCGCAGATCCTGTGGACCCTCGGAATCACAGAGCACCACAACGGTGCCGAGAATGTCTTCTCCCTGTGCAATCTGGCCTTGCTCACCGGTCATGTTGGCAAATGGGGTTCGGGGCTCGTGCCGTTGAGAGGCCAAAACAACGTCCAGGGCGGGGGCGACATGGGTGCGCTGCCCAACAAGCTTCCCGGATTTGCCAATGTGGCCGACGAGGCCGACAGGGCACGCTTCGAAGCGGTCTACGGGGTGGAACTCAATCCCGTGCCCGGCCGTCACCTCACGCTCATGTTCGAGGCCATGGAACAGGGACTGATGCGCGGCGTCTACATCATCGGTGAGAATCCCGCCGACTCCGAAGCCGACCTGAGCCGGATTCGTGCCCTTCTAGGGGGACTCGACTTCCTGGTGGTTCAGGACATTTTCATGACTCGCACGGCGGAAATGGCCGATGTCGTGTTGCCGGCATCGGTGGCATGGGCCGAGAGTGACGGCACCGTCACCTCCAGCGAACGCCGAGTGCAACGGGTGCGGGCCGCGCTCGCCCCGCCCGGTGAGGCGCGTGACGACATCGAAATCATCGGCGAGCTGGCACGTCGCCTGGGTGTCGACTGGGGGCACCCCACGCCGGAACAACTGTGGGACGAATTTCGCGCGCTATCACCAGCCCACGCCGGCATGAGTTGGCAGCGACTCGAAGATGAGGGTGGCCTTCAGTGGCCATGCCCGTCGGAGGATCACCCGGGCAGTGAGTTCCTGCATGGCTGGCTGTGGGAAGACGATCTCGGAGGACGGGGGCCGGCGCCGTTCACGGTGGTAGCCAGCGAGGGACCCAAGGAACAGCTCACCGATGAGTTTCCTCTGCGGCTGACCACAGGCCGGGCGCTCGATTCCTACAACACCGGCGTGCAGTCCGGCGTGCTCGAATCGCCGATCCGCTATGGAGACGCAATCGACGTGAACCCCGACGACGCCGCTCGCCTCGGATTGGCCGACGGCGACCGCGTCAAGGTCAGTTCGCCAAGGGGGTCTGTGGAGATGAACGTGAGAATCCAGCCGGACATCCCGGTTGGTCTCACCTTCACCACCTTCCATTTCCCCGAATTGGTGGACGCCAACGTGCTCACCAGCGACGCATGGGATCCACTGTCCGGAACCGCCGAATACAAGGCAGCCTCGATCCGCATCGACAAGTTGGCACTCGCTGGAGGCATCGATGACTGACATCCATCTCGGCCCCGACACCGCCGACGAAGTCGAGAGGAAAGTAATTGAGGAAACCCTGGGTGGCGAATCGGTAGTCATCCACGAGACCGAGCGGCTGGTTCGGGGTGGCACGTCCAGGCGACGCGATCATCGCCACCTCTTGTTGCCGGCCCTGCACGCCCTCAACAACGCCAAGGGCTGGATCTCGCCGGGCGGCCTCAATCACGTTTGCGACCAGCTGCAGATTCCGCCGGCCGAGGCCTACGGCGTGGCCACGTTCTACGAAATGTTTCGAACCACGCCCGTCGAACACGACGGCGACATCACCCACGTGTGTGTCGACCCGGCATGTCGAATCGCCGGAAATGACCTACTCATCGCCGAAATCGAGTCGAACGGCGGCCACGTTCACCGATCACCTTGTCTTGGGCAGTGCGATAAAGCCCCGGCGGCGTTCGTCCAGGGCGTTGGCGGCCCGGATCATGTTCCCGCCACCCCGAATGACGACGCGGCAGCGATGATCGTGCCCCAGCAGGGCTCTCCTTCGTTGCGTCTGCTCCGTCGCGTCGGCCTGGTCGACCCCACTTCGCTCGAGTCCTACAGGTCGCACGGAGGATATGAATCGTTGACCAAGGCGATCGCGATGGGCCCCGACGCGGTGATCGACGCCGTCACCGAGTCGGGTTTGTCGGGCCGCGGCGGAGCGGCATTCCCCACCGGGATCAAGTGGCGAGCCGTTGCCGACGAGCACGGTCGCCCCAAGCACGTGGTGGCCAACTGCGACGAGTCGGAGCCGGGCACATTCAAGGATCGCGTGCTGATGGAGTCCGATCCGTTCGCGGTGGTCGAGGCACTCACCATCGCCGGCATTGCCACCGGCGCCGAGCACGGTTGGATTTACATCCGCGGCGAATATCCACTCGCCACCGCCCGACTGGAGAATGCGATAGTCGCAGCTCGTTCAGCCGGATTGCTTGGCGAAGACGCTGCCGGTAGCCAGCATCGATTCGACATCGAAATCCGCCGCGGCGCAGGCGCCTACATCTGTGGCGAGGAGACATCGCTGTTCGCATCGATCGAAGGCTTCCGGGGCGAACCACGAAGCAAGCCTCCGTTCCCCACCACACACGGTCTCTTCGGCGAGCCCACCGCGATCAACAACCCGGAGACTCTGCTCAACGTGCTCGACATCGTGGATATCGGCCCCGCCGAATACCGAACCCGCGGGACCGAACGCTCACCCGGAACCAAGCTGTTGTGCCTGTCGGGGCGTGTCGCGAAACCCGGGGTCTACGAGATTGAGTTCGGGACCTCGCTCGGTGATGTGCTCGAGCTTGCCGGAGGCCTCACCGGTAGCGGCAAGCTCGCGGCGGTACTCATGGGAGGCGCAGCCGGCAGCTTTGTGGGACCCGATTCGTTGAGCCTGCCGCTGACCTTGGAAGACACGCGTTCTGCCGGCACAACTCTCGGATCGGGTGTCGTGATGGCATTCACCACCGATGTCGACATGGTCGACGTTGTGCTGCGAATCTCGGAATTCTTCCGCAACGAATCCTGCGGGCAATGCGTTCCGTGTCGAGTGGGCACAGTCCGTCAACATGAGACGATGGTGCAGCTCGAGCGTACGAGAACGCTCGACGCCGAGCGTCGACAACTGGTCGACGACATGGCCAAAGTGATGGTGGATGCGTCAATTTGTGGCCTGGGGCACACGGCATCATCGGCTGTCACCTCGGCGTTGCGACTTGGCCTCGTGGGAGGTGCGTCATGACCGTGACTCTCACCATCGACGGCGTGGCGGTCACGGTTGCGGCCGGCACCACGATCCACAAAGCGTGCGAGATCGCGGGAACCGACACCCCCACACTGTGCTGGGCCGAGAACCTGACACCGGTGAGTGTCTGCAGGGTCTGCGTAGTGGAAGTAGAGGGCACGCGGGCGCTCGTGCCGTCTTGTGCACGCGTCGCTGAGGACGACATGGTGATACACACCGACTCCGAAAGAGTGCGTCACAGCCGCAAAATGGTGCTCGAGTTTCTCGGTTCGGGCGTGCAACTCGATCAGGCCAAGGAATTGGCCCATTGGATCGACGAGTACGGGGCCGACTCTGCCCGCTACGACCAGCCCGGCCTTCCCGCTGCCACCGTCGACGAACCGGTCAAGATCCAAGACGAGCTCTACATCCGTGACTACGACAGATGCGTGCTCTGCTACAAGTGCGTCGAGGCGTGCGGAGACGACGCGCAGCACACGTTTGCCATTGCAGTGGCCGGCCGCGGATTCGACGCGAGGATTTCCACCGAGTTCGACGCCACTCTTCCCGATTCGGCCTGTGTTTATTGTGGCAACTGCATCGGAGTGTGCCCGACTGGCGCGATCCAATTCAAGACAGAATTCGATCTTCGACAGGCCGACAGTTGGCATCCCGAAGAGCAGAACGTCACTCGAACCGTGTGTTCATATTGCGGCGTGGGATGCAATCTCGAGTTGCACACCCAGGACGACCGAATTGTCAAGGTCACGTCGCCATCCGACCACTCGATCACTCATGGGCATCTGTGCATCAAGGGTCGCTTCGGCTGGACCTACGTTCATCCGTAGCCCTATGGCGATTAGTCGGCGGCGATCAGCGCAACTCCACTCACAGCCCCTATCAACCCGATCACCTGCCACCATCTGAGCTTCTCGCCCTTGAGAAGCCAGGTGAGGGCGATGCCCACCACCGGGTAGAGCGAGCCGGTCACGGTGACCGGACCGATCGGCCCGCGTTGCGCGCCGAGAACGATCGAGCCAACTCCGGCAGCCCCGGCCATGCCACTGATGGAACTCCATTTCACGTCGTCGCCGCGGGCGAAGGCTGGTTTGCGAATCAGAAATGCCGTCGCTGTGATGATGATGCCAGCGGTTCCGCGCTGGGCGACGATCGGCCAGACTCCGCTGTCGACGGATGTATCGCCGCTGGCCACGAACATCACAGCAAACATCGCGCCGGCCACCAGGCCATGGATGATCCCTTGACGTGGTGAACGCCCGCTGCGGCTCAATGACGTGAGCAACAGCGATGTGACTCCGAGCGTCATGCCAATCGCGCCCATGGCTCCGGGGCCATCGCCCCGCGACACATCCACCAAGACCGGTAGAACCGCGCCCGTGACCGCAGCGACCGGAGCGGTGATTCCCATTGTGGAAACGACGTATCCGCGCCACAGTGTCCAGAGCGCACCGGTAACGGCGACGCCAGACACCGCGCCCTTCGCCATGTCGACGGCGGTGACATCGCCGGTGAATGGCGCGGCTATCAGCGCGATCGCGGCTCCGGCCCAGAATGCGGCATTGACCGTCTGCATGGCGGTGGAGTTGCCGCTGGCGTGCGCGCCCAGATAGTCGCTTATGCCGATGAGCACCATCGCGGCGAGGCCGAACGCGATTCCTTCCATCCGTCTCCTCGTCCGGTTGGGATCGCGGGACCCTACCCGGACTATCTTGGAGTCGTTTCGAAGATGAGATCATGGAGGCGACGGTGTACAACCGTCGCCTCCAATTACTCGGAATCCGCCTGAAACCTGGAGGAATCGTGTGATGGCGGGTGTGAACCGCATCTCCGGCAGAGCTTGAACCACCCCACCGAACTATATTGAGACACGGTATATCGATATGGAGAGTCTCATTAAACAGGATCCGGATCAGAAATCCAAATCCGCCCGTCCCGGCCGCAAGCCGACCCACGATGAGGCCCTAGCCAAGCTGGTCGATGCCGGCGTTGAGATCATGTTCGAACAGGGCCTTCACGCCTCGCTGAACGAGGTCTCATTCTCCGATGTGGTGGATAGGTCCGGTGTTGCCAGAGCAACCGCCTACCGTGCGCTGAACGATGTCGGCGATGTGAGTCCGGCGGACTGGCTGGAGCGAGAGCTGCTCAAAGCCGCGCTCAAGGGATCCCCCGGGCGATCCGAAAATGACAGCAGCACCCAGGTGGCGCTGAAGGTGTTCGAGGACAATCGGTCACGGCTCGACAGCGGCAGCCCCACCGATTTCACTGCCGTGCTGAGGATGATCATTCGGATCGGCTGTGAGGCAAATCACAACGCCATCATCAACTCACCCAACTGGACTGCTTACATCGCGGCCGCAGGCGCCGTCGCCACGCAAGGAAGCGCAGCGGATGCGGAAATGCTCGACGATCTGTCTGCCAGTGAGTCGGACACCATTCATGGCTACGCGGTGCTTTACGAAATGGTGGCCACGGTGTTCGGGCTCCGGATCAAGCCGGCCTACACCTATGAACAGTTTGCGACAATGCTGGCGTCGCTGGTCGACGGGTTGGCGGTTCGTCAGCTCTATAGCGACGACGTCGCGCCGGTGTCGCGCCCGACCGGGCCCGGCGGCGAGATGGAGTCCTGGTCACTGCTCGGCTTGGGCATGGAGGCGATGGTCTTGGCGATGACCGAACCGATTCCCGGCGAGGTCGCGGCTGATCTCACTCTGCCCGATCACGAGTAGTTGCCGCCCGTTTCGGCAGCGCCCCGGCAGAGGGTGGCGGTTTTCGCGCCGCAATCGTGAGACCCACCGCCACGACGAGAAGCAATGCCGAGATTCCAGTCCAGTGGCTCAGGGAGTGGTAGCTCGAGAACTGCACCACCACCCCCGATGACAGGCCGGCCGCGGCCCCCGAACCGATCATGATCAGATCGGCCGCGCCCTGGGCCTCAACTCGCTGAGAGATGGGAATCGACTGGGTGAGAAGGGAGCTGCCCGCGATGAGGCCGAAACTCCAGCCCAACCCAATCAAGAACAATCCCCAAAACACCCCGACTCGGTCCGCGGCATCAGTATGGGCGGCAAGTTCGGCACCGACGAACAGCACGAGGCCCGCCACGAAGATGACAGGGCGAGGACCCGTCCAATCAACCAGTCGGCCCACGACCGGGGCGAAAAAATACATTCCGATGATGTGGAACGAGATCATCAGTCCGATGATTTGCAGCGACTGGTCGCCGTCCTTCATGTGAAGTGGCGTCATCGTCATCACTGCAACCATCACTACTTGGCCCACAAGCATGGCCAGCACCGCCAGGCGGGAATTCGCGCTCGCCCATACTCTGCTGAAGGATTGTCGTAGGGGAGGTCTGGACACCTTCCGATCCGGATTGATCCCCCCAGCGACGACGAGAGGATCCGGCCGCAACCAGCGACCAACGAACGCCGCCGAAGTGCCGAGCACGAGCATCGAGAGCAGGTATGGTCCGGCGAGCTCGGGAAGACCAACCCAGGTCGACACTCGGCCGGCTGGGCCCAAGCCCACAGTGGGGCCGAACACGGATCCGAACGCCGACGCCCAGACGATCAGCCCGATGGCGCTGGCGCGGGTGCTCTCGCCGGCAAGATCGGATCCGGCGTAACGGGCAGTGAGCGTCGTTGCGTTGCCGACACCGATGCAAACTGTGCCGATCAAGAGCAGCGGATAGAAACTCAGCACAGCGGCGCCCGCTGCTATGGCCGCTCCGGACCCTGCCAAAATCCATCCTCGAACCAAGCCTGAGCGGCGGCCACGGTGAGCCATGTGTCGAGCCAATGGCACCGTGGCGAGCGCCGACCCCACGCCATAACCGGCGGCGGCAATTCCGGCGAGCGCGCCGCTGCCAGTGAGGTCCTTCGCCAGCACCGCTGCTGCCGCGTACGCGCCGGAAGTGCCCATTCCCGCTGGAATCACTCCAGCCATGAGCACCCGCACGGTTCGCCGTTGAATGCTCGCGATGTCGGGCGGCATCCCGTCTTCTGCTGTCGGCACTGGCATTGGATTCCTTGGAAATATTTGACGGTCGGCGAGCAGGTTGAGCCATACACTGCCAGCGATGGCCACGGTTCCATCAATCGGACGGGGACCTGTTGCGGCCGGCTCCCGGACATACCAACACATGAGAGCTGCCAAGTGAGTGAATCGTCGGATGACTCGAAGTCGGGGTTGGCACTCGCCGCCGCAATCACAACGATGTTCTTGTGGACGTTTGGCAACATTCTTGTCAAGTGGGTTCACATGCCCGGAGTTCAGATTGCGTTCTGGCGCGTCGTCATGGCTGCGGTCGTCTACTTGGTCGCCATGCGAATCTCCGGAAAGAAGCTCACGGCTCGGCATTTGAAGCTCGCGGCACCCTCGGGGGTCGTGATCAGCTTGGAAATAGCTGTGTTCTTTGTGGCATTGAAGTCGACGACGGTGGCCAACGCCACGGTGATAGGGGCGCTCCAACCGCTCGTGCTCTTGGTCGTGGCATCACGACGGTTTGGGGAACGGGTCACCGCAATGTTGGTAGCGACGGCATTCGTGGCTCTGGCTGGGGTGGGTTTGGTCGTGTTCGGTTCGTCGTTCAGCGCAACGTGGAGCCCGCAAGGCGACTTCCTCGCCTTCGTGGCGATGCTGTTGTTCGCGGCCTACTTCGCAATGGCCAAACAGACCCGTCTTCACATGCCGATCGTCGAGTTCCAGACAGGCGTTTGGGTCGTGGGAGCGTTGACATTGTTGCCGATTTCGCTGATCGACGCCAGCGGCATTTACGTTCCCTCGGGGTGGAATTGGGCGTGGCTGGCAGCGCTCGTGATCGTGCCGGGAACCGGGCACCTGTTCGTCAATTGGGCACACAGTCGTGTGAGGTTGGTTGTGTCCTCGATGCTCGTTCTCTCGATTCCGGCTCTGTCCACTGCGGGCGCGGCGCTGATTCTCGACGAAACTGTCACCGTCACTCAGGTGGCCGGCATGGTGATAGTGCTGGCGGCGCTGGCTCTTGTGATAAAGCGAGAGACCGAGAAGCCGAGCCGGGAGACGGTTTCGGCCCGATGAGGAGCAAGCCCGATGAGCATCAGAGTTGATAGTGCCCAAGAGGTCCCGAGGTTTGTGAGGGCCGACGGGCCCGACAAGGTGAGTGGAAGTGGTCGCTACACCGCCGACCTGCAGTTGGCCGGCATGTTGACGGCGAAACTGATGTTCGCGGGTGTGGCACACGCTCGGATCGTGCGGCTCGATGTGAGCGAAGCCAGACGCGTGCCGGGGGTGTTCGCGGTGATCACCGCCGCCGACGTTCCAGATGTTCGCTACAGCGATGGCGTAGCCGATCGAATGCTGTTTGCTCGCGACGTCGTGCGATTCGAGGGCGAGGTCGTGGCGGCTGTGGCTGCTGTCAGCCCGGAGGCCGCGCAGCGAGCCATCGACGCGATCGATGTCGAATACGACCCCCTCCCGGTGGTGAATGACATCGAAGAGGCTCTGGTTGAGGGTTCCCCACTGGTTCATCCGGAGTGGGAGTCATATGTTTCGGATGAAACTCTCCCACGCCGTGGCAATCTCGCGGCCCTGTCGTCCATCACAAGAGGCGATGTCGACGCGGCGATGGCCGAGGCGGACAAGATTGTCACGGGCCGCTACGTGGCTGATGGCACGCAAGCTGCCCCGATCGAGCCCCGCGCTGTAATAGCCCAGTGGGAGGGCGAGAAGGTCACCATCTGGTCGTCGACCCAGGTGCCATTTGCGGCTCGTGATGGCGTGTGCGAAACGCTTCAAATGCCAACCAACCGAGTGAGGGTGATCGTGCCGCACCTCGGCGGCGGGTTCGGTGGCAAGTGTGGATTCCACTACGAGGCCCACGTTGCAGCGCTGGCACGAATCGCGAAACGGCCCGTCAAGTTGGTGTTCAACCGCATGGAGGAATTCACCGCGCCAGACCGGCGACGCGAGTCGATGATCATCGAGATAACCACGGGCGTGAAGTCCGATGGCGCGATCGTGGCTCGACGCGGTCGGGCCATTCTCGATAATGGCGCGTACATGGCTGATGCCGCGTTTTTTCCGCAGCTCGCCGCCATGCATGTGGTCGGGCCATATGTGATACCCAACATCGAGTTGGAGTCCAAGCTCGTCTACACCAACCACCAGCCTTCGGGATCGGTCCGGGCACCCACCGCGCCGCAGGCCACGTGGGCCCGGGAATCCCACACCGATGAGGTTGCGGCCGCCGTGGGGATCGATCCGATCGAGTTCCGCATGATCAACGCGATCGACACGGGCAAAGTCGGACCCACCGGTCAGACATACGACGAAATCGGTCTCACCGAGTGCATCCGTCGGGCAGCCGAGTCGGCGGGATACGGCGAGGATCTCGGCGATGACGAGGCCATGGGGGTGGCGGTCGGATGGTGGCCGAGTTTCCCGGTTGCCTCGGGCGCCTACGTCAAACTCGACAGCGACGGTGCCGGCCAGATCATCACCGGTGCCCAAGAGTGCGGTACGGGGTCGGTCATGACACTGCGCCAGTTGGCGGCGGAGGAACTCGGCATGGATGCCACCGACTTCGAGATCATCTACCAAGACACGGGTGTTGCTCCCTATGACATGGGGGCGACAGGCTCTCAGACGCTGTTCAACAATGGCCGCGCCGTAGTGGCCGCCGCCGGTCAAATCGCAGAGCAACTCCGAGATCTTGCCGCCGACCAACTCGAGGCAGCAGCGGCCGACATTGTGCTGGCCGGGGGAGTGGCACACGTGGCCGGCTCTCCGGATCGAAGTGTGTCCGTTGCAGATCTTGCGGCCACAGCTGCCAACGGTGAGCTGATGATCGGGCACGGTTCGGGTCAGCCGCCACCGATACCCGACATCAGCGGTTCCACTTGCGTCGGGGATCAGGGCGTTGCGGCGTGGGCTGCGCCGCAGTTCTCGTGCCACGTGGTGAGGGTGAGACTCGACCGCGACACGGGAGTGGTCCGGGTCCTCGAGGTCGACGCCGTGCACGATTCAGGCACAATCATCAACCCCCTTGGCGCACTCGGCCAGGTCGAGGGTGGAGTGCTGATGGGGGTTGGACAGGCGATCTCCGAAGGCACCGTCTACGGCGATGACGGAAGGCAACGCAATCCGGCTTTGCTCGAGTACAAACTCCAGACAGCGGCTGACTCGCCGATCGTACGAACACAATTTGTCGAGATTGCCACCCCCGGAGCCGGGCCGAGAGGAGCGAAAGGGATAGCGGAGGCGCCCAATGTTGCAACGGCTGGGGCCATCGCCAATGCCATCGCCGAGATCACGGGTCGCCGTGCCAGGAAATTGCCGATGACTCCCCAGCGAGTGTGGGAGATGATGCAATGACCGAATTCAAGATTGCGGCAGACGTGGATGAGGCGGTTGCGCTGATGTCCATCGGGTACCGTCCCGTCGCCGGCGGCACCGACCTGGTGGTAGCGGCCCGACACGGCAAGACCCCGCTCCCCGACAAGATTGTGTCCATAGAACGAGTGGGCGAACTCTCGACGATCGAGGAGACCACCGATGGTCTGCTGATTGGTGCGGTCGTCTCTCACGCCCGGCTCATGAAATCTGAGGTGGTGATCGACGGCTACACGTCGCTGGCCGACGCCTCATCACTGGTTGGCTCTCCATCGACGCGAAACGTCGGGACCATCGGGGGCAACGTGATGAACGCTTCTCCGGCCATGGACACCGGGGCGCCACTCGTCGTGCTGGGCGCCGACGTCGTGTTGCGATCCGCTCGCGGTCAAAGGCGGGTGCCTGTGGCCGAGTTCTGGACCGGGCCCGGAGCCACCGTGGCTGAACCCGAAGAACTGTGCACCGGATTGGTGATTCCGCGCGGTGCGAAATCTTCCGGCAGTGCCTACGTCCGCCTCGAATATCGACGGGCCATGGAAATTGCCGTGGTCGGCGCGGCAGCTCGCGTCGATCTCGATCCGAATGGAAGCGGACGCATCACGAGTGCGGCTGTGGCCATCACGGCTGTGGCGCCCACCATCATCTCCGTAGACCGTGCGCCGGAAATTCTCTCCGGTCGTGAGTTGGACGACTCCATTCTTGAAGAGGTCGCCAACGCGGCATCAGAGCAGTCCACTCCGATCAGTGACCTGCGGGCGACGGCCGACTACCGACGCCATTGCGTGGGCGTGATGGCCCGACGAGCGGTGGAGGCCGCGCACCAGCGAGCGCTGGGCGGCGAGATCGCCGTACCGGTGAACCGAAGCACAGGAATTGGAGCAGTCCGATGACGCACGCGTTCGAATTGGAAGTCAACGGAGTGTCGTACCCACTTGAGATCGACCCTGGCCGCAACTTGTTGAGCGTGATTCGCGGGGAAGTTGGCCTGACCGGCACCAAGGAGGGTTGCGACGACTGCGAATGCGGGGCCTGCATGGTGTTGATCGACGGGCAGCCCGTCAACTCATGTTCCTACCTCGCAGTTCAGGCTGAGGGGAAAAGCGTCACCACCATCGAAGGGGTGATGGATGGCGATCAGCTCTCGGCGATTCAAGCAGGAATGCTCGACGCGGGCGGTGTCCAGTGCGGATTTTGTACCCCGGGAATGATCATCTCGGCCACCGCCCTATTCGCCCGTAACCCCGAACCATCCGAAGACGAGATCCGAATCGGCCTGTCGGGCAATCTCTGCAGATGCACCGGCTATGGGCGTATCCTCGAGGCAATGGGGCACGCCGGCAACACATGATTTCGACTTCGGCCGCGAAAAAATACGCTTGGGCACTGTCGGGAATCGCAACGCTGATTTGGTTCGTCGCGGTGCTTGCCTTTGGTCTTGGGCATCGTGTGATCGACAACTGGGCGGCAGCGGCCACCATGCTTGTCGGCAGCTTCCTCGCAGGCTCCTCTCCCGAGGGCGGCAGCGCCATCGCCTATCCCGTTTTCACCAAGGGACTCCACATTTCGGGGCC
>CAZHMP010000059.1:12691-16766 GCA_964533595.1 uncultured Acidimicrobiales bacterium | reverse complement strand
ACCCTCAGAGGGAATTGGCGGCCACGACGCAATGTGGTTTGTCGCCCGCGACCTCGTCTTCGGCCCGGATGCACACCCCGACGTCGACCCGCCCGAGAACATCGGGCGTCCCGTTTCCGAAGACAAGGTTCATATGGGTGTGCCGGCTGAAGCAGAGGGGTTGGTTTCGCTGCTGGCCAACCTTCTCATCATCGAATTCAGGGCCGAGCTCGGGTTCGCCGACACGCAAGCGGTGTTGCGTAACCCCGAACTGTTCGCGGATCGTCGATCCGAAGCCGCTATCGCAGCCGAGGTGGTCGAAAGAATCCGAACCGACGAACTGCTGCACGTCGAGTCGTTACGCCTCTATCTGGTCGAACTTCGGACGGTGTCGTTTCAGTCCGATAGCGGACATCCGGTGGCCGGCAGCGATCTGATCGATTCGCTCTGGTCGGATCTTGTTCATTGGGCAGCCGTCGAGCAACCCGCTCTTGTTGCCGATCAGCAGCAGTCCCTCATCGAGCACCGAATTGCCAAGCATCCCGAGGCGGATCGTGTCCTCTCGGAATTCAGAGCCGCGGCTTGACGAGGACCGGGTCTCCTACTCGCCGCGCGCCGAGCTGATCGTGTCGTCGATGAGGCTCTGCGGGATCTGACATTCGAGGGCCGCGTCCACCACGGGAACCAGAGCTTCATCGCCGAACTCCGCGATCCCCGAGGCGATCAAGTCCTCCTCCGAGATGCGGCTCAGTAGCAACTCTCCCGTGCACACAGCCTGATTCTGCTCGACTCCCACACCCGTCATCAGGTCGTAGAGGACTCCGGCAATCAAGCCCTCGGGACGATCGGTTCCGTAGTCGTTTGGATCGATGGCCGGAGGCGGCTCCTCGCCGGGCAGGGTGGTCGTGGTCGTCGTTGTGGTGGTTGTGGTCGTGGTGGTGGGCAGTGCAAGCGCCGAGTATTGAGAATCAACCGCCGCGGCGCTGTCAACGCTCGCATCGTCGAGAATCACCGCGATCGCCGCGATCAAGACGACGGCAACAACCCCGACTCCGACGAGGTTTCGACCCCTGGCAGGAGCGGCGAGTCGGACCGATCTATCCGTGGCCACGCCGGCTATGCCCGTCCAACCATGGTCGTCCGCCCACACAAGAAGGGGCGGCATCGCAACCAATGCGGCCAACAACGCGATGGCAACATTGAGAGTGACGATCACACCGAAGTCACGCAGTAGGGGCAGCGGCGAGATCATGAGCGTGGCGAACCCGCCAACCGTGGTGGCGGCCGAGGTGAAGAAGGCCCGACCGGTGCGGGCCGACGCGGTGTCGGTGGCTTCACGTGAGCTCAGCCCCCTCTCGCGCTCCTCGATGTAGCGCGCTGTTATCAGCACGGCGAACTCAACACACGATGCAATCACGAGCGGGCCGCTCACGGTCGTGAGAGGGCTCAACGTGATTCCAAGTCCGCTCACGATCACCGACGACGTGCCCACTGCCAGCGTGACCGGTACCAATGTGAGCGCAGCGCGCGCAACGCTCCTGAACCTCACGACCAGCCACAACGCGGCCGCGGCGAGAGCCACGTAGGTGAGGGCGAGCCGGTTGGCGGTGAGATTCTTGAGCAGGCCGACACCCACCACGGCGAGCCCGGCAGGCACGGCCCGAACGGGTTCCTGACCCGATGCGAGTTCGGCGGTGAGCACCGAATCAGATGCGTAGTCGATCGCCGCTATCCGGGAGTCAAGATCCGCCTGAAGGTCGTCAACGAACACCGACCGTTCCTCGAGGCTCGCCGGTCCGAGATTGAGATTGACCTGTGTGGCGGTGAAGTCCGGACGAAGAAGCGACCGTTGAATATCGACGGGCGCAATCTCGTAGATCGCCTCTAGATCCTCCGCCGTCGGGGGAAGTGGAGTAGCTCCATCGATGTCGATGATCTGGGACATCGTGCCCACCAAACTGGAGGACGACACGACATCGGGCCGGGCCTCGGCGTCGGCAATGAAACTCGTGAGAACCTCATTGATCTCGGGTGAGACAACGTTGTTGGCCTCGATCATGACACCGAGCGTCGACGAGAAACCGGCCGCGTCTTCAAGCGCGTTCACATCGGCCACAACTTGAGATCCCTGATCGACCCACCGCAGTGGATCGGACTGAATGTTGGTCCGGCTCTCCATACCCACACCGAGAGCAATGACGATCATGGCAACGGCCGCCAGCGGAACGACCCAGCGAGTGGACAATGATCCGAGTTTCACCACGAGTCGCTCGGTGAATGAGCCGGACCGCACTTTCGTGCGATGCCTCCACTCACGCGATCCCAGAACCGTGACGGGAACGATGATTCCCACCACGAGCAGCACCACGATGCCGACCGCAAGCAGCACACCGAAGTCGCGGATCATCGGCACCTGCGAGACGCGCAACGCCAAGAAGGCCACAACCGCCGCCACCACAGCCGCCAACAACGGTGGCGCCACATTTGCGACCGTCTCGGCGATGGGGTGATCGGAGCGGTCTATCACGACCTCCTCTTCCACCCGATTGTGAATCTGAATGGCGAAATCGATGCCCATCCCGATCAAGATCGGAAGCCCGGAGATGGTCACGAGGGAAAGATCGATTCCAAGGAAACCCAAGAGACTGAACGCCCACAGAATCCCAATCACAACCGATAGCAACGGCAGGAGCCGCCACCTCACCTGGAACATGAACAACAAGACAAGCGCCATCACCACCAGGGCGAGCAGACCCAATGTGAGCATGCCGCCCTGCAAGTAATCGTTGATGTCCTTGAGGTAGACGGGCGTGCCGGTTGTGAGAGTGCTCACGTTGTCGAGCTGAAGGTTCTCCACAACCGCCAACACGGCATCAGTTGCCGACGAGAGTTCGTCGAGGCTGGCATTGCCGTTGAGAATCACCGCACCCAACGCCGTCGTTTGATTCGGAAAGCTCCCCAGCAGCGACCGTCTGATGTCCTTGTCGGGCTGAGCCGGCGGAACGACCTCACCGGCCTCTGACACGAATCCACGGTTGGCATAGAGCAGAAAATCGTTCCAGTCGGCTCGACCGATCTCACGAGTGTCGACCGCTCCGAGCCTCGCCAGACTCAAGGCAATGTCGGAATTTCGCAGCTCCTGCGATTTCGGATCGGGGTCGCGTTTGGCCGCGGAGATCAGACCGGTTGTGCCTGGACCGTTGCTGATGGCCTCGCTCCATTCGAGGGCAGTGAGAGGCGATATCACCGCGTAGACCTCCGGAATGGCACGAAGACGAGCTTCGAGATCGCGAATCACCGTCACGTTGCCCGGCGTGAACAAGTCGCCGACGGTATGGCCCTCATCCATCGTGAACAATTGGATGATGGCCTCGCCGCCGAAAGCGTCTTGGTATTCGACGTTGTCGATGGCAGCCTGCGATGTCGGGTCGAGGTAGCTGTCCTGGCCCGTCGCAAAATCCAGCCGTGCCAATCCGAGCGACAGCACAGCGGTTATGGCTAGCACCGCGCCCAACACCAGGGCCCAGTGCCGTCCCAGTGCAACTCCGATCGAGCGCCAAATCCGTTCCATCAATCACTCCAGCCCATAGACGAAGTCAGGCGTTCTGTCTATCCACTCTTCGGCAGCCATTACAGGGAATGAAGTCCTATTCTTCAATCATGGACAATGCCAAGAATCTCCTCGCCAAGGCCCTCATCGGGGTTCACCAGCAGATCTATCGGATCAGCGGTGGACGGTTGCTCGGATCCGCCAAGGGGATGCCGGTTCTCGAACTCGAAACCATCGGCCGGCGAAGCGGTAAGGCGCGCACGACGATGCTCACAGCTCCAGTCCACAGCGACACTCAGTTGGTGATAGTTGCTTCGAAAGCCGGCGCTGATCATCACCCGGCATGGTTTCTCAACCTACGCGACAACCCCTCGGTGAAAGTCACGATGAAGGGATCCACCAGGGCGATGAAGGCACGAGTTGCCAACGCCGACGAGAAGGCCGAGCTGTGGCCACAAATCGTGGCGGCCAACGATGGCTATGCCGGATACCAGGCCAAGACCGAGCGCGACATTCCCGTCGTCATCCTCACCTACTGAAACCCGG
>CAZHMP010000059.1:11028-12591 GCA_964533595.1 uncultured Acidimicrobiales bacterium | reverse complement strand
CCCGGCTTTTCGTTGTCCGGTTGCTCGACATAGCTTCGATCGGTGACCCGCACCGTCATTCGCCACCCGGCCGATGAGGCAGACGAACTGCATCGACGAATCGGAATCTGGCTTCTTGTCGTGGCCGGACTCGTCTATGCGATGGTGGTTATTGGCGGCATCACCCGGCTGACGCGATCTGGTCTGTCGATCGTCGACTGGGATCCCGTGGTGGGTACTCTCCCACCGCTGGGCCACGATGCGTGGATTCGCACATTTGACGCCTACCGCCAGTCGCCGGAGTTCAGTTTCGTCAACTCAACGATGACCCTTGGGGAGTTCAAGTCGATTTTCTGGTGGGAGTACTTTCATCGCCTGCTCGGGCGGGTGGTCGGCATGGTTCTCCTCATCCCGATCTCGTACTTGATCGTGAGGCGGCGGGTCGGACGCGATCTTGGCCTGCGATTGGTGGGCCTTGTCGCACTGGTCGGGCTCGAGGGTGCACTCGGGTGGTTCATGGTCAGCAGCGGGTTGGTCCATCAACCGCGTGTGAGCCAATACCGTCTGGCCGCTCACCTACTCACCGCAACAGCCATTCTCGGCGCCACTCTTTGGGTGGCTTGGGGACTCTTCGAGCGTCACCCCCGCCGACCGTTTGAAGAGTCGAGCATCGATCACCGAATTGGATTTGGTGTGGTGTCATTGGTGGTGATGATGCTCGGCTCCGGCGCACTGGTGGCCGGCACCCACGCTGGATCCGGATTCAACACGTTCCCTTTGATGAACGGTCGCGTCGTGCCGAACGACCTGCTGGTACTGCAACCGACATGGACCAACCTCACCGAGAACTTGATAACCGTTCAATTCCAGCATCGCTTCTTGGCCCTCGTCGTGGCCATTGTGGTGCCCAGTTTCGCGTTGCATGCCATGCGGGTCAGGCGTGATCGCACCACCAAATTGGTTGGCTGGTGCTTGATCGCGGTGGTTGGGATTCAGATCACACTCGGGATCCTCACACTCGTGAATCATGTGCCGGTGATACTTGGATCGCTCCACCAGGCCTGTGCTCTCGTACTCTTTGCGCTGACCCTTTACCTAACTCACTTGATCAGATTCGACCCAACCTCAGCGGGCGGTGTAGCCGGCGTCGACCGCCACGATCGCGCCGGTCATGTAGCTGGAATCGTCGGAGGCGAGGAACACGACCACGTTGGCGATCTCGTCGGGTCGGGCCAAACGCTTCATGGGGATCGTGGCGTCGGCCATCTCCTGTAGGTCCTCGGCGGAAGGGCGATGGGCGCGGCCCGAAGAAAGCATGGGTGTGTCCACCTCGCCCGGCGCCACGGCGTTGACACGAATGCCGTCGGTTGCATGCTCGAGCGCCAATGACTTTGTGATCTGGTGAACAGCACCTTTCGACGCGCAGTACGCCAGCACACCGGCGGCGCCAATCCCGCCCCAGATCGACCCGAAGTTGACGATCACCCCCGATCGTTGGGCCACCATGTGGGGAAGCGCAGCCCGCGACATGAAGAAGACGCCGTCAACGTTGACTCGCATCACCCGGTGCCAACCCTCGTCGTC
>CAZHMP010000059.1:5663-10928 GCA_964533595.1 uncultured Acidimicrobiales bacterium | reverse complement strand
CTTCCGCCATAGGTCTGCTCAGTTGGTTGCAGTTCGATTCGGTTCACGTTGACCCGCCACGGAGCATCGATTGCGTAGACGATCGCGGCGGCAACGTCGTGGGCCGTGACCTCTTCTACGCCCGAGTTCTTGGCCTTGGCGCTCGCCTCGGGATCGTCGACCGCCACGTCGTAAAACTCTGTGCTGACCCGACCGGGGCATATTTCGGTGACCCTTATGCCGGTTCCCTGCAGTTCGAGCCGGAGGTTGGTCGACAGCATATGAACAGCACCCTTGCTGGCTCCGTACAAGGCGGCGGGGAGCGGATACAGACCCGCCATTGAACCCATGTTGACGATGTGGCCCCGGCCACGGTCGATCATCGACGGAAGCACCGCCCGAATGGCGTGGACTGCCGCCGTGACGTTGGTGCCCAAGGTCCGATCGATGTCTTCGGCCGTGGCATCGGCCAAGCCTCCAAAGCCACGTCCCAATCCGGCGTTGTTGACGAATACGTCCGGCTGCAATTTCTCAGCGAGGGCGACCATTTCACTGGTGCCGCGCACGTCGAGCACGTGGATCTCGCATCCAGTCGACTTCGACAATGCTTTCAGTCGATCCTCCCGCCGAGCCACCGCGTGGACGGTGATACCGCCGGCCCGCAACGCGGCCACCGTCGCCGCCCCAATTCCACTCGATGCCCCCGTCACCAGCGCTGACTTGTAGTCGCTGAGGGTCATGACGGAGCCCCGGCGGTGAGAGGCCACGGGTGTTCCCGCTCCACCGCCAAGGCCGCATCGAACACCAGCGCATCCTCGTGGTGTCGGCCCATGATCTGCATGCCGATCGGCAGCTCGTCGAGAAATCCGATGGGCACCGAAACTGAAGGGTTTCCGTAAATGTTGGCTGCAATGGTGAGCGCACCCATATTGACGACATCCGGGTACTTGTCAGACACCCATTGGAGAATCCTTGTCGGCATCCGCTGGGCCACGGTGCCTCCCATGCGAATCAACCACATCAGCCGTCTGAATGTGAATGACATGACCGCGCTCGAACCGGCGTTGTCTATGAAACTCTTCTCCGGATTGCTCATCGTTGCATCAGCGGCGAATGCCGGGCCCGGATTGGTGGCACAAATGATGAAATCGGCCTCGTCGTAGGCCTCGGCAAAAACCTCGTTGGCCTGCACTCGCAGCGCTTCGGCCGCTGCTGCCGTGCGAATGTTGTACAACGACTGCGACAAGATCATGCCGATCTCGATCTCGTCGGTCAGATCGTTGCGACACTTTGGCCACAGGTCGTCGAGGTCGGCAACGAGAGTCGAGTTGTTGCCCATCATCCACTGAGCGGTGAGACGCGGGAGATCCATCCGATGGTCGATAATTATGAGACCGGCATCCCGGGCAAATTGCTCCGCAGCCGCCCGCGTTGCCGCCTCCACCCCATCGTCGAGACGTACGCCGCTGAGACCGGGATCGATGATGACCTTCTTCCCCGCCAGATCATGCGTCCCCAAGGAACCCTCCCAATTCCCGGCTGACGGGATTGATGTGGGGTCGTGGGGATCCGCGCCCGCACAAACGTCGTAGTAACGAGCCGCGTCTCTGACCGACCGGCTGAGACATCCCGAGACAATCGTGTTGGGCCTGATGAAGGCATGCGGGCCCCGAGGGATGCGTCCGTAGGTACCTTTCATGCCGACAAGACCGTTGTAGGCCGCAGGTATGCGGATGGATCCGCCACCGTCGCCACCCGACGCCAGCGAAACCAGGCCGCCGGCGACAGCTGCCGCGCTACCGGCTGATGAACCGCCCGCAGTCCGTCCCTTTTGCCAAGCGTTGTGGGTGATCCCGTTCATTTTGGTGATGCTCACGTTGAGTCCACCAAACTCACTCGCCGTCGTCTGGCCCACTGGCACGACTCCACCATCATCGAATAGTCGCTGGATGGCGGTGGCGGTGAACTCCGCCTTGCGGTCGGCAAAAACCAGCGAGGCTTCCGTGAAGGGCCAGCCTTCCACGGCGTCAAGTTCCTTGATGCCGACGGGCACCCCTCCGAATGGCTTGGCAACGTCGGCCGATGCTGCCTTCTCCAGTGCCTGCTCCGCATGCATGTGAGCGAAACAGTTGAGGTCGCTATCGGCGATTGCGTCGAGGGTTGCCTGCAGCTCTTCGGTGGGTGAATGATCCCCGCGTCGAAATGCCTCCACGAGTGAGCAGGCGTCTCCCTGCCAGGGTTGATCTGTCATCTTGTGATCATCGCGCAGATAGTCGGAGCGACGCGACGCCAGCACCGGCCGATCAGATGTCTAAGGTTCTGCGGTCACCATTGATCCACCCATTCGGGTCACCGCATGGATGTGGAGTTGGGGCGCGTCGTCTGCAAGTTTGGAAAGTGGTGTCACGTCGGTTTGGAAGCCGCCGGCCATCGTTTCGGAGTCGAACTCCACGGCCCATTCTTCGGGCACAGTGAGCTGGATACCGCCCATCAGGGCATTCATCTCGAGGTTGGCGCCGTCTGGGTCGAGAGTGGCGTCTCGCAGATCGATGTCGACTCCCCCGATTCCGGCAACCACGGAGCCGGACTTGAGATGACGTGCATGGCTGTGGAAGCCCTTCCCGTTGCAGATCGCGGCAACCTTGAACTCGTCGCTTTCCTCATCGCCTTTGGTCATCCGACGTTCCAGCACCCTTCCCGCCATGTAAACGATTGCTTGAACGAGCAATATCGCAGTCAGCGGTCTTCGAATCTTTGTCCACATTTGGCCCTCCTGGCTTGTAGGGACGATTTCGGCACGCGAGAAACCAGCCACCTCGTTGAGACGTGTGGGCGGCGCGGTGGATCCAAGCCCGGACCGGGTCTCGTGGCCCCACCGGATGTGGCGACTGCCCATGGCAACCACCCCCTCGCGTGTGGCACACAGTACCGCTACTCGGGGTTCGTGGGAAGGGCCGAGTTCAGTCGATCGGCCGACCATCGACGCGGGGTGGGGCGGTCGACGACCTGACGACCATCGAGATGGGAAGCACCTTCCGCACTGCCGGCGCGCCATCAATCACATCGAGAAGCATCCGTGCCGCTAGCCGACCCTTGTCGACCAGGGGCTGGCTCACCGTTGTGAGCGGAGGATCCCAGGTGGTGGCCCGGGGAATGTCATCGAATCCGACCACGGACAGATCGTTGGGTACGGACAGGCCGAGGCGTCGGGCCGCCTGACACGCGCCAATTGCGATGCGGTCCGAGAAGCAGAGCAGTGCGGTGATGTCGGGGTTGGCTGCCAAGATCTCCGATCCCGCCGTCCTGCCGGCGTCCGGGTCGTTGCGGTGCGCCTCCCAGACCGCCACCGTTTCCATATCCAGCCCAGCAGCTGCCAAGGGTTGCATGCTCCCCTCGAGACGGTTCCTTGCAACCTTCACCGTGGCAGACTCGCGCCGAGCGCGATCTACCGGCCCTGGTTGAGGATCGATGCCGAGTGGCCCGGTGAGTATGCCGATGCGACGGTGACCGAGTTCGATCAGGTGTTGGGCGGCCATCTCCGCACCACTCCGATCGTCGATGCCCACGAATCCGGCGATATCGGCGCTGTCTGGCTCATCAACGACCACGACCGGACCGTGCGCTCTCTCCAACAGACCCAGCACGGGGTGACCGCTCGCAACCGAGTAGACGATGAACCCGTCCACGGCACCGAGGGGAACCGGAGAAACGGCGAGATCGTGACCTGGGGGGACGGGCAGGAGCATCAGCCCAGTGCCAACTCCGGCGGTGGTCTCGGCGACGCCGCTCAGAAATGCCTGAGTATCGGGGTCACCAAAGACGTAGTTCAGGTCTTCGGTGAACAGCAGACCGACCGCGTTGCGCCGGCCGGTACGAAGGGTGCGTGCCGCCAGGTTGGGGCCGGCGTAGCCCAGCCGATCGGCGGCGTCGAGCACGCGCTGTCGAAGTTCCGGCGTGAGTTGATCTGCTCGGTTGTAGGCGTTGGACACCGTGGTACGTGAGACGCCGAGTTCGTCTGCAATCGACTGAAGGGTGACTTTCGCCATCCCGGACAACCTAGGCGCAGTCCGCACGTGCGCCGCCACCGGGTGTCAGGCTGCCAAAGCCGCCATGTCGAGCGCTCTGACGAATCGCGTCGCGGTGAGGGTGCTTTCCGAGCGATTCGATTCGCTGTCGGCGTGCCAGGGCATGCGAACCACAACTTGGGTCCGATCAACGAACGGCAGAACTTCAACCACGGCACCGGTCGGTACCGGGGCCTGCACCGAGGAGACGACCTTCGAGACCTCGTCGGCAGGAGCATTGACGTATGTGGTGAAACTGAGGGTGTTCATCTCGGCCTCCTTGGCCTGCTGAATCGATTCAGCACGTTCACTGTATCGATTCAGTGGGCTTTGTCAATGTGATTGCGGACACATGCATATTCCTCGCCGGCAGCCTGTCCGGTTGGCCGACGGTAATGTCCCCATAACCGAGGAGAACCCTTGACCGACATATCGACTCTGGAGATGATTGGGCGTCTGGTCCTTGCTGCCGCGCTCGGTTCAGTTCTGGGATACGAACGCGAGACCCGTAGCAAGACTGCGGGTCTGAGAACTCACACGCTCGTCGCGCTGGGCGCAGCGATGTTCACGCTGGCCGGCGCATTCGGTATCGAAGGTGCACGCGTCGACCCCGGTCGTCTTGCCGCCGGAGTTGTCACGGGCATCGGATTCATAGGGGCGGGCACAATCATGAGGAGCGGGATTCACGTCACCGGCCTCACCACAGCAGCCACACTTTGGGTGGCCGCTGCACTTGGCGTGGGAGCAGCCGTTGGGCTCTATGCCGTCACCATCGCCGGTGGCGTCGTGGCTCTGTTTTCTCTACTCGTTCTCGGCTCACTTCGCCCATCGAGAATCTTCGCCCACCAGCGACGTCTCGAACTGCTCTACGAGCCCGGCCACGGAACACTCGGGCCTCTCTATGCGTCGGTCAACGACGCGGGCGGCGATGTAAGACGTGTTTGGATGTCCGAAGATGACGGGCTCCGCCACCTCACCATGGTGTTGTCAAAAGTCGACGACCAAGCATTCCAATCGATCCTCACCATGCTGATTCAACGCGAAGAAGTCTTCCAGATCACCCCACGCACGTCGGAGAGTGGAGCATGAAGTCTCAGCATCTACCTTCGTTCGGTCTTGAGGGACAGGTGGTCGTTGTCACGGGAGCCAGTCGCGGCATCGGCAGATCACTTGCCGAGGCGTTGGCCGCGGCCGGAGCAACCGTCGCCGTCACCGCCCGATC
>CAZHMP010000059.1:0-5563 GCA_964533595.1 uncultured Acidimicrobiales bacterium | reverse complement strand
GGCCATGTCGGCAAGGAACGAGACGTGGCCGGCGCCGTGATCTACCTCTGCTCGCAGGCCGGCGATCTCGTCAACGGTTCGATCTTGTCGGTCGATGGTGGTTGGACCGCTCAGTAGAGACGGAGCAACAACCGCTGTGGAACGCCATCGACGATGAGACACTCCGGTTGCACCCGATTGCAAATCCGGTTGACCTGATATACCGGAGCGAAAGGAGCTGCCGGTCATGTCAAATGTCGTTGTCGCCAATCCCCTTCGAAGTGGAGAGGTGTGGGATCCGCCCCCAGAGGCGATTGCTGCATTTCACCGGAGAATGCCGGCCTACTCCCCCACGCTCCTGCTCGATGCCCCGGATTTGGCCCGCCAGCTTGGAGTACGGCGAATTCTCGTAAAGGCCGAGACGCGCCGCATGGGATTGCCCTCTTTCAAGATTCTCGGCGCCTCCTGGGCCACCTATCAGGCGATATGCGCACATATCGGACACGAACCCGAGCCTTGGGGCAACATCAACGAATTGGCCGCCAACTTGGCCCACCTCAAACCGTTCAAGCTGGCAACTGCCACCGACGGCAACCATGGTCGAGCCGTGTCGTTCATGGCACGGCTACTCGGATTCTCCGCCGAAATATTCGTTCCTCAGGGAATGGCCCGAGCCCGCATCAAGGCCATGGAGTCCGAGGGCGCGGTCGTTCATATTGTCGACGGCGACTACGACGACGCGGTCGCCAGAGCCGGCGAAGAGGCCGGCGAAAACTGCATAGTCGTCTCCGACACATCCTGGCCCGGATACGAAACCATCCCGGCGCAAGTCATCGAGGGATACACAACCATCTTTTCCGAGGTCGACGAGGCCATCGACGCCAGTGACCTCGAACACCCCGACATGGTGGTTGTTCCGATGGGAGTGGGAGCGTTCATGGCCGCCGCCGTCACCCACTACCGGAGTGGCCAGCGCACCCCCACGATCGTGGGAGTGGAGCCGAGCACGGCCAATTGCGTCCAAGTCTCAGCACTCGAGGGTGGCATCACCCATGTTCCCGGCCCACACCGTTCGATCATGGTTGGCCTCAACTGCGGACGGCCATCGCTCATTGCTTGGCCTCGCCTCTCTTCGGGAATCGACTGGTTGGTGAGCGTCGACGACGACGAAGCCCGACAGGCAATGCGCGACCTGGCTGCCGCAGCGGTGGTGGCCGGAGAGACTGGTGCGGCGTCGCTGGCCGGGCTCAAGGCCCTCCTGTCCAGCGATGACGCAGGTGTGGCGCTTCCCAACAGAGCCGACAGCACGATCCTCATAGTGGTCACCGAAGGAGCCACCGACCCGGCGGCCTACGAATCGATCGTGGGCAAGAGTCACGATCGGATCGGGCGAGTACTTACAGCTATTCGCTGATCGCGAGTCGACTATGGTGCGTCAATGAACGCGCCGCTCACTCCGATGTCGCTCGCCACGCTTCTGGGGCGAATTGATCATGAGTGGAAGACCCGCAAGAAGATCTTCGACCTGCCCAACGCCAGGATCTGGAAGCCCGACCCCGATGTCGATCTCGGGTTCGATTTTCTTGGGCGCCGATGCGCCACGCCTGTTGGCCCGGCGGCCGGACCTCAGAGCCAACTCGCGGAAAACATCGTTCTCGGTTGGCTCGGTGGGTCGCGCCTGTTCGAGCTCAAAACGGTGCAGGTCATGGACGATCTCGAAATCGCCCGACCATGCATCGACATGCAGACCATCGGATACAACATCGAGTGGAGCCAGGAGCTCTCGGTTCCGCAAAGCCTCACCGAGTACGTCAAGGCCAGCATGCTGGTGGAGATCCTTCGCCATTGGGAGCCACTGGCCGAATTCGTGGGACCCGACCCCGGACCCCACGTGTTCGACATGTCTGTCGGATACGACTTGGCCGGCATCACCACCGACAAGGTCGACGGTTTCCTCGATGGCATGCGTGACGCCACGCGGGAGATAGATCGGCTCCGACCCGAGATCACCGGCCCGTTCGCCGAAATGGCCGATCTCGACTTCGATCCGCACATAGCCACGACTCTCACTTTGTCGACATTTCACGGCTGCCCTCCGGAGGAAATCGAATCGATCATCAAACATTTGATCGATGCCCACGAACTCGACGTCGTCGTGAAATTCAACCCCACCCTTCTCGGCCACAAACATGTGTCGTCGATTATCAATGACGAACTCGGATATCACGATGTGTCAATTCAGGAGTCATCGTTCGAGCCGGATCTCAAGTTCGACCGCGCTGTGGGCCTCATCGAGGAGCTGAACGACTACGCCAAGGAGCGTGGCCGCCGCTTCGGCATCAAACTCACCAACACACTCATGGTCGACAACACCAAGAAGTGGATTCCCGACGAGACTCTCTACCTCTCGGGTGCGCCCCTGCATGTGATTGCCTCCTCGCTTTTGCAAGCTCTGTCGGAGGCACTACCGGGGCGCCTCGACATCCCTGGCCACGACGGTGACGTGATGGTGAGTTTCTCCGCGGGCATAACCAAGGACAATCTGGCGGACTCGATCGCCATGGGCGTCAATCCGGCCACCATCTGTTCGGACCTGTTGAAGCCCGGCGGATACGGACGGCTGGCGCCAATGCTTCGCGGCCTTACCAAGGAAATCAGCCAGGCTGGATTCTCCGACCTCCCGTCATGGAGACAGTCTCGCCAGAGCGAGGCCGAGGCTGCCGGATTCGCAAGTTCCGCGGAGCGTCACGTTGCCCACATCCGAGGAGAGGGCGTCGGCGCCTACAACTTTGCCGGCAACTCCAAGCTGCCACGCGAGGTAGACCACGAACTCGAGATGTTCGGCTGCGTTGCGTGCAATTTCTGTGTCACCGTGTGTCCCAACGACGCCTTCTTCAACATTCGAAGCCTTGAGGGGATGGAAGGCAGGCAGCAATATCTGGTCTTGGTGGAACTGTGCAACAACTGTGGCAACTGCATGACGTTCTGCCCTGAGCACGGCGACCCGGCCGTTACCAAACCCAGGCTCTACACCGACGCCACCGTGTTTGCCCAACGCGAGGGTCAGGGCTACCTACTCGACGGCTCCACCATCGTCGACTCCAGGGGGCCCGAGGAGTCGAAGGATCTGGTGCAGCAGCTTCTCGTTTCGGAGGGCGGGCTGCCATTGGCAACGCCCTGATCCAATCTCCCGATTGGATCGAGATAGATCATGCCTCGCGTTTGGCGCGGTGAGAAGCGAACGCCTCTGAGAATCGGGTGGTCGACCAGTCCTCGTTCAGCGCCACCGACATGATCCGCTGGGCGGTCCGAGGCGCCATCCCGTCGGAGGGCGGGTCGGTATCGAGATTGGTGGGAAACGAATAACCGTCGGCGCTCGCCGCTATCAGCGCGTCGACCTCCTCGATCGAAAGAGCCCCAGACCTGATCATCCTCCGTGCTACCGGATAGACGCTCTTCGAAATCTCGTAGGTGTCGATCGCCTCCATCGGACGGCCCATCGCAGATGAGATCTGGAGAAGGTTGACAACTCGCTCACTGGAATCCGTTCTGTTGGCGCCGGCAGCGTGGTGAAGACCGGGGTTGAAAAAGACGGCGTCACCCTTCGCGAGTGGCAGCTGCACCGAATTCTCTTCGAAGAACTCCACGAAGCGTTCATCGCGCCAGGCCATGTACCCGGCGGTGTATCGCTGTGAGTAAGGCAAAACCCTCGTCGGGCCGGACTCGATGGGCATGTCGCAATGAGCGATTCCGGCTTGGAGTGTGAGGGCCTGGGAGAGCAAATGTGCGTGGGCCGGAAACCTGGCGACATCGGAATCGACTTGAAAGCCCAGGTGATAATCGCGGTGGGGATGCTGTGAAGACCCGCCTGGATGCACGATGTTGACCTGGGCGCTGAGCTGATACCACGGGCCCAGCCAGGCCTCGGCCGCCAACGCCACCACGACATTGCTGTAGTAGGCCGCAAATACCTCAGGGTTTGCCACTGCGCTCTTTTGAAGGATGTTCCAAACCCGCGTGTTGGCACCCGCTTCAGCAAAATGATCCGCGGGTGGCGGGTGATCGACGCTTTCGGCCGCGACAACCTGTCTGAATAGATCGGTCATTGCATCCACAGCTCGCAGATTCCCGAATGCTCCGGACACGGCAAACACACCTGCACCGTTGGCCAAACAATTGGCCCACTCATCCATCAGAGCCACTCGGTCCGTGCCGTCGGCGACGACACGACGCACGTCGGCTCCCGAGTACACCGGAATATTCGCCTCGACCGTATGAGCGAATTGATAGTCAGCGGATTCTGCGATCTCTCCACATTGCGTCGCGAATTCGTCGATGTCGATCGCACCGGCGTGCAACCGCTCGACCGGCAAGCGTCCGGAATCTCGACTACCAGGTCGGGCCATTGCTGGAGAATAGAACCTGAGAATGGCGACGGCCAGAGCGCCAAGGACGGCCGCTCGAACGACCACCGAACTTGATCCACACTCGGCCCAAATATGCGCGAGGGTAAGGGCACAGATCGGATCAAGACGAGAGGCAAGATGATGCGTGCAGCAATACTCACCGGCGGAGGCGACGTCCCCGGATTGAATCCATGCATCAAGGCGGCGGTCAACCGAATGATCGATGAGGGCCACGAGGTCATCGGCATCCGCCGGGGCTGGGGAGGTCTGTTGGAATGCGACCCCGACAACCCGGAATCGATCAAAGCCAACACCATCAACCTTGATCGACACGCGGTTCGAACAATCGACCGCACTGGCGGAACCTTTCTGCACACCTCGAGGACCAAACCAAGTCACGTCGCCGCCGCCGACGTGCCCGAATTCCTCGCCGACCAAGCGGTGGGTGATGGTCCGTTCGATTTCACTCCACACGTCCTTCGCGTGCTCGACGCGCTTCACGTGGACGTGCTGTTGCCAATTGGTGGCGACGACACCCTCTCATACGGCCTGCGAATGCACGAGGAAGGCGTGCCGGTTGTGGCAATTCCCAAGACCATGGACAACGACGTTCACGGCACCGACTACTGCATCGGCTTCTCCACCGCAGTCACTCGTGGAGTGCAGTTCATCCACAGTCTTCGCACCAGCACCGGCTCACACGAGAGAATCGCCGTGATCGAGCTGTTCGGTCGCTACAGCGGGGAAACCTCTCTCATAACCGCCTACTTGTCCGGAGTCGACCGGGCCGTGATTTCCGAGGTTCCGTTCGATATCGACCACCTCACCGACCTTGTGATGTCCGACAAACGAACCAACCCCAGCAATTACGCCATGCTCACGATCTCTGAGGGAGCGACCATCAAGGGCGGCGAAATGAGCCTCTCAGGGGAGGCCGATGCGTACGGGCACCGCAAGCTCGGTGGAATTGGCAAGCAGACCGGTGATCTGATCAAGGAAAGAACCGGAGAGGGAATCATTCTCCAAGAACTCGGGTATCTGTCGAGGTCCGGCAATCCTGATTCTCTCGATCTGATGGTTGGTATGAACTACGCCATCATGGCGGTCGACCTGGCTATCGACGGCACGCTCGGTCGTATGGTTGCCCTCCGGTCCGGCACCTACACAAACGTGCCGAT
>CAZHMP010000058.1:0-17088 GCA_964533595.1 uncultured Acidimicrobiales bacterium | reverse complement strand
TCCATTTCCCGTTCAAGGAAATCGGCGGCTCTGGAGAAGACGGGGCCGACACGATCAGCCAAACGTTCGGCCGACAGCGACCCAGGGCGACTGACCTCTCTTACCAGACCCAAGAGCTGCGGCCGCCGAGCCGCCAACCGAAACACTCTCTTGATGATGGCTTCGACCTGATCCATTCCTCTCAGACCAGTTGTTGCCGCGATGTCGAAAGCGGCTATGAGATCGAGTGCCGCTTCGTCGATCACCGCTTCGAACAGGGCCTTCTTGGAGGGAAACCAGTAGAGAATTGTCTGCTTGCGAATTCCCAGTTGCTCGGCGAGAGCATCCAATGATGTTGCCGCGAAGCCCTCGGTGCCGTATGCGGTGAGGGCTGCTTCAAGAATTCGATCGCGCGTGGGCCGGCCGCGGGTGGCCACCATGTCTGACACCTATGGGACATTAGAGTCAATCTCATCTCTCTACCACTTGGTAGAGAGAATATGTGGTGGTAGACATATGCGGTGATCAGGGAATCTCTGAGCGGCAAACGAATCGCCATCACCGGAGCCACCGGCTTCCTCGGCACGGCACTAGTCGAACGTTTGCTGAGGGCGGTGCCCGACTGTGAGCTGGTTCTGGTTGTGCGACCCGGTCGCCGTGGCGCCCAGAATCGGGTCGATCGAGACATTCTCAAGAACGACGCCTTCGCCAGGCTCAAGGCGTCCTACACCCAAGACCCGGTCGCCGCGGGTGGGCTCCAGGGCGAATCATTCGCCGAAATGTGCAAGCGGCGAATCAGCGCGGTCGCCGGAGACGTTGCCACAGATGGAATGAACTTCGACGACGATGCGCTGGCGGTATTGGCCACCTGCGACATCGCCATCCATTCTGCTGCCGCGGTGAGCTTTGATTCAGCTCTCGACGACGCGATCGAAGTCAATCTGCTCGGCCCCCATCGCGTCGCGGCCGCGTTGCGGGACGCTGCCGCGGTTCGCACACAACCAACTGCGTCAGGTCTGGCTCCGGGATCACCGGCCCACCTCGTGGCTGTATCCACTTGCTACGTGGCTGGGAGCCGCCGCGGCAAGGCCCCCGAGCAGTTGGTCGACGAGTCGCCATTCTTCGTGGATGTCGATTGGCGGGCCGAGGTGGCCAACGCCCGCCGGGCGCGGGTCCGCGCCGAAAGCGACAGTCGCACGCCCGAACGTCTCTCAGCTCTCGAGAAAGAGGCCTACGACGGCCTCGGTCCAGCCGGAGCGCCCGCGATTGCTGAACGCACCGAGCAGCTTCGTCAACGGTGGGTCGGCAAGCAGATGACCAATGCGGGAAGATCACGTGCGTCATCACTCGGATATCCCGACGCCTACGCCTTCACCAAGTCTCTCGGCGAACGAGCCCTCGTGGAAACCCGCGGTGACGTTCCGGTGAGCATCGTTCGACCGTCAATCATCGAATCGGCTCTCGCCGAGCCCGCACCCGGTTGGATCCGAGGCTTTCGGATGGCTGAGCCGGTTATCGCGGCCTATGCGCGAGGGCTTCTGAAGGAGTTCCCCGGGGTACCGGAGGGCGTGATCGATGTGATCCCGTGCGACCTCGTGGTTGCCACGATCGTCGCCGTGGCCGCACGCGGCCCGAAACTCGACGAGCAGGGAGTCGATCATCCCGACGTCACCCAAATCGCCAGCGGATCCGCCAATCCACTGGAATACGGGCAGCTGGTCGATTTGGTTCGCAGCTGGTTCACAGAACATCCCGTCTACGACGAAAAAAACCAACCCATCTCTGTGCCTGAATGGTCATTCCCCGGCCGTGGTCGAGTGTCTCGTCAGCTGGGCAGAGCCCGTAAAGGTCTCAACATCGCTGAGAAGGTTCTCGACGCATTGCCGCTGCGGGGCCGACAGGCTGAATTCGGGGCCGAGCTGGAAGAGCGCAAGGACCAACTGGAACGAGCCAATGGCTACGTGGAGTTGTACGGCGCATACACCGAGTGCGAGGCAATTTACGAACTCGACCACATGTACGAGCTGTGGAACTCGCTCGACGATGACGATCAGGCCGAATTCGGGATGGATCCAAACCTGGTCCACTGGCCGACGTACGTCCACACCATTCACCTTCCGTCGATGGTCAAACAGGCTCGTCTCAAGATGTCTCCCGGCAAGCGCCAGACGACCACGCGAAACGACCGCCTCCGCCGACAGGTGCTGGAACCGCAGCGGCAACTCGCGGTATTCGACCTCGAGAACACGCTGATCGCCAGCAACGTCGTGTCGAGCTACGCCTGGCTCGCCACCCGCCACCTCGACGCGCCGGACCGTGCACGATTCGTGGCCAAGACACTGCGGGAGATTCCCTCGCTACTGGCTCTCGATCGAGCCGACCGCAGCGATTTCCTTCGCTATTTCTACCGCCGGTTCGAGGATGCTCCGGTCGACCGACTCGCCGTCGATTCAGCCGAGATGCTGTCTGATCTGTTGATCACGAAATCGTTCCCGGCCGGCATCCGCCGCGTGCGCGATCACCGCCGTCTCGGACATCGAACCCTGTTGATCACCGGCGCATTGGAACTCGTCACCGAGCCGCTCCGTCCGCTCTTCGATGACATCGTCGCCGCGGAGATGTCTGTGAGCGACGGCACCTACGACGGTCGCCTCACCGGTGTGCCACCGACCGGCGAGGCTCGCTACCAGACTCTCGTCGACTACGCGAAACTCCACGACATCGACCTTCAAGAGGCCGTGGCTTATGCAGATTCCAGCTCGGATTTGCCGATGCTGGAAGTTGTCGGATTCCCCGTCGCAGTGAATCCCGAGACCAAATTGGCGTCAATCGCCCGGAAACGAGCCTGGCTGATCGAGCATTGGGACAAGTCCAAAGGGGCGCCGTCGCGCGCTCTGCCGATCGGTCCGTTGTCTCATTCAGCGGGGCGGAAACTCTTCAACAGGAGAACAGCCTGATCATGGCAACAGACCCCCGCCGAAAGGCTCCACGACCGGGCTTTGTACTCGACGTAGATCGGTCCACCCCGCCGATCATGTTCCACCACGGTGAGAATTTCCGGCTCGAAAAGCTCCCCGCTGGTCGCAGCCGAGTCATCTACCCCGCCGAACCGCTGCCCGGCCTTCCCAACCCCGACGAATCGATTCGCGAGGCTCTTCTCAACCCGCTCAACGACGACCCATTGCCGAGCCTCATGAAGCCCGGCATGAAGCTCACCATCGCTTTCGACGATCTCTCCCTGCCTCTCCCCCAAATGCAGCGGCCCGACATTCGCCAATGCGTGATCGAGCAGGTGCTCGATATCGCCGCCGCGGCGGGAGTCGAGGATGTCCACCTGATCGCCGCGTTGGCACTCCACCGTCGTATGACCGAGGCAGAACTTCGTCACGCTCTGGGTGACCGCATCTACGACGCGTTCGCTCCGCAGGGCGCGCTCTACAACCATGACGCCGAGGACCCCGACGCCATGGTGGAGTTGGGCCAGACCCGCCACGACGAAGCAGTCACAATGAACAAGCGGGCCGCCGAATCGGATCTTCTCGTCTATGTCAACATCAACATCGTGTCGATGGACGGCGGATGGAAGTCCACCGCCACGGGGCTATCGAGCTACACCGGGATACGCCACCATCACAACGTCGACACCATGCAGAAGTCGCGGTCGTTCATGGACCGACATGCGTCCGAGCTACACAAGAGCAATTGGCGTCAGGGCGAAGTGATCAAGAACCACGGCCCTCGTGTATTTCAGATCGAGACGACGATCAACAACAACACCTTTGGCTACGACGGTCCGCTCTCGGTGCTGCAAAAGCGCGAATGGGAATGGTCGGCGCGAGATCGGGCCACGTTCATAGCCATGAGATCCGGCCTCAATGCCATGCCATCCTCCGCACGGCGCAAGATCTTCCAGTCGTGGAAGGCGCCATATGAGATGACATCGGTTCAGGCCGGCGAAGTTGAATCGGTCCACGAAGCCACGCTCGAGAATTGTTTCAAGCAGCACATCGTTGCCGTCGAGGGTCAAACCGACATCCTCACGCTCGGCCTGCCCTACATCAGTCCCTACAACGTCAATTCAGTGATGAATCCGATTCTGGTGATGTGCCTTGGTCTCGGATACTTCTTCAACATGTACCGAGGTCAGCCACTGGTCCGCGAGGGCGGAGTGCTGATTGTGAGCCACCCGACTCCATGGGAGTTCCACCCGGTTCATCACCCGAGCTACATCGATTTCTTCGAGCAGGTTCTCACCGACACCACCGATCCGGCCGAGATCGAACAGAAGTACGAGAAACGTTTCGCGGAAGACGAGTGGTATCGCCATCTCTACCGAACCAGCTACGCCTACCACGGCGTTCACCCGTTCTACATGTGGTACTGGGGCGCCCATGCTCTTCAGTGGTTGGGCCGCGTGATCATCGTCGGCGGCGATCCCCGATCCGTGCGCAGGCTTGGATTCCAACCAGCCTCCACACTTCAGGACGCCCTCGAGATGGCATCAGACGTGGTGGGCCCCCACGCCTCGATAACCCACATGCACAATCCGCCGATCTTGATGGCCGATGTGTCATGAGTGAACGATCATGAAGTTGGCCAGGCAACTGGGCCTGCCGCGCCTACCGCGGGCGTTGTCACCGATTCGACGCGTGCGGGCGCTGGAGTTTCCGTTTCGATCACCTTCCACCCCAAGAGGTGTTCGACCGGTCGACAAGACACCAACCACAGGAGCCCATTACGACACGTCGTGGGCGCGCAGCACGCCGGCCCGCTTGGCGCGTGCCGCAATCGTTGACGGCCCGATGAAAGTGGCCGTGTCGGCCATTGCGGCACCGGATCGGCGCGGCGAGGACCGTCTGCTCACCATGCACGGTCCGGCCATTTTCGCGGCGAACCATCACAGCCACCTCGACACACCGTTGATGCTCACTTCGATTCCCGAACCGTGGCGTCACAAGATCGTGGTGGGCGCCGCCGCCGACTATTTCTTCAGCAGCAGGGTCACCTCTGCGGTATCGGCACTTGCCATCGGCGCCATTCCGATTGAGCGCACAAAGGTCGGCCGCCGTTCTGCCGACCTTGCCGCCGAGCTCCTCGAGGATGGCTGGAGTCTGCTCCTGTTCCCGGAGGGTGGTCGCAGCCCCGATGGATGGGGGCAACCGTTCAGGGGTGGAGCGGCGTATTTGGCTCAGCGCTGTGGCGTCCCGGTGGTGCCAATACACATCGAGGGCACCGGTCGGATTCTTCGCAAGGGACGATCCATGCCACGACCCAGCACCACGTCGGTCACCATCGGCGCTCCGATTCGACCAGCCGACACCGACAACGCCAACAGGTTCGCGGCCCGTATCGAGGCCGAGATCGCCGCCCTGGCTGATGAGGCATCCTCTGATTGGTATCGCGCCCGCATTCGTGCCCACTCCGACGGCACACCTTCTCTCACCGGCCCGAACACAGGGTCATGGCGTCGGGCGTGGGCTCTCGGAGATCGGTCGAGAGGTGCGAAGCGGCGTGCCCGTCGCTGGCCCGATCTGTAATCGGCCGCCCGTCGCGGGACGGAGCTGCAGCCGACCAGCCAAAAGCGCCTAGGCTCCGTCGTCGTGACTCACAGCGACCGCATTCTGATGGGCCCGGGCCCGTGCAATCCATATCCCGAAGTGATCGAGGCTCTCACCAGGCCGGTTCTTGGCCACCTCGATCCCGACTTCATCGAGTTGTTGGATGAAACCGGCGCTCGGTTGAGGAAGGCATTTCAGACAACGAATGCTCTCACCTTCCCGGTGTCCGGCACCGGTTCTGCGGGCATGGAGGCCGCCTTCGTGAATTTCGTCGAGCCCGGTGACGTGGTTGTGATCGGTGTCAACGGCGTGTTCGGCGGTCGCATGTGTGACGTGGCCGCACGCGCCGGAGCCGAGGTGGTGCGGGTGGACGCACCGTGGGGCACCGCCATCGATCCGCGGCAGTTGATCGAGGCCCATCCCGATCCCAAGATCATCGCGGTGGTTCACGCCGAGACATCCACGGGGGTGCGCACCGACATCTCAGACCTGGGGGCCAACAAGGGCGATGCATTGCTGCTGGTCGACTGCGTCACATCGGTTGGCGGAATTCCCGTGAAACTCGACGAGTGGGGTGTCGACATCGCCTATTCGGGCACCCAGAAGTGCATCGGTGTGCCACCCGGGCTCGCTCCCTTGAGCGTGTCACCCAGAGGTGTGGACCGAATCGTCGAACGCCCTCAGAGCTGGTACCTCGATCTCAACATGATCGCCAAGTACGTCACCGGAGGCAGCGCCAGGGCATATCACCACACAGCTCCGATCTCCATGGTCTACGCACTCCACGCCGGACTGGGCGTGCTGTTGGATGAGGGCCTCGAGGCGTCTTTCGCCCGTCATCAGGCCTGCGGCGATGCGCTGCAAAGTGGCATGGTCGATTTGGGCTTCGAGTTGTTCGCTCAAGACGGCCACCGCTTGCCCGAGCTCACAACCGTGGTGATTCCCACCGATCGGCTGCCATCGGGGTTGGATGAGGCGGGCGTTCGCTCCGTGCTTCTTCAACGCTATGGCATCGAAATCGGTGGCGGCCTTGGTGAGTTTGCCGGCAAGGTTTGGCGTATCGGGCTGATGGGCCACACCGCCAGATTGCGCAACGTCACCCTGTTGTTGGGCGCGCTCGATGAGATTCTTTCGAGCTGATCTGCTTCACCGGTCCCAGTACTACTTCACCGGTCCCAGTACTACTCGACCAGTCTGAGCCGGCCGTATGCGGCTGGATCCGGCCCGATGCCTAGGCCTCCATTAGGGCCCTGATGAGGTAGGTCGACGGCGAAAACGGTGCGATGTCCAGGGTAGACCTGCTCGCTCACCAAGACCGCTTCACCTTCGATTGTGCGTGTGATTCGCTCACACACGAGAACAGGCGAGCCAACCTCCACGCCAAGAAGTTCGGCGTCGGCTGCGGTAGCCGCTGCCGCCCCGACGGTTTGCTCAGCTCCTCCCAATTTGGCATCGATGAGCTCGTAGAAAGGCTTCACTTCGACGTCTTTACGCGAGAGGACCGAGCCCAGATTTTCGGGGCACCACACCGTGACCCTGGCGAAGGGTTGGCCGTCTGCCAGATTGATCCGGCGGACCTCCAGGACCCGCTGCACGCCCAATACCTCACGCACCCGTTCCGTGCCGTCGGTGAACGCGAAATCGATGATTCGACGCTCGGGAACAGCGCCGGCCTCCCTCAATTGCTGTTCGATGGTGTCGAGCTGGTCAAGCGATTGACGGAACGGTCCGGTGGAGACGTACCAACCGACGCCCTGCCTGGCCTCTACCAGGCGATGGCTGCGGACCTGCTCCAGTGCGCGTCGTACGGTGACCCGGCTCACCTCGAACTCGCTGGACAGTCCCGACTCGCTGGGGAGAAGTCCGCCTGAGGTGTATTCGTCTTCGGCGATGCGCCTCTCGATCTCTACGGCAATCGCTTGATACTTGGGAATTCTCACTGCACACCAACGAACTCGAGCTTGTATAGCACTTGTATGTAGAACTTGTATATAGTGTCTACGGTAGCCGAAACGTCAGAGCCGTCCAATGCTCCCTAGGCTGCCGACACAGCCAATAAATCGACAATGACGAGAGGCACGCCCATGGCCGTTGCAGCCAGCACACCGATCGAGCTAATCAATGGCGTCTACGCCAACTTCGACGAGCGGCTCGCCGCCGCGAGATCCCGCTTCGGCCGGGGTCTCACTCTCGCAGAGAAGATTCTCATCAACCATCTTGACACCGCCGATCAAGAGCTCGTCCGTGGCGAGTCCTACGTCGATCTGCGCCCCGACCGCGTGGCCATGCAGGACGCCACCGCCCAGATGGCATGGCTGCAGTTCATCACGGCCGGCCTTCCCGAAGTGCAGGTGCCGGCCACCACCCACTGCGACCATCTGATTCAGGCCAAGGTCAACGGCAGGAGGGATCTTCTCGCTGCTGTCGATACCAATGAAGAGGTTTACGACTTCCTCGAAAGTGCCTGTGCCAAATTCGGCGCCGGATTCTGGAAACCCGGCAGTGGCATCATCCACCAGGTCGTGCTCGAGCAGTACGCCTTCCCTGGGGGGATGATGCTCGGCACCGACTCCCACACGCCCAACGCCGGCGGCTTGGGAATGATCGCTGTGGGTGTTGGCGGCGCCGACGCGGTCGACATCATGACCGGCTTCGCTTGGAACGTCCGTTGGCCCAAGCTGATCGCCGTGAAACTGACCGGCTCGCTCAACGGCTGGACCGCTCCCAAGGACATCATCCTCAAGGTCGCCGACATTCTCACCGTGAAGGGCGGCACTGGCGCGATCGTTGAATACATCGGTGAAGGGGCCAACAGCCTGAGCTGCACCGGCAAGGCCACCATTTGCAACATGGGAGCCGAGATCGGAGCCACAACCTCGCTGTTTGCCTACGACGACGCAATGGCCCGCTACCTGAAGTCAACCGGCCGCGAAGAGATCGCCGATGCCGCCAATGCCGTTGCTCACCACCTTCGTGCCGACGACGAGGTGCTCGCTGATCCAGCCGCCTACTACGACCAGGTGATCGAGATCGATCTCGACACCCTCACCCCGCACATCAACGGCCCACATACGCCCGACCGAGCCCGTGAGGTCAAGGATCTAGGTGCCGAGGCCAAAGCCGAAGGATGGCCAACGGCAATCAGCGCTGCCCTCATCGGTAGTTGCACCAACTCGAGCTACGAAGACATCACCCGCGCCGCGTCGATCGCCCGCGAGGCTGCGGCCAAGGGCCTCAAAGCCAAGTCAAAGCTCATGATCACGCCCGGGTCCGAACAGGTTCGAGCCACCATTGAGCGCGACGGCCTCCTCGCCGACTTCGAGGCGTTGGGCGCCACCGTGTTGGCCAATGCCTGTGGGCCCTGCATCGGCCAATGGGACCGCTCCGAGGAAAGCGAACACAGTTCGGGTGAGCCCAACATCATCGTCACCTCCTACAACCGCAACTTCCCGAAGCGCAATGACGGCGACCCGGCCACGCTGGCGTTCGTCACCTCACCGGAGACCGTGATGGCTCTGGCCCTGGCCGGGTCCGTCGACTTCGACCCGATCAACGGCACGCTCACCAACGACGCCGGCGAAGAGGTCCGGCTCTCCGTCCCGGTGGGTATCGAATTGCCGCCTGCGGGATTCACCCCGGGCGAGAGCGGGTTCATTGCTCCCCCGGCAGATTCGTCGACCGCTGAAGTGGTGGTGTCGCCCACCTCCGACCGACTGCAACTTCTCGCCCCATTCCCGGCCTGGGACGGCAACGACTACGAAGACCTGCCGGTGCTGGTCAAGGCACAGGGGAAATTCACCACCGACCACATCTCTATGGCCGGACCATGGCTGAAGTATCGCGGCCACCTCGAAAACATCAGCGGCAATCTCTACTTGGGCGCCGTCAACGCCTACGACGGCTACGAGGTTGGCTACGGAAAGAACCAGCTCGACGGCACCACCAACACATTCCCCAATTTGGCCAAGGCCTACCACGAGGCTGGTCAGCCGTGGGTCGTTATCGGCGACGAGAACATGGGCGAGGGTTCCAGTCGCGAGCACGCGGCAATGGAGCCCCGATTCCGGCTCGGCCTCGTTGCCATAGCCCGCAGCTTCGCCCGCATTCACGAGACGAATCTCAAGAAGCAGGGGATGCTGCCGCTCACGTTCGATGATCCAGCCGACTACGACCGCATCGGCGAAGATGATCGCATCGCGGTGCGAGGAATCGCCGGCCTCACTCCCGGTGAGCAGATCACGGTCGAGGTCACCCCGCCGCAGGGCGACACCTGGAGCTTCCGAGCCAACCACACTTTCAGCGACGATCAGATCGAGTGGTTCAAGGCGGGTTCGGCGCTCAACATCATCAGGGCGCAGACCGCAGGCTGAGTCAGGTGTAGATCCGGGTGCAGCTGTCGCCCGCCCACATCGACAAGACCAAGCCGTCCGGATCCAGAGTGGTGGTGATGCCCAGAAGCACACCACCGCTCGCCGGATTGGTCACCGCAAACAGCCCTGTCGGGTCATCTGGAATTGCCTCCACGATGGTCAGGGCCGACCCGTAGGTCACGTCGAGGAACCCTACGGTCGCTCCGTAGCCCAGGCCGTCGATTGTGACCAAGCCGACCGGACTGTCGATTCCGTCGACGAACCATTGACTGAACGTGCCGATCGCGGAACCGAGAACATCTTCGGTGAACACGACTTCGAGGTCGCCCCAGTTGATAATTCGGGTGCGGGAGCCCAGGCAAAATTCAGTCTCGTACCAACCAGAGTCGAGATCGGCGGCGCCGAGAGCAGAGTTGAGCAAGTCGATCACCTCGGTGTCGCCCTGACCGAAGTTGAGCACTGTTGCCGTGTCGAGTTGCAACCCGGTTTCCACCAGCGTGATCACTCCCGGAACGCCGACCGCGGCCGGGACCGTGGTCGTGGAGGTGGTGGTAGTGGACGTGGTGGTCGATGTTGTGGAGGTCGAGGAAGTCGAGCTGGTTGAGGTTTCCGCCGGAGCCGTGGTGGTCGGAGCCACCGTTGTCGGGGCGTCGGTTGTAGGTGCGACCGTGGAGTTCGGAGCGGTCGTGGATACTGGAGTCGCAGTGGTCGAGCCGCCACCTACGACGGCAACCACTCCGGCCCCGACTCCGGCGATCACCAGTGCGATCAGCACGAGAATCATCCACACCGGCCGGCGTTTCCGTGGCTTGTCGAAGTTCCGTGGTGGCGGTGGTGGGGGCGGCTGCGGTGGAGCCGGCGTTATGGCAATTTCGCGGGTCGGGTCGGCGACCGACTCGATGCCCACGGCGGCGTCGGGGCGCGGGACCGCCGCGGCGGGTGGCTCCTCGGTCGATTCGCCGAACACGGAACGGGGCCCGACCGGAGTCTGGGGTGCGCGAGTCGGTGGCCGCACGATCGGGCCGGGTGCCTGCCCGCCCAGGTCTTCGCGGGTGACGATCGGTGGTGGTCGGTCGCCGGATTTGGCGACCATCGCAGCGGCCGCAGCAAGCATCACGATCTGGTCGACGGGCGGTTTCATTGTTTGGGCTACTGAGATGGGGACGAGCACCACGTCGGTGATTCCCGCGGCGGCCCCCGACTCGACAAATCGATCTCGATCCTCGCGGGATGATTCGTCGGGCACCACCAGGGCCAGGCGCCGCGGAGTGGAACCGGCCAACGCCGCGGCGCGACCGACCACGTGCGCGAGAGCAGCCGTGAGCGCTCCGGCCCTGCCTTGGCTCGCCCGACCGATGGGATCGGTGGCAATCGGACCTGCCGATCTCAATGCTGGGTCTCCCACCAGCACCGCCCCATCCGGACCCTGCGCCACGGCTGCCGCAGTGGCTGGCCCCGACGACCCGAGCTGAAGAGGCTGCAGAGATCCGTCCGCTTCAAGAAGTACCGCCGTCATCGAGGCGCTGTCGATCGATACCCCCAACGTTGTCGATGTCTCGCGAGTTGGGATTGGGGCATCGACCATGGGGAAACCTCCGTCGGCGCGGGTCGCCGACGACCACGCGGGATCGTAGCTGGGCTGAACGCGAACAAGTGGCCGGCGAATATTGGGGTTCGCAGGCCACCTGTCGGCAGTCAACGAGTCGCACCGCTTCTTGCGCAACCCGGACCGTGGTCGCCGGCTCACTGGGGGGAGCGGCCGACGCCAGTTCTCACTTGACTAAAGCACTCATTCGGTCATCGTTCCAACAGTTTCCATGAATATGTGGCATCATTCTCAGCGATGGATCTTCGTCAACTTCAGGCCCTTCTCGCGGTAGCTGAACACCAATCATTCTCAGCAGCCGCCAGGTCGCTCCATACAGTTCAATCCAACGTCTCCAACCACGTCGCAAGGCTCGAAAGAGAGCTCGGATCACGACTCATCGACAGGTCACATGGGGCTCTCACCCCGGAAGGACAAATCGTCGCCGACCGTGCCAGGCATGTGGTTGCCGAGATCCGGTCGATAGAAGACGATCTCAACTCCGTTCGTGAAGTGGTCACCGGAGCCTCTCGGATCGGCGTAATCGGCACCACGGCACGTTGGCTGATTCCCTCTCTGTTGGTGGCCATGCAAGCCGAGCATCCGATGGTCGAGATGAAGGTCATCGAAGCGACCACAACATCTCTGATTCCGATGATCGTGTCAGACCAGATCGACGTGGCAATCATCAATCTTCCGGCCTCCGACCCCGACATCGAAACCAAGCCTCTCTTCGCTGAAGATCACATCGTGGTGGCTCCGATTCACCACCCGCTGGCCAACTTCGACGTTGTGTCGTTGGAAGAACTCGCCAAGCATGAGGTCCTGCTTGCTCCACACGGAACGGCCTTTCGTGACGCCATCGAGGCCGATACCGATCATGCCGGGGTGAAGTTGAAGGTGCTGGCCGAGATCGACGGGCTACGCCTACTCACGTCCTTGGCGTTTCAAGGTTTCGGGCCGGCCATAGTGCCGGCGGGAGCGACCCCACAGTGGCTCACCGGAGACTGGAGGCGAGTGCGCGTCGATGGCCTCTCCAAGCGCCAAGTTGGCTTGGCGCTACCGCGCCGCACCGTCCCGTCGGCACCCACACGAGCCACCATGGATGTCGTGCGCGAGGTGATCGCTCACGCGAGTGATTCCTCCGTTGAGATCGAACCGGATCCGTCCCTGTCAATCTCGACCGAGGCGTAATCGAACATTCCCCAGTTTCGAGCATTTCCAAATAAGGTCCCAGTCCTGTGACTCACACCTCTCCCATTGATTCCTTGCACGTTCGGGCGTTGGCCGACGGATTCGTGCGCACGCGTTCGAGGCTCTTGGGGGAACGCAGAGTCATCGAGGTCGATGCTCGCGGCGAAAGCAAGGCCGGATCCCTCTCCCCCGAGGACGGGCGCACCATTGCGTGCGGTGCCACTCTCGCCCTCGAACAGCGGATTCCGTTGCTGCTGCGTCTCGCGTCGAGCGGGGCCGACATCTCAGAAGGAGTGGCTGCCTTGGCCGGTTGGGGTCACGCAGCGCGAGTGCTCACAAAGTGTTCAGGAGTAGTGCCGATAGTCGTGATCGCCTCCGGGGCGACGGTGTCGGGCCCTGCGCTGATGCTGGGACTCGCAGACTTGGTGATAATGACTCCAGAGGCCTACGCCTTCGTATCCGGGCCGATGATGGTCACTCAATTCACCGGAGTTCCGATCGACAATGCCGAGTTGGGCGGCGCTTCCGTTCATCTGAAATCTTCGGGCGTCACTTCGTTCCTTGCCGCCAACGACGACGAGGCCATGGAGATAGCGGAAGAGGTGCTGGCCTTTTTCCCCGACAACACAGATTCGCCACCTCCTGCCGCGCTCTGCCTCGACCCGGTCGACCGACCCACCCCCGAGGCATTCGATGTTCTTCCCGAGACGGCCAACGGTTCATACGACGTGCGTGAGGTAATCGAATCAATAGTCGACGATGGCTATTTCCTGGAACCGCATGCCGACTGGGCGGCCAACTTGGTGACCGGGTTCAGCCGGATCGGGGGCCGCGCGGTGGGCATCGTGGCCAATCAGCCCCAAACCGTGGCCGGCACCCTCGACATCGAAGCGTCGCGTAAGGGCGCGGCGTTCGTGTCACTTTGCGACTCCTTCAACCTTGCTCTCGTCACGGTTGTCGACACCTCGGGGTTCTACCCAGGTAAGGATCTTGAATGGCGGGGCATGATTCGCTACGGCGCCCAGATGGCGTTTGCCTACGCACGGGCCACCGTGCCGAGGGTCAACCTCACCACTCGCAAGTCCTACGGTGGTGCCTACATCGTGATGGACTCCAAGGAGATGGGCAACGACATGGCCTTGGCCTGGCCGTCAGCAGAGATCGCGGTGATGGGGGCCAAGGGGGCAGTTGAGATCCTCCACCGACGCGAAACCTCGGAGCGTCGTGAGGAACTCCAGCTGGCCTATGAGGAACGACTGCTCAACCCATACATAGCCGCTGAGCGAGGCACGATCGATGCGGTGATCGAACCAGCCGACACGCGCCAAGAGATCCATGCCGCTCTCGAGATGCTCGCATCGAAGCGCGAACGTCTCCCCCGGCGACGCCACGACAATTCGCCGCTCTAGCTCGTCGCTCCAGCTCGCCGCTGCCTCCTGACGCCTTCGACTTCACCATTGGACGGCGTTCGGTCCGCCCGCATGTGGGACAAGGGTGCGATTCCGTCTACGATCCGGATACTGCCCCGAAGGTGGGCAGTCCGCGAGAAATGGGAGCTGGCAGGTGGCCGAGAGCATAACTATCACCGACAATCGCAACGGCGAGTCGATCGAGATCCCGATCAAGGATGGTGGGGTCGAGTCATCCGAATGGCGCAAGTTGCTCCCGGGCATCTGGTTTTCCGATCCCGGTATCGCCACAACGGCGGCAACATCGAGCGCCATCACGTATCTCGACGGCGAAAACGGCATTCTCCGATACCGCGGCTATCCGATCGAACAGCTGGCTGAGAACAGCACATTCTTGGAGGTGGCCTACCTGCTGGTGCATGGAGAGCTGCCCAATGCCCAACAACACGAGGCGTGGGTCGACGACATCACCCACCACACCTACATTCACGAGAATTTCCGAAAGCGTGTCTACGACGCCTACCACTACGACGCTCACCCCATGGGTCTCATTACCTCGGGAGTGGCGGGCCTGTCCACGTTTTACCCCGGCGCCAAGGACATCGAAGATCCCGAGAACCGCAAGGCTCAGATCGTTCGCCTCATCGCCAAGATGCCCACGCTGGCTGCGGCAGCTTTCCGGTTCTCGAAGGGACTTCCGTTCGTCTATCCCGACAACGATCTCGACTACCCGAGCAACTTTCTCCACATGATGTTTCAGGTGGGCGACTCCTACGAAGCCGATCCGGCGCTCCGGCGGGCCATGCAGATTCTGTTCATTCTCCACGCCGATCACGAACAGAACTGTTCCACCACAGCCGCAAGGGTGGTGGGCTCCTCACACGCCGATCCCTACTCATCGGTCGCAGCCGCGTGCGCCGCTCTCTACGGGCCGCGCCACGGTGGGGCGAACGAGGCCGTGCTGCGGATGCTGGCCGAAATCGGCAGCTACGACCGTGTCGACGACTTCATCGACAGCGTCAAGGCCGGCGAGGGCCGCCTCATGGGCTTCGGGCATCGTGTCTACAAGAACTACGACCCTCGTGCCCGCATCATCAAGGATGCCGCCCACGACGTATTTGCCGTCACCGGCAAGAACCCACTGCTCGACATCGCTCTCAAACTCGAGGACGCTGCCCTCCACGACGACTATTTCGTCAGCCGAAAGCTCTACCCCAACGTCGACTTCTACTCCGGCTTGATCTACCAGTCGTTGGGCTTCCCCACTGAGATGTTCACGGTGTTGTTTGCCATCGGGCGAACGCCGGGATGGCTGTCGCATTGGGATGAAATGCTCGAGCAGAACAGTCGGATCGCCAGACCACGCCAGCTCTACATAGGCGAGGGCGAGCGGACCTACGTGCCCATGTCTGAGCGGTAGCCGGTCAGTCGCAGCTGCCGCGGCTCGGCACCTCTCAGAATTGAAGATCCGATTCGAGCAGCATCGAGGTTGCCGATGCCGAGTCGGGTTTGGCCATGTGGAAACCTTGGCCGCGCCGGCATCCGAGCTGCACCAGGTCGTGTAGCTGTTGAGAGTTTTCGATTCCCTCGGCCACCACATCAAGGCCAAGCGCCCGACCCAACCGGATCACCGTGTCGACGATTCCGGTGTCTTGGTCGTTGAGCCCCACTCCATCCACGAAGGCCTTGTCGATCTTCAAAATGTCGACCGGGAATCGCTTGAGATAGGCCAGGGATGAGTAGCCCGTGCCGAAATCATCGATCGCCAACTTCACCCCCAGATCGCTGATTTGGCGTAGCAGGCGCATTGATTCCTGCACATCTTCCATGATCGCCGTCTCGGTAACTTCAAGACAGAGTTGCTGCGGCAGTAAGCCAGCCGCCAACAGTGAGTCACGAATCTCGCCGACCACCGCTGGTCTGAGTTGGCGGGTTGAGAGGTTGACACGCATTGTCAGATCATGACCCTCGCGGTGCCAGGCCGAAGCTTGTTTGGTGGCCTCGCCCAGCACCCACCGACCCAAATCCACGATCAGCCCGCATTCCTCGGCGACCTCGATGAATTCTCCCGCCGGCAAGAGCCCGCGTTCTGGATGGTTCCACCTCACCAGGGCTTCGGTTCCGAGCACCCGACCAGTGAGCAGTTCGATCTCTGGCTGGTAGTGAACGTCGAACTGCCCGAGACGAAACGCTGAGCGAAGCTCGGATTCGAGATTCAGCTTGGCGGCGACTTGTCGCCGGAGTTGGTCGTCGAACATCGCATACCGATCACGGCCTTGCTTTTTGGCGTGATACATCGCGGTGTCGGCGAATCTGACGAGTTCGGGAACGCCGTGCTGCTCTGAGCCCATGACGGCGCCAATGCTCATGGTGACGATGACCTCCTGGCCACCGAGACGCATTGGTTCCTGCATCAATGCCAGCAGGCGCGCCGCCACAGCCGACACCTCGCGTTCGCTGACACCACCCGACATGTGGATGGCAAATTCATCTCCGCCGAGCCGACAGATCTTGTCCTGAGGCCGGAGGGTGAGCCTCATTCTGTCTGACACTGTTATCAGTGCCATGTCGCCGATGTGGTGACCGAGCGTGTCGTTGATCGTTCCGAAGTTGTCGAGATCGACGACCAGTACGGCGCAGCCGGCAGTCGACTGACCAGGGCCGAACGAACCGAAAAACCCGTCGCGATTGGGCAGCTCGGTGAGTGAATCATGGGTGGCGCGGTGGAGAATCAATTGCTCGGTCTGGCGCGTCTCGGTGACGTCTCGAATGTGGCTCAGCAGCACAGGATCAGGCCGACCGGCGATAGCCACCGAATTGAATTGAACCAGACCCCACCTGACCGAGCCGTCGGACCGTCGATAGGGAAGTTCCACCGTTTTCCCCACGACGGGATGCTCGACGCCACCACCCCCATCTACCAGCGATCTTTCGACCTTGCCGCCAATCACCTCGGATCGTGATCTACCCGTGAAACTCAGGTAAGCCTCGTT
>CAZHMP010000057.1:0-17136 GCA_964533595.1 uncultured Acidimicrobiales bacterium | reverse complement strand
CCCGCTCCACCAGCCATCGCCATCGCCTCGGCAATATTGGCATCAAGCGCCAGTTCAGCAGCATCAAGGCGGCCATCGGCCTTCGCGCGGCGGCCCACCTCGAGCAAAGCCCAGCGAACAAGTCCAATGGCGGATATCTCTGAGTAGATGCCACGCTCGTCTCGCAGGCGATACACGGCCCGCGCCTCGCTCAGGAGATCGTCGAAAGCCGAGCGTTGCTCCTCGGGCACCTCCGCCCGAAGTTCCGCGGCGAAGGTGTCCGCCCGAGCACGGTTGTCGCCCTCGTCGGCACCAATGGCAACAGCAAACTTGCCGAGCAATAGCTCAGGGCACTCAATCGCCGTCGGATTGGTCACGTCGAAACCATCGACCAGCCTGAACCCGACTGATCGCACGTACTCATCGACTTCCGGTAGAAGCTCGCGAAGCGCTGACATCCGGGCGGAGGGGTCTCCGTCCGCCTTGCACAGGTCCGTCGCATCCGAACTCTGGCGGATCGCATCCAAGGCCGATCTCATGTCATCGGGCACGATCCCGGAAACCGGCGAATAGCCGTCCAGTGCCGCCAACAAACCTGTCGGCGGTCGTCCTGTCATTGCACTGGCCTGCAGCGCGAAGTCACCCACCGGGAGCAATGCCGCCATGTTGAATCTGTGGTGTTGGTAGACCATTGCCGACACGTGATCGGCCACGTTTTGGATGTGGTCGGACAGTTCATCTGCGTTGAGACCGCCCAGATCCACATCACCAAAGGAACGGTGCTTGGCGATGGAAGCCGGCTTGGCGTTGTTGTCCCACTCGTCGAGATCCTGACGCCAGAGCTTCGTCTCGAATGCGTTTGTGGCCGCCGCCAGGCGACGCCCGAACTCGGCCCCGATCTGTTCCTCGCTGAGCGGCCCATCGGGACCGGGCATGTCGAAGGGCTGAGGCTGGTGGTAGGTGAAGCCATTCACCTCGGCCATGGCCAACCTCGCGAGCAGAGCCCCGTAACGATCAAATGTTTCGGCAAAGCCGCGATTGAATCCGGCTGGATAAATGTCGGCCATGCTCGCGGCTTGCGATACCGGCGTGTGAGCAGAGTCCTGCTGCCAAGGACCCGGCCCAGGTGGTGTCCAATCGGTCATTGTTCCCCCCAATTCGTTACGCGAGCGTCGTGGCCGCCCGAGTTGGCACACAATATCGAAACGGGCTAATTCGCGCCGGTGAACCTTCCCTTCATTGTTGGGTTCGCTTAACGCGTGGGAGGCGTTCCGTCTCTGACGAAGCGTGCAGCCTCCAACGCGGCTCGCTCCACGAAGCGCTCCCTTCGAGGCGATGCCGCCAAACGGGCCGTTGCCATCAGCGGCAAATTGGACCCAATTGCTCGTGCCTCTTCCCACGATGCCCGGGCCATCTTCACAAGATGGGCCGACACGATGAAGGATCCGGCAGCATCGGAGAGCGCCACGCGACGCAACGCGTCTCCCGCGTCGTCAACCTTGTAACGCGTCGCGATGGCTACGGCATCGGCAGCTCTGCCCTCTTGGATTGCCAGTGTGAGGTCACCATCTTGATTATCGGACTGAGTCGGTTGCCCGACCCCGACGCGTCTCTCCAGACGCCCGGTGTCATGGCACAAGAAGACCGCGAACAATGCCAGCCGAGCAGTCGCCGGCGACGGGTACATCTCCCAAGCCCATCGTGCGGCACGGGAGTAGGTAAGGCCGTGGCTGATGTCGAGCCATCCGAAGTCGGCGCGAGGATCGTGCTCGGTGGTCGGGTCGTATCTGAGCAGACGTTCGCTGACGGCCAACGACACTGAATCGAGCACTCCTGAAACCCCGGCACCTTCCAAAGCCGCTTCAACCGCCAGAGCGATCGGAGCCTCCTCGCTCCCGAGCAACGCCTCTCGAAGCTTCTGCTCTCCTCGCCAACCGGATTTCGATTTGTCCGACGCCGCCTCCATGGCCTGTAGATCCGAGTTGTTGATGGCACGAATTGCCTTCGCCATGTATGGCAACGTGTCCTCGCGCGTGCCGTAAACAACACTGGTGGTCAGATGCGGCAGCAGTTCATCGGCTCGGTCCCAACCGACGCGCTCGAGCAGTTCGAACGCCTTCTGGACGTAGATGGCACCGTGGCCGTAGCTCAAGTGGTGGGCCGATACCGCCTCGATGAACCAAGACCGCACTGTGTCGACTGACGCGCCCTCCGCCAGCGCTCCTCTCATGGCCGCCACAGCATCGTCGGCCCGCTCCGCTTCGACGGCTGCGGAGAAACTGAGTGAAGGATCGCCTTCGGGTGGCTCATAGGCGACCCGGTCTCTGGTCGTCTCACTGATCCCAGCCAGTGCATGGAGGATTGGCAGGACACGATCCAGCCCATCGAACAAGTCGAGCGACGCGACACAGTCGGCGGCCGATGCCATCTCATGTCCAACTCCGTAGTCGGCCTTTGGCGCGCCGATTCTCAGTGCGTGCCACACGATGTCGGCCGGATCGGCACCCGTCTCGAGCAGGCGGGCGGAGTCCCGAGCCATCTGACCGCGATAATCCGACTCAATCGCGCGGCTCAGACTGGGCCACAGCTCGAGCTGCTGTTGCGCATTGGTTGGCGTGCTCACCTCCACCCAGACTTCGCCATCGACGACCTCCACCGGATGGCATCTCACCGCCTCCTCCCCCACCAGCGCACTCCCGTCCGCCACGCAGAACTTCCAGTTGTGCCATTGGCAGGTGATCAACTCGCCCTGAAGCTCGCCGGTCACCAACCCGTATCCCTGGTGTGGGCATGCGTTGTCGAGAGCATGCAGACCAGTGTCGGTGCGAGCCATTACCACCCGGTGCTCACCTACACGCGCCATCGTCATCTGTCCGACCTCGAAGTCTGACATTCGACCCACCTTGGCTCGTGTCGTACCCGCGGTCGCGTCAATGTCGGTCATGACCCCAGAGACTTGTCGAATCAAGGGGTTTAGTCAAGCGAAACCTTTGCTTAATCAAAAACGACCGACACTTCCGGAACAACCGACCTCGACTTCGAGGTGTCGCTCGGCCAGATCGTGACTTCGAGTCGGTCGCCGGCGGCGCGCTCGAGGGCGGAGAGAAACTCTGCCACATTGCCCTCGTCGAAGGTACGCCTCGAAGCGATCGACATCAGGCGCGCACGTCGCACCAACTCCATATCGCCGGAAACGACTCCGTCGTCCCAGACGACCTCAACCGGCTCTCCTCGTATGCAACCGTCGATCAGTACGCGCATCGAACCACAACCCTGCGATTTGTACAGCAATTGTACGGAAAATGCCCTGTGGAGTGGTAGGTGATCTACCTGTGGATCGCTTGTGGACAACTCCGTGGGAGTGGTCGGAGAGTGTCGGAATGGGCACTCACATCGTTGATCGAATCCGGAGGGGTAGCGAGACCACTACAACTTGTCGATCGTGTCCCCCACTCGGATCGTCCCCGGATTCATCACCTTTGCGTTGACGCCGCGAAGTCGCAACTCTCTCCCAACCGGGGAATTGACGAGCCGCAGTGCGTCGACCCCGAACCGGGCACTGAACTTCCGGCAACCCGTGTGAGGTTGTGATGTGATCTCAAGTGTTGCGTCACCAATCGAGATCTGGGTCCCGGCCGGCAAGTTCAGTTCGCTGAGATCGAAATCGGCCACCAATTGATCGCCGGCCAAAACCATCCGATCCGGATCGACCGCAATCAACTGCAGAAACCGCCGGTTGATGATCGTGACTTGCATGTCTGGGTGGGGGCCGCCGTCGGTGGTTCGGGAGCTTCCCCGGTTGCACCAGTCATCTCCCTCAAGTCCGACGGCGCGAGTGAGGTTGCCGATCTCGATTTCTTCGCGTTCATCAGATCGAGGGCGTCGCACGATCATGTTCAGCGCGCCTCCGTCGGCTGGGCTCGCCCGAACCTCGTCGAGCCCGGCCAACAATTGCTCCGTATTCAGCGTCTGCATCCGGGCATTCTTGCCGATCCACGGGTCGATGTCCGACAAATTGTGGCCACGGCCCAATGCGGCTGGTTTCGAAGCCCGCTCCGTGACACACTCAGCCGACCATGACAACCGATTCGGCGAACCAGATTTCAAGCCCCGAATCCTTCGGCGAGGCCGACGGAATCGAATTGGTCGACTATGTGCTCGGCACGACCCGTTCCGTGCGAAGACGCCTGGATTTGAAACGCCCGGTTCCCGATCAAATCATCTTCGACTGCCTAGACCTGGCTGAACAGGCCCCGACCGGAGGGAATCAGTCGACACGCCGCTGGTTGCTGATCCGCGACCCTGCCACCAAGAAGGACCTCGCTGACATCTATCGAAGCGCCGGCGGCAACTGGGCTATTCAACAAGCTGCCTCCCTCGCCGGAACCGGCCATCGCAGCGAGGCAACGATGGACTCCGCGGCCCATCTTGCCCAACACCTCGAAGAGGTGCCCGTAATCGTTATAGCCACGATTTGGGGAACGCACGATGGGAGCGGAAAGCCGTCGCTGTTCGACTCCGTCATCCAATCTGCGTGGAGTTTCTGCTTGGCGCTGCGAGCGCGAGGGCTGGGCACAGCATGGACGACCATGCATCTCAACGCCGCCGATCAAGTCGCCGAGCTCCTGTCGATACCGACCGGGGTCAGCCAGATCGTGCTGCTACCAGTGGCTTACACAGACGGAACCGAGTTTCGTCTGGCAGAACGAGCGCCCTCCCGTGAGATCACATACATCGACAAATGGGGCAACACTCGTGAGGGGCGAACCGACCGACACGTGACCATGGCAGACGGACCGGGCGTGAGCGTGGAGGTCGAGATCGACGCGAAGCCAGAGCAGGTGTGGTCGCTTGTCTCCGATATTGATCTTCCGGCTCGGTTCAGCGAAGAGTTCATGGGCGCCGAGTGGCTCGACGAACCGGCGGTCGGCGCCAGCTTCCAAGGGCGCAACCAAATCGCGGGATTTCGTGAATGGACCACGACCTCCACAGTCACCGCGTGGCGACCCGGAAGAGAATTTGCCTGGACGATTGGAGGTCCGGACGATCCACCGAGTGCCAGTTGGCGCTTTCAGGTCTTGCCACAGGCCGGCTCCACCCGGCTCAGGTTCAGCATGGTTCTCGGGCCGGGCGAGTCATATCTCACCCAAGCCATCGAAAAGAGGCCAGAACGCCAGGCGGCGATCATTTCCAGTCGCCAGGACCAGCATCGTGCCAACATGAGGCTCACCGTCGAGGGCATCAAGACACTCGCCGAATCGAAGTGATGAACGCGTCACCCACCTGATTCGGGATCCTCGAGCCAGCCCGCCACCAATTCGGGAGCAGCAAAGGACGACACGAGGGAGTTTCGGGCCAGAGCCGCGAGCCCATCGCGATCGAGGTCGCACAGCGACCAGGCATTGGCGTACTCGTCCAACAACGTGGTCTGGAACAGCGGCGGATCATCCGACCCGAGCGTGACGACAACCCCGGCGTCGAGCATCCGGGGAAGCGGGTGACTCGCCATGTCGGGCACTGCCGCCAACGCAACATTGCTGCCGGGACACACATCGCAGGCAACACCGGCCTCGACCACTTGATTCAGCACCTCCGGATCGCCGACCGCACCTATTCCGTGTTGGATCCGCTCGGCGCCGAACTCCTCGAGGGCGTGACGTACCTCCCACGCTTTCCCGTGTTCGCCGGCATGGCTCACGGTGTGAAGGCCCCCATCACGAGCGCGTCCGAACACCGACCCGAAGTCTTCGGTGAGCCAGTTGTCGGCCGGTCCCCCCATACCCAGCCCCACCACACGCGGATCCGGGTTGGCCAGCACCACATCGAGGGCGGTTTGCGCGGCGGCAGCCCCCAGATGAGGCGAGAGATCGGGTATGAGCAGTGACGAGATTCCAAGATCGCGTTCGGCCCTTTCGCAACCCTCGATCACTCCGCCGAGCACTTCCGCCCAATCAGCTCCACGTTCCACTATGTGGTAGCTCGACGACACATGAAACTCGACGTGGACGGCGCCCTGGTCATGAGCCGAACGCAGGTAGGACTCTGCAATAGTTGCGAAATCTTCGGCGCCCTTCAGAAGGCCGCATACGAAGAAGTAGCGCTCCAGAAAACTCGGGAACCCGTCGAATTGCAGCCAGTCCTCGATCCCGTCCACGGTCGTTGCCGGTGGTTCGATGCCATGGCGATCAGCGAGGGCCAGCATTGTGCCCGGGTCGACACTTCCCTCCAGATGCACATGAAGCTCGGCCTTGGGCAACGACCGTGCATACTCCGGATCGAATTTTGACATCAATACAACCTCAGTAGATGACCTGCGAGAACAACGACTGCGACCACCAGAACCGGCCGCACGACCCGTTCACCGCCGGCCACGGTGATGTGGGCACCCGTGAACGAGCCCGTGCCGAATCCACCCGCCAACACGAGCGCCGGCAACCAATCAACCTGATCGTTGATAATGAACACCGGAAGTGCAAATGCGGTGAAAACAAAAATCGTGATGACCTTGATGTGATTCGCCACCACAAGATCGACTCCCGAGCGGGACAACGCGACGATGAACATCAGTCCGACCCCGGCCTGAAACGCCCCCCCGTAGATGCCGATGAAAAAGAACACGACGGTGGTGACCCAGGGCGCCCACTGGGGGCGAGCGGCGATTTTGTCCACGTTTGGTCTCTTGAGCGACAGAAACAGAATCGGAATCATCACGACTCCGAATACCTGCTCGAAAGTCGAATCGGCCAACCCGCTGACCGCGATCGAACCGACCAGGGAACCGGCAACAGCCGGCCCCAGAATCCTGCCAACGCCAGAGAATCCCGACACCCCCAGACGTCGAAATGTTGTGGCGGCGCTCAGTGCTCCGGTGATGACTCCCACCCGATTGGAACCATTGGCTACGTTTCCGGGTGCGCCGGCCAAGACCAACAAGGGCACGGTCAACAGCGACCCACCGCCGGCCATGGTGTTGATGATGCCGGCGAGAAACCCGCCGCCGAGCAACAACACGACATCGAGACCACTCACGGCGTGCGACCATATCGCGACGAGTACGTCGCCCCGCGCTTCAGGTGGGATACCGTCGAACGACATGCGCGTTCTGAAACTCCGGCGAGTCTCGGCCATTGTCACCTTGATTGCCGCCTTGATTGCCGGCACGGTCGCAGGACTGGGTGCCGCGGTGGGCGACACCGAACGGATCTCATCGATGTGGATCTCGGCTCGGCTACAACCCAGCGGGCTGCAGGTCACTGAAGTGATCGACTACGACTTCGGCGTCCAGTCACGTCACGGAATATTTCGCGACATTCCTGACCTCGCATCGAATTCACGAGTCGAGGTGGTCTCTCCCACCGCTCCGGACACCTACGAGGTCTTCTCACTGCTCGCAGGAACAAGAATCAAGATCGGTGATCCCGATCAGACAATCACCGGGCGGCATCGCTACCGAATCGACTACACACTGGCCCGCGACGCCATCCTCGATAGCTCAGACTTTGCCTGGGATGCAGTGGGCAACGAGTGGCCGGTCGGCATTTCCAACATCGACGTGCACCTCGACTTGGGATCCGGTGCCGGATCGATGATGTGTGTAACCGGCACAGCATGGTCGACCACGCCATGCGACATCTCCTCGTCACCGGGCGACATCGGTATTGTGCACATCGATAGTCTCGCCGAAGGCGACGGCCTGACGATTTTTGCCAGCTCCGGATCGGTCACCAGCGAGCTGCCCGACCCCCCGACCGGACCCGCCAATGATCCGGGTACCGGCGTGTGGAAGGCGATGTGGCTGGCCGCGGCGGCGGCACTGGCAGCATCGGTGGTATCCGTCCTGATGGTACGAAGGGCCGGACGCGAACAGGTCTGGGCAGGAGGAGCCGCGGTTGCCGCATTCGGTCCGGACGATGACAACGCACCAATCGAACGCATCGATGAGAAGCGGTTGGGTCAATTGGCGACCACGGAGTTCGAGGCGCCGCGGGGCATGAGCGCTGTGGAAGGAGCGGTGCTGATCGACGAGTCGGTCAAGGATCATCACCTCGCAGCCTGGCTACTGGAATCCGCAGTGAGGGGTGAAATCGACATCGAAGGGCAGATGGACAGCGCCACGATTGTCCGAACCGATGTGCCCGCCCACCCCACTGCCGAACCGGTTCTGCAACGGATGTTCAACGGTCGGGAACGCATTCCCCTGGGTGGATACGATTCACAATTCGCCTCGGGTTGGCAACTCATGAAGGACGACGTCACCCGCTGGCAGCGAGGTGCCGCCTACTGGGACCGCTCGGGCCACAAGCGTCGAACAATGGTGCGGGTGCTATCCGTGCTCGGACTCCTGGCGGGGATTGGCGCTACCGTACTTTTCTCAGCCATGGCCAACCGAAATGGTGGGGGTTGGCTGCCTGCCGTCGCTGGTGGCGGAGCGATGATTGGGCTTTGTTGGGCCGCGCTCATCAACTCTTGGGAACTTCTGATACGTAGCCCCGATGGCACCGCTCGTTGGCTGCAGGTCGAATCCTTCCGACGTTTTCTCCACCAGTCCGAAGCCCAGCACGTTGAGCAAGCTGCATCTCTCGGCCTGCTCCGCCAGTACACCGCCTGGGCGGTTGCGCTCGACGAGGCCGACCGGTGGACGCTCGCGGTATCGGCTGCCAACCGGGCAGACCCCACGATGCAAACCACCATGACCGACGATCTTGCATTCGTTGTTCTCGGTTCGTCGTTGGGTCACTCGGTGCGCGCCACACACACCGAGCCCTCGAGTTCGGGGAGCGGCCTTGGAGGCGGCGGGGGCGGTTTCAGCGTCGGCGGAGGCGGTGGAGGTGGCGGTGGCGGGTCTTGGTAGCAAGGCCCATCCGTTGCACTCCTTGATCAGCCCGGCTTTCGTCGACCATCAAGGTGCGAACGCCGCCACCACCGGTGCTACCTCGTCCATGAACGCAACGGGAATGCTCACATAGGAGATCCCCCATCGCTCTTTCCATCCCCGTACACGATCGACGCATTCCTCAACGGTGCCTATGAGCGCATGGGGTGATTCGAGCATTTGCTCGGCGGTGGCACCGATCATGGAGCCCATGAATTCGGCGGTTCCATACGCGTCGTCGGTGATAGAGACAAAGAACACAGATGTCTGAAGTTCGATATCTGCGATTCGCTCGGCCGCGGCCTCACGCACCCATTCCAGCTTCTGATCCGTGGCCTCCGCATGAGCAGTGGGCGCTATGCGTTCGTCGACCACACCTGCGGCCAATCCCGGATTGAAGCCCACAATGTCTGCCTCACGCGCCGCCAAAGACAGAATCTTTCGACCGCCTCCGGCGATGAGAAATGGCGGATGGGGTCGGCGGACCGGCATTGGCGTGTTCACGATCTCGCGCAACTGGAAGAACTCGCCGTCGAACGAAAACGGATCGCCGGTGAAGAGGCCCTTCAACACCTTGATCGACTCGGCAAGTCGAGCGATTCTCACGCCTGGCCTGTCGTAGGAAATGCCGGCGCTGTCGTAGTCGGTCCTCATCCAACCCGCTCCAATTGCCATCACGAAGCGACCGCCCGACAGATAGTCGAGGGTGGCGGCCTCCTTGGCCAGAACCACCGGATGGCGATAGTCATTGGCCAACACCAACGGCTGAAGCTCGATCGTGGACGTCGCCTGAGCTGCGGCGGCAAGGGCCACCATCGGCGCCAATTGGTCGTCGAAATGGTCTGGCGGACCGAATGCGATATAGCCGAGGCTCTCAGCTGTCTGTGCCGACCGAATGAATTCCTCTGCGGTGGGAAGTCCGGATGCCTGGATGCTGAATCTGATCGGTCGAGTCATGACGCGACCGTAGCTGAGGCGATTGTCCCCGCTGTGCCGTCGACCACCAGAACCTCACCAACGTCGACTCTGATTGGCCCGATCATCACGTGATCGTGAGCAATCACGAGATCGCTCACGGACACTACAGCCGGCACCCCGCTGGCCCTGGCGACCACGGCAGCGTGACACTCTGGGCCACCAACAACTGTGATCACCGCGGACGCCTTCGTCATTGCCTCGACATCTGCCGGAGACGTCGTCTCCAAAGCCAGCACGATGCTGCGGCCGGAGTCGATGGCATCGAGGGCATCATCGACGTTGGTCTGGAGCTCGCCACTGGCCCGCCCGGCTGATGCGGCTCGCCCCGACCCCAATATCGACACCTCATCGTGTCGAGCCGTCCGAGTCGCCGTCGATTCTGTGATATCGGCCTTCCGCAATTGCAGATACCAGATTTGACCTGACTCAACCACGAATTCCAGCTCGACCGGGTGACCCAAATCTGAATCGAGGCCGGTTAGATCCGCCGTCAACCGAGCCATCGCCCCCGGGCTACGGCTCGCGAGCCCATCCAAGGACTCCACCGCCACGGTTCCCGCCATCACCAAGTCACCGCGGGTCCGAGATGCATACGAACCGGTCGGATTCCGGCTTCCATTCAGAGGATCGCGGCTCAGCGCCGCTCCGGCTCCAGAAAGATCGTCGGCGGTCGCGTCCACCTGCAACTGAACAACCACCGCAGTGGGCGGCACCGATTGCAACCCCATGGCGGTGGCGACGGCTGAGGCCCTTGGAGATCTGGTGGAGGCGGCCACCAATGCCACCGCCTCGGCGACCTCGCCATAATCGACACCCAGCACCGTTTCGAGAGCACCCGGCAGCGAGAATTCTGCCCCTGATCTCACAGCCAACTTCCCGGTGGCCACGCCAGAGGTGAGCCCTTCGACCGCGGATTCGAGTTCGTGGCGCAATTCACCGGCCACGACTCGCTCAACCTCACCGATTGGGATCACGAACGCCGGCGGCACGGGCAGTCCGCGACGTTTGAGAATCTGCAGTCCACATGCCTTGGCCCCATGCACCGCCGCGCTCAGGTCGGGACCCGTACCGCTGATGACGGCGATGGATTCGGCCATGCGCTCAGTTCTTGGGCAAGTCCCGGAACGGAGTCGCCTTGTCGTATCCCGGCTCCTTGGGCAAACCGAGCACCCGTTCACCGATGATGTTGCGCTGGATCTGGTCGGTGCCGCCGTAGATGGCGGGGCCGGGGGAGAACATGGCGATCTCAGGCACGATCCCGCCGGAAGATTTCTCATCAGAGCCCTTGAGCATGCCATCGGCGCCGATCACGTCGATTCCGACCTCACGGAACTGTCGGAAAAGTTCGCTCATGGTCAACTTGGCGATGTTTCCCTCCGCGCCCGACCGCTGGTTGGGATCCTTGGCACGCTGCATCGAATACCGGTTGATCTCGATCAGGCTGTAGAGATGCACGAGCCGCTGGCGTAGGACGGGGTCGGCGATCCGGCCCGATTTGCGGGCGATGTCGACCAGGCTCTTCCACAGGTTGATTCCCAATCCTGGGACGCCCCCCTCGCCGCGGATCTTGTCGGTGAAATCGGTGACCGGACGTTCGAGGGCCGCGCCCTTGACGCCGGGGGTTGCGGTGTTTGGCTTCTTACCGGCTGAACCCAGAGAGGCACGCTCGAACATGAGCGTGGAATTGGCGACCGCCCACCCATTGTTGAGACCACCGATGATGTTGTCATCCGGAACGCGCGCCTCATCGATGAAGACCTCGTTGAAAAGGGCTCGACCGGTCATTTCCATAAGCGGTCTCACGGTGACACCGGGTTGATTCATGTCGAATGCGAACCACGAAATCCCTTTGTGCTTTGGAGCATCAGGGTTGGTGCGGGCGATCAACATCCCCCAATCGGCAACTTGGCCGCCTGAGGTCCAGACTTTCTGACCGGTGATGATCCATTCGTCGCCGTCTCTTTCGGCCTTGCACCCGAGACTTGCCAAGTCGGAACCGGCGCCGGGTTCGGAGAACAGCTGGCACCAACCAACAGTGCCATCAAGGATTTCGGGCAGGAACTGGTCGATCTGCTCCTGACTTCCGTGCGCAGCGATGGTGGGGGCCGCCAGCATGTAGCCCAGACCGGACGACGGAGGACCCATAACGCCACGATCGGCCATGGTGGCCATCACCGCCGCAGCGAGATCACGCCCCCAACCCTTGCCGTAGGCATTTTCGGGAAGCATCGGGTGGGTGTAGCCGGTCGGAAACAGCTTTGACCACCATTCGCGCACAGTGAGCGCGGGGTCCCAATTGTCGTCGAGCCAAGCTTCGACCTCAGCACGAACTTCGTCAGCCGTTGGGGTGCTCATCTCCGGTACTCCTGGATAGGTGACGGTGGCCGTATGTTAGCGAGCGTTCACTTGATCGGCGACAGCGGGCAGAAGTGACGAATGGCTCAGCAACCCGGCTCGTCGCACGGGTGACACTCTGCCTGCAAAGTGACATGGCCGATCCCCTCGCTACTCAACGCATTGGTCAGGCGTCCCGTGACCATCTGTGCCTCATGCAGCTCGCTGGTCTCGATCATCACATGAGCGGTGAGACTCAGAGTTTCACCATCGAGAGACCGCACATGGAGATGGTGGGCGTCAGTCACCAATTCATCATCGAGAATCAGATCTCGGAGTCCAACCAAGTCGACACCGGCCGGTACCCCGTCGAGAAGCACGCGAATCGCGGCGGCCAACAGTCGCGCCGCCGACAAAACGATCAGCACAGCAACGATGATCGAGGCCGCCGGGTCGATCCAGTTGGCATCGGTGAACAAGATCACGAGCCCGCTCGCCAGCACAACGACGGACCCAAGCGTGTCCGCCACAAGGTGCAGTACCGCTCCTTGCATGTTGAGCGAGTGGCTCCCTGCGGAATGAAGCCAGCGGGCGCTTCCGGCGTTGACCACAACTCCGATTGCCGCAAGGGCCGCTACACCTCCACCGTCGACGCTGACCTCATCGCCGAACCTGCCGATGGCCTCAACCACGATCAACAAAGCGCCGGCCACGAGAATCAGAGCGTGGGCCAATCCGCCAAGTGCATCAGCACGACCGAATCCAAATGTGTAACGACGAGAGGCCGGCCGAGCCACGATCGCCGCAATTCCCACCGCCATGAGTAGCGATGCAACATCGGATGCTTGATGAACGCTGTCGGCCAGCAAAGCGAGCGAGCCGAACGCGACTGCGCCGATGATCTGCACCACCAGCAGCACGGTGTTGGCGGCGGTTGCACCAACCAGCGCTGCACTGCCGGCTTCGCCGTGATCAAGTTGATGGTTGTGGCTCTCGCCGGACATGTCACAAGACTGGCTGATTTGACCCGGCTTGTCGATACCGCCGAGTGAGCGCGTCAACATTCCCGTCATCCCCGACGATCAGCGATACGGTTAGCTCATGTCGAGCACCGCCACACTGCAATCGCGACCGTTGAAACGAGGTCAAAGGGTCCGTCTGGTGGCAGACATTCCCGGACATCCGGCCGGGTCCGCCGGCAAGGTCGCAATCGCCAATGGAATGACCTGGCTGCGCTACTGGGTACGGTTCTCAGACGGCACGAGTGTTGGCCACATCGATCATGCGCTGCTCGTGCAGTCGAAGCACTACGACACCTTTCTAGCGTCACGCGAAGCAGAAGAGGCTGCGGCCGCGAAGCAGGCAGACGAACTTGCTCGTGTGGATGACGACGAAGGTTCAACCGACTCGGGCGACGCCTCGGGCGGTGCGGTCGTGGTCAACGGCGTCACCATTCCCCAGATTCTGCTCGATCGAGCAAAGGCAGCTCGCGCTCGTCTCGGCGGGTGATCCGCGCCGCTCTGGGCTAAGGTCACAGCCCGTGACGGCCAAGGTTTGCGGCATCTGTGGGGGTTCCGGGGCGGGAAAGACAACTCTCACTCGACAGCTGCTGTCTTCGCTCGGCACCGAACTCGTGTCGGTTCTCAGTTTCGACTCCTACTACCGCGATTTGTCTGGCATACCCATGACGGAACGCGTGGTGCGCAACTACGACCATCCCGATTCGCTGGACGACCAATTGTTTGTGAGTCACCTTGATTCGCTTCGCTCCGGCCACCCCATCGATGTTCCCGTCTACGATTTCTCGACCCATACGCGACAGGCCGATACGGAAAGAGTCGAGGCCCATGCCCTTGTTGTCGTGGAGGGCATATTGCTGGCCAGCTTCGCCGACATAGCCGAGCGCATAGATCTTCTGGTGTTCATCGACGTTCCGGAAGACATTCGTCTTGAACGTCGAATCAAACGGGATACAGCCGAGAGGGGGCGTAGGCCGGAAGACGTTCGCCGACAGTTTGCCGAGACGGTTGCGCCGATGCACGACCTCTTCGTCGAGCCCTACAAGAATGTTGCGCACCGCGTTGTGAACATCGACGAACGCTATGCAGATGTGGCCGATGAGCTTTCAGCCAAAATGCTCGTCGACGACGCGGCCTGAATCTGTCGAACCGGCGCGCCCAACTCAGGCGGCCATGAATGCCGCGACCGTCTCAACATGAGATGTCCGTGGGAACAGGTCAACGGCGGTCCAACGATCGAGGCGGAAACCGTGCTCCATGAGAAATTTGGCGTCCTTCGCAAACGACGAGGGGTCGCAACTCACCAGGATCAATACCTGCGGCTCACATTGCACGAGCGCCTTGACGCCGGGGCGCCCCAGGCCTTCGCGCGCCGGATCAGCGACAACGAGTGAGGCCGGCGACGATCGCCACTTCTCCACTCCGACGTTGATTACCTTTGTACCCGACGCCAAATTGACTCGGGCGTCTGCCACCGAGTCTCGGCTTCGTTCAATCGCAGTGACGGTTCGATCACGTCCCACGGTGCCGGCGAACAACCCGACTCCTGCGTACGCATCCACCATCGGTCCATCGGGACAAAGATCCTGTGCCATCTCAGCAACCTCATCGACCAACGCGTCCGCTCCGGCAGGCCGGTTCTGAAAGAACGATCTCGCCGAGACCCGCCACCGTCGGCCCGCCGCTTCTTCGTGGATCCACGCCCTCCGGCCGTTCGACAGATCGTCAGAACTGATCACTCGAACGTCATCGGGAACCGTGACACCCGTGAGCGAGGAATCAACCACAACCAGACGATCGCCGGTGCGAGATCCAACTCTGATCGTGACGGATTCGGCGTTGGGAAAGCGACCATCGATCAGGATTTCCTCTGCGAGTGGATCGATCGCCTCGCAGCTGTCGGGGACAACAACATCGTGTGATGACCGAACTCGGAATCCGGCTCGACCGTTCTTGACTGCCGCCCGCACCGTGGTTCGACCGGAATCATCATCGAGTGTCCTGACGGCCGGAGCGGAAGCGTCGACACCGGCGCGGGTGAGCTGATCAATCACCATCGAGGTCTTCAATCGAAGTTGTGCCCGGCCGGCGACGTGCAGGAAGTCGCACCCGCCGCACCCCTCCAGCTGATGTGTGCAACTCACCGGCACCCGATCGGGCGACGACTCGACAACTCGTACGACCATCGCACGCGACCATCGACGATCCACCTGAAATATCTCTGCCTCCACAGTTTCGCCGGCGAGTGCGCCGTCGACGAAGACAACCCGACCGTCGGAAGCTCGCGCTACTCCGGCGCCGTCCCTCGCGGTAGCCGTTACATGCAGTTCCACAGTCAGACGGTATCGGCGCCCGACGTGGATGGCTTCCGCGCCGTCTCTCTGACGCTAGGTTGACGAGGCGAAGGCACCGGAGGTCGCATTGCCAGGAAACATCGAAATCGCACCGTCAATTCTCGCTTCCGACTTTTCCAAGCTCGGCGTCGAATGCGCCGAGTTGGAGGCATCCGGGGCCGACCGCCTTCATTGGGATGTCATGGATGGTGTGTTCGTGCCAAATCTCACCTTGGGCCCCGATGTCATCGCCTCCTGCCGCCCGCACACGGCTCTACCTTTCGAAGCTCATCTGATGGTGGTCTCGCCCGACGATCTGGTGCCGCGCTATGTGGATGCCGGCTGCGAGACCGTGATGGTCCACGTCGAGGCATGCCCTCACCTGCATCGTTCGCTGTCACGAATTCGTGATCTGGGGGCGAGGTCCGGGTTGGTTTTGAATCCTCATACCCCGCCCGAAATGGTTTCCGAAGTTCTCGAGGTAACCGACCAGATACTCGTGATGAGCGTCAACCCCGGCTTCGGGGGCCAGTCCTACATCTCATCGGTTGAGTCCAAAATCGCCACGATCAAATCAATGATCGATGCCGGACACCACAGCATCGACATCGAAATCGACGGCGGAATATCCGAAACCACCATTAGCGGAGCCTCGGCTGCCGGGGCGAATGTCTTCGTGAGTGGTTCGGCCCTGTTCAAACACGAGGGCGGTAAAGCTTCGGCGATCGAGCTGTTCAAGCGATTGGCAGCGGCCGCCACCTGACCGTGCCTAGTGCATCTCGCCGCGTTTGACGATCACCTTGTCGATCAGACCGTAGTCCTTTGCCTCGTCGGCGGTGAACCATCGGTCACGGTCCGAGTCTGCCTCGATCTGTTCGGCGGTCTGGCCAGTGTGAAACGCGATGATCTCTTGCATCACGCGCTTCGTGTGAGCCATGTGCTCGGCCTGAATCGCAATATCGGAAGCTTGGCCCTGCACTCCGCCCAGTGGCTGGTGCATCAGGATTCGGGCGTGAGGAAGCGCGTATCTTCTCCCTTGAGCTCCCGCACACAACAGGAACTGTCCCATCGACGCTCCCAAGCCCATGCAGATCGTCCCAACCTCGGGCTCGATGAATTGCATGGTGTCGTAGATTGCCATCCCGGCCGTTACCGACCCGCCGGGCGAGTTGATGTAGAGCCAAATCGGACGTTCACTGTCTTGTCCCTCTAGGAACAAGAGTTGGGCGGTGATGTAGTTGGCGATTTCGTCGTCGACCTGGGTGCCGAGCACCACGATGCGATCCTGGAGAAGGCGATTGAAAATCTCCATTTGTGGATTGCCGTTGATCTGGGTCGCGTTCATCGGATTATTCAACGTCATGGGCGAAGGGTACCCTCCATCCGCTGGCCAACGACGCTCATGTGCCCACTCACACCGTTAGGTCCGGCGTGAGTTTGGCTAGCCTGACCCGACGCCCGCGGACGTGGCGGAATTGGCATACGCGCCAGGTTTAGGTCCTGGTGCCCGAAAGGGCATGGGGGTTCAAGTCCCCCCGTCCGCACCCAAAAACCCACCCCCCAACTGTTTTTGTGAGTCTTAGATGCTGCTATAGCAGCATCTAAGACTCACAAAAACTGT
>CAZHMP010000056.1:0-17387 GCA_964533595.1 uncultured Acidimicrobiales bacterium | reverse complement strand
ACCGGCGATATTGGGATGGGCTGAGCGAGCCAGCCCAGGAGTCGAAGAGTTGTATTGCGGATGCGCCGGCATCGATCTGTGACATGAGCGAGGCAATCGCATGATCGGCGAGCCGATCAAGCAGGTCGTTCCACAGAGCCTCGTCGGACAACATCAGAGCTTTGGCCACGGCATGATCTTTGGATGGCCGTCCTTCGATGAGATAGGACGCGACGGTGAACGGTGCGCCGGCGAAGCCGATCAGAGGCACGTCGAGTTCAGCAACCAACTGACGGACCGTTTGCAGGACGTATGGGGTGTCGGCGTCGGGATCGAGCGGACGAAGTCGGTTGAGGTCGTCTCGGCTGCGGAAGGGATGCTCCACCTCAGGACCGACGCCCGGAGTGACGGTGAGACCGAAGCCCACGGCAAATGCGGGCACGACGATGTCGGAGTAGAGAATCGCCGCGTCGATTCCGTATCTGCGAACTGGCTGAAGGCTCAGTTCCGTTGCGAGGTCGGGGTCTTGAACCGCATCGAGAATCGTGCCTTGTCCCCTGATGGCCCGATATTCCGGCAGAGACCTGCCGGCCTGTCGCATGAACCAAACCGGAACGCGCTCGTGAGGGAGTCCGCGGCAGGCGCGAATGAAGTTGGAGTCGTCGAATCGTTGCGGTTGGCTCACCCCGTCACGCTACCGATGACGGTTCACATCGGCTCGTGTCATGAGGTGGCCGCTACGGCGTACCGATGTACTGTCGCGTGGGTGAGGTCAGCGTTTTGTCTTCGGAATGTGTCGGCTCTGCTGGCTCTGGCGTCGCTGGCCTCGGCGTGCGCCGGGGTTGGTGCCGGCGATGTGAGCGTGGCGAGTGACCCAACACCAGTGATGTCTTCTTCGACGACTTCGTCGACTACTACTTCATCGTCCACGACTACATCGTCGACTACTACTTCATCTTCCGCGACTACTTCGACGTCCTCGACCACTTCATCGTCCACGACTACGTCGTCCTCGACCACTTCATCGTCCGCGACTACGTCGTCCTCGACCACTTCGACTCAGCCCCCGACTTCGAGCCAAACTTCGACTTCGACGACGTTGGATCCCGGTCCACGAGTAGTGGTCACACATCAATGGGGAACTCCGTTCGCCATGGCGATCGACGTCACTCTCCATTACCCGGCCACTGTCGTTGAGAGGATCGGATTCCACGAGGCCGGCCGGGACGGATCCCGTCAAATGGAGACCCTGCCGGATGCCACTCGGCCGATAACTCTCGAGACTCGTGATCGTGGCACGGGGTCCAGAACTGCGGCCGACATCGTCATCGACCCCAACTCGGAGCTGCGTTCTCCGGTCGACGGCACGGTAATCCGATCCGGCACGTACACCCTCTACTGCAAGTACACCGACAATTTCGTGGTGATAGATCCCGACGAGCATCCGGGCTGGGAAGTGAAGATGTTCCACTTCGACGGGCTGGCCGTTTCGCCGGGCGACCGGGTCGAGGCCGGCCTCACCGTGCTCGGCACAAATCCAGCGTTGCTTCAGTTTGAATCGCAGGTCAACGAGTTCACAGCGAATCCCTCGTGGCCCCACGTGCACATCGAGGTCATCGATCCGTCGATACCGAACCGACCGTCTTCCGGGGGCGGCTGCTAGGTCGATAAATCGGGTGCCGTCCCGCTGAGTGGGCTGGTCCGTGACGCTGGTACCGTGCAGATCGGTTCGACCAACGCTCGTATCTGGAGATACATCATGAACGACCCTGTTCGCGTAGCTGTCACCGGCGCCGCCGGCCAGATTGGCTACAGCCTTTTGTTCCGAATTGCCAGCGGTTCGATGCTCGGCCCCGATCAGCCGATCATTCTGCAGCTCTTGGAGATCCCTCCCGCGATGGGGGCACTTGAAGGGGTGGTGATGGAGCTAAACGACGGCGCCTTCCCGCTGCTCGCCGGCATCACCACGTCTGACGATCCCAACAAGGCATTCGATGGTGCCAACATCGCTCTGCTGGTGGGATCTCGGCCTCGCTCCAAGGGAATGGAGAGGAAAGATCTTCTCGAAGCCAACGGTGCGATCTTCACCGTCCAAGGAAAGGCGCTCAACGAGAACGCCGCCGACGACATTCGGGTACTCGTGGTCGGCAACCCGGCCAACACCAACTCTCTGATCGCTCGCGAAAACGCCCCCGACATTCCCAATGAGCGTTTCACCGCAATGACCCGACTTGATCACAATCGCGCCAAGGCTCAGTTGGCCACCAAGGTGGGTGTCACCGTCAACGACATTGCCAAGATGACGATTTGGGGTAATCACTCCGCCACCCAGTATCCCGACTTGTTTCACTGCGAGGTGAACGGCAAGAACGCGGCGGAATTGGTCAACGATCAGCAGTGGATCGAAGGCACCTTCATCCCCACTGTCCAAAAGCGCGGCGCTGCCATCATCGAGGCGCGCGGGCTCTCGTCCGCGGCTTCAGCAGCGAGCGCGGCGGTGGATCACGTGCGCACGTGGACGCAGGGCACTCCCCAGGGCGACTGGGTGTCGATGGCAATCACCTCAGACGGCAGCTACGGCGTCGCCGAGGGGTTGATGTCTTCGTTCCCTGTCACATGCGACAACGGCACCTACTCCATCGTCGAGGGCATCGATCTCGATGGATTCTCCCGTCAAAGAATCGATGCTTCGGTCGCTGAACTCGAATCGGAGCGGGCCACCGTGTCCGAACTCGGACTGATCTGAGTTCGGAACTCGGCTCATGGCGAGCTGATGCCGGAACTGCCGGAGATCAAAGCACACGCTGAAAGGCTTGACGCCGCTTTCGCGGGGTCGGTGGTCTCTGGGTTTCGCGTACTTCATCCGAGCGCATTGAAGACATTCTCTCCCCGCCCGGACACCACGGTCGGTCTGGCCATTCGCAAGATCCGCCATAGAGGCAAGCACATTCTGATTGGTCTGGACGCCAAGCCGGAGATCACATTTGTTGTGCACCTGATGCAGGGCGGACGGCTTCGCGAGGATGCAAAAAGATCGCCGCGGCCTCGCGGGGGAATGGCCAGGTGGGAATTCGAAGACGGCCGCGCTGTGCTCTTGACGGAGGCCGGCACCGAACACCGCGCCGGCGTGTGGATCTCCCAAGGCGACCCTGAGATGGCCGAACCGCTCGTTCATCTTGGCCCCGATGCCGACTTGGTGACGGTTACGGAGCTATCCGAGCTCTTGTCGGATCACTCCGAACGTCTGCATGGTTTTCTGCGCAACCAGCATCACATGGCCGGGCTCGGTCGGCTGTTGGCAAACGAGGTTGCCCACACGGCCAAGATCTCGCCGTTCGCCATCACGGCGAGACTTGACCAGGAAGAAATCGAACGTCTTCATGCGGCCATCAAGTCGACAATCATTCGAGGCTTGGACCACGAACGCACGCTTGATGATCTTGGGAAATCGGCCGACCGGCCGAGCAGTGTTCACCACCGGATCGGTGAACCGTGCCCAATATGCTCCGACACGATCCAATCGGTGGAGTACCGCCGATACACGGTCGCCTACTGCCCTACCTGTCAGACCAAAGGGCGGAAACTTGCCGATAACACCACCAGCAAGTTCCTGAAGTAGTCAGCTTTCGGGCGGGTTCGACACTTCGGCCGTCTTGCGAACCTTCCAAAGTGAATCGCCGATCGATTCAAGATCGTTGCGCGCCTGGATCAGGGAGTCGATCCGCCCGGATATTTGGAGTGCTCCCTCGAGGAACGCGCGCTGGGCCGAGACCTTTCCCGTCGCGATGTCGACAGCCGTCTGGTGGTCGGTCCGCAGCGAGATGTCCGGGTCGACCGTCGGTCCCACGACGGTTGTCGCTGAACCGCCGGTAATCACCACGTGCCACTGCAACGGAGGTTCACTCGAAACGGTTTGCTGAATCACGAGACTGACTGATGGATCGGTCTCAATTGCCGACGTTGTGGCTTCGAGTTGCCTGAGCCATTCAGCAGTGAGCGGTTGGGTCATTGCCACAGGCTAGGCACAGGGAGATCAGCGGGCGATGGCCAACTGTCGTGATTGAGCGAGAAGCGTGCCATCGGGCGCCCAGATGAACCCATCTTCGTCGTTGAAACCAGCGGCCACATGATTCGTGATGAACTCTGCGAACACACTGTCGCTCGCGTTCATCGACGTGAGAGGAAGGTCCGATCGGATGTGGACAGTGAGATCGATGGTGGGGACCATCATCGGTCCATCGACTCGCGGAAATGGTGCCGGAGGCATGGCATCGGAAATGGCCACGAGAGCGATGGCATCGATCGGTCGGGCGTCGAGTGTGCGGATCCATCCGGCAATGCGTGCCGTTCCTTCGCCGCTGAAGAACGGTGCGTCGAATTGAAGTTCCGTCTTCCAGTTGTGGGCGGCCGGTGGCAAGTCGGCGTTGCGGGGTTGGCCTGGCTCTGAGGCGATTGCCGGAAGACCCATGGCCCAAGAGTGCGGTGACTCGATGGGTACGGAGAAAGCCGCGAGGGCCGTGCACAGAAGGCGATCACCCTGCCACATTCTCGCCGACACGCTCGTGACGGATCGCCCGGCACGTTCAATGGTGACGTTGACGTTGGCAGGCTCGAATGCAGGCCTGGCAAGAAAGTGGACGGTGAGAGAACGAAGCGTTCGACTCGGGTCGGCCACCTCGCACTCCATGGCCCGCGCGATTATTGCCGCCACGTATCCGCCGTTGGGTCCGGCCACGATGTTCCATGTGTCAAGAATTGTGGCGGAGTAATCCCCGTCGCCGAGATCTCGCACCGAGGTGTCTGAATCGAACCTGGTCATGGTCGTTCCTTGGTTCGAATTCATCGTGTCGGTGCTTCCGCTGATCGGTGCGACTGGGCCACTTGTGCGAACACCAAGACGGCCGCCATGGCGACGACGGCGAGAGCGGTGGGGCTGAACCACTCAGACGAGTTTGGCCAATCGAGTCCGGTACCCGATATGACCTCGGACTGGTCTTTGCTGATCACACCAACTCCGTTGGGCCATGGCCACAGCACGCGCATCGATCCGATCATGATTCCAATGAGGCCGGCCATCACCGGTTCGAACGCCTTGTCGAGCACTCGACCGAGCAGGCTCGAGAACAAGGCCAGGCCGATGACCGCGCCGAGGCCCACCAGGGCGACGTCTCCCAGGACCCGGTCGTCGACGGCGCCGATCACCGCCGAGTACATGCCGAGCATGAGCAGTATGAACGACCCGGAGATACCAGGCAGAATCATCGCGCAGATGGCCAGGGCGCCGGCACCGAAGAATGCGATCGGTGACGGATCGGCCACTGGTCCGGACTGGTAACCAAGAAGGGCAAACACCGCCACGCCTCCGACGACCATGATGGCGACATTGCGGGTCGATCGAGAGTCGATGAGTCGCATGGCAACAACCACTGACGCCGCAACCAAACCAAAGAACAGGCCCGCCATGTTCTCGGGGTTGTCGCGCAGCTGGGTCTGTATCACCGAGGCCAGGCTCACGACCGCCAACAAGATGCCGGCGAGCAGCGGCACAATGAACCCGAGATCGATCGCCCGGATCCGCTCTCGGAATTCGGTGAAGTTGCCCGTGAGAATTGCCGCCAGCGCTCGCGCGCCGTCGCGGATCGTGTCGATCAAATGTTCGTAAATCCCAACGACAAGAGCGACGGTGCCACCGGATACACCCGGCACCACGTCGGCCGATCCCATGGCAAATCCGCGAATGACGTGTTTCAAGGTCTTTGGGATCACGGGGGGTGAGGGTACCGTCGAGCGACATGGTCACCGCGGAGTCAGACTGGATGAGAGGAAGCCTCGTCGATCTCGGGGCTGTTTCGCTGTGGGCCGACATTCAGGGGCCGCACGACGGCGAGGCAGTCATTTTGCTCGGCGGGGCGGACAGCCCGGGATTTCGATGGACGCCGGCGCTCGTTGAACCACTGCTCACGCAGGGATATCGAGTGCTCCGATTCGACCATCGCGACTCGGCAAGATCGACGATGTTGGGCCCGGATGCGGCCTACAAGCTGGATGACCTGGCCGACGATGCAATTGGCCTCATGGACTATTTCCGGATTCATTCAGCGCACCTGATCGGACGATCGATGGGTGGGATGATTGCGCAACTGATCGCGCTGGGCGATCCACAGAGAGTTCTGTCGCTGACTCTGATCGGCACCACGCCCGGCGCGGGCGACGATCGACTTCCCGGACCCTCAGAAGAGTTCGTCGACAAAATGATCAATCGTCTATTCGACGGCCCACCGGTCGACGAGCAGGATCAGCAAAGTTGGATTGTCGATCTCTACCGGATGATGAGCGGCACGATCTATCCCTTTGACGAATTCGCTCAGGCTGAGTTGGCTCGGGCCGAGTTGGCTACGGGGTGGGCCGATGCCACGGGCCATGGCGTCGCTGTCCACTCATCTGAGTCGCGGCTCGATCGTCTCGGCTCGATTGTTGCTCCCACGTTGGTGGTCCATGGCTCGGTCGACCCGGTCTACCCACTCGCTCACGGTCGTGCGCTTGCCGGGGAGATACCCGGAGCGGTCTTGATCGAGATCGACGGGCTTGGCCATGAATTCCCGGATTTGCTGGCGTCAGAACTGTGGCCGGTGTTGCGCCTTCATCTTCGAGAAAGTGGGAAACTGTCGGGCTCTGCCTGAGTCTTCGACATACGCGGAACGAGGCGCTCCGGGGCTGGAGCGCCTCGCCCACGAAGAAAGGACTCGGAGGTTCTTCACCATCAAATCTGGGTCGTCTCTCTTGGACGCTTCTCCGGGCGCCAATTGGCGCTGCGGGTGCGAGAAGTCCGTGGGAGCGGTCCCGGTTTTGTGATGAAGTTCGCCAAGTTTTGCGCCCCAGATGCGACGTTCCCCGCTGGCCGGGTCGGTCCGTCGTCGGTGCGCCTTCAACCTCCCTTCATCACCGAGCCGACAGGAAGTCGAAGCGTTGCCTCGAGCGGGTATTCCTTACCGACTCGTCGTGTGTGATGACTTGAGATTCGCGCCGAGACGGCCCCACGTCAAGGGCAACCTCGCAGGGTAGTCAGATCAGCTGATCTGACTGGCGAGGCTCCGATTCTTGATCTTGGCTTTGATGTAGTCGCGATTCATGAACGCGATGAAATCGAGCGAGATTTCCTTCGGGCAGGCCTCATGGCACTCGCCATGATTGGTGCACGATCCGAAGTACTGCTCCATCGTCTCAACCATGGCCTCGGTGCGCATCCAACGCTCGGGCTGACCTTGGGGCAGCACGTTGAGGTGATGGAGCTTGGCCGAGGTGAACAGTTGGGCTGCCGAGTTGGGGCAGGCTGCCACGCATGCTCCACACCCGATGCATGCGGCTGCGTCCATCGAGGTCTCGGCCACCTCCTTGGGGATCGGAAGGGAGTTGGCATCCTGAGGTGTTCCGGTGGGCACCGAAATGTAACCGCCGGCCTCAACGATTCGATCAAGGGGTGAACGGTCGACAACGAGGTCCTTGATGACCGGGAACGACTTGGCCCTCCACGGCTCGACGGTGATTTCGTCGCCGTCGTTGAACTTGCGCATGTGCAGCTGGCAGGTGGCGGTGGCCTTTTCGGGTCCGTGGGCCTGTCCGTTGATCATCACCCCACATGTGCCGCAAATTCCTTCGCGGCAATCGTGGGGGAAATTGATCGGCTCGATGTCGTCGTCGAGTAATTGCTCGTTGACGGTGTCGAGCATCTCCATGAACGACGAATCCTCAGATATGCCCTCGGCGGCCACGTCGAGGAACTCGCCCTGGGCGTCGGGGCCGTCCTGACGCCAGATTCGCAGTTTGAGGTTGAGGTCTTTGCTCACTTGTAGCTCCTCTGGGTCAGTTTGACGTTCTCGAAGTCCAGATGTTCCTTGTGGAGTTCTTGGGGACTGTCGGGTCCCTTCCATTCCCATGCCGCGACATATCGGAAGTTGTCGTCATCGCGAAGGGCTTCGCCTTCCTCGGTCTGGCTCTCGACCCGGAAGTGGGCGCCGCAGGACTCCTCACGGTTGAGAGCGTCCCGAACCTCGAGTTCGGCAAACTCCATGAAGTCGTCGACCCGATTGACATTTTCGAGGGATTGGTTCAACCCGTCGGCCGTTCCGAGAACCTTTACGTCCTTGCGGAACTCCTCACGGATCGCGGGGATCTCCGACAATGCCTTTTCGAGGCCGGCTCTGTCTCGGGCCATGCCGCAGTACTCCCAAAGGATCTTGCCGAGTTCGCGGTGGTAGTGGTCGGCCGATTTGGTGCCCTTCACCTCCAACCAACCTCTGGTACGGGCGTCGACCTGCTGCAATGATTCCTTGAACACCGGGTCGTCGGTCGACACCGGGGTCTGACCAAGGCGAGGAGCAAGGTAATCGCCGATCGTGTAGGGGAGGACGAAGTATCCATCGGCCAGCCCCTGCATGAGAGCCGAAGCCCCGAGCCGGTTGGCGCCGTGATCGGAGAAGTTGGCCTCCCCGAGTGCGTAGAGGCCGGGCACGGTGGTCATCAGGTTGTAGTCAACCCAGAGTCCGCCCATGGAGTAGTGCGACGCTGGGTAGATGCGCATCGGACGCTGGTATGGGTCTTCACCGGTGATTCGTTCGTACATGTCGAACAGGTTCCCGTAGCGCTCTCGAATTGTCTCCACACCTTCGCGAGCGATCGCATCGGCGAAGTCGAGATACACACCGTTGTGGAGTGCGCCCACGCCGTGACCTTGATCGACCACGGTCTTGGCATTTCGAGAGGCGACGTCGCGCGGCACCAGGTTGCCGAACGACGGGTACTTCTCTTCGAGGTAGTAGTAGCGCTCCTCTTCGCTGATGTCGGCGGCGCGACGGCTCTCATCGACATCTCGTGGTACCCAGATTCGCCCATCGTTGCGCAGCGACTCCGACATGAGAGTGAGCTTCGACTGAGACTCGTCGCCGGCGGGAATGCAGGTGGGATGTATTTGGCTGTAGCACGGGTTGGCAAAGGCCGCGCCCTTGCGATGGGCTCGCCAGGACGCCGTGACGTTGGAGTTCATGGCGTTGGTGGACAGGAAGTAGGCGTTGGCGTATCCACCGGTGGCGAGCACAACTGCGTGCCCGCTGTGGGCCGAAACTTGGCCGGTGAGCATGTCGCGTACGACCACTCCGCATGCCTCGCCGTCCTTTGTGACCACGTCGAGAACATCGGATCGGTTGTAGAGCGTGACCTTTCCGGTGGCTATCTGGGCCGCCAGAGCCTGATAGGCGCCGAGCAGGAGTTGTTGTCCTGTCTGGCCTCTCGCGTAGAAGGTGCGGCTGACCTGAGCGCCACCGAATGACCGGTTGGCCAGAAGACCGCCGTATTCGCGGGCGAAGGGCACGCCTTGGGCAACGCACTGGTCGATAATGTCGACCGACACCTGCGAAAGGCGATAGACGTTGGCCTCACGAGACCGATAGTCGCCACCCTTGATCGTGTCGTAGAAGAGTCGGAAGACCGAGTCGGCATCGTTGCGGTAGTTCTTGGCGGCGTTGATTCCGCCCTGAGCGGCGATCGAATGGGCGCGCCTGGGCGAATCATGGAAGGTGAAGACCTTGACGTTGTATCCGAGTTCGGCCAGCGACGCCGCGGCGGAGGCTCCAGCGAGGCCGGTACCCACCACGATGACTTCGTACTTGCGCTTGTTGGCCGGGTTGACCAGCTTGATCGAGAAACGGTGGTTGTCCCATTTCTCGGCCAGCGGGCCGTCCGGGACCTTGGAGTCGAGATTGATCATGACGCGACCTCCAGGACCGTCGTTGGGGAGAGTGGGGCGATTGCTCCGTCGTTGTCGTGTCCAGCGGCGGGTGTGGTGCGGTTGTCCTCGCTGATCAGGCCGGCCTGCACCATTATCGGGAAGCTCAGATTGCCAGCGAGGATGATCACACTGAGCCCGGTGGCGAGGCCGCGGCGGGCGCTGTTGTAGCGCGGGTTGTTGACTCCCAAACTCTGGAACAACGACCAAGTGCCGTGGTAGATGTGCACTGCCAACGCCACGTTGGCCACGATGTAGATGATCGCCACGGGTATCGAACTCATCGACTCGGTGACGTTGTGGTAGACGTCGCCCCGAATGTAGGTGTCGCCGAGCCACCAGCCCCAGGTGAGGTCGGCGAGGTGGAACAGCAGGTAGAGAAGGATGATCGGGCCCGTCCAGCGCATGGTTCGGCTGGCAAAGTTGACCGCGATGTAGTCACGCTTCGACTGGTATTTCTCGTTGGATGCCTCGCTCATGCGATTGAGCGACCAAGCGCTGTGGATGTGCAACACGAACATGCCGGTGAGGCCCACGCGGAGGATCCAGAGGAGAAGTGTTCTGGGAATGAGATTCCCGCCGAGATCGCGTAGCGCCTCGCCGTATTCGTTGACCTCGAGTGGGCTCTGGTAGATGTGGAGATTGCCGATCATGTGGACGAGCACAAACCCGAGCACCCCGATACCGGTGAGGGCCATTATGTATTTCTTGCCAACCGCCGTCTGATAGAGGTTGGCCGGCCACGGTAGTTCCCTACCCTGTTTGCGGATGGGTTTCACCCGTCCGCGTGAATCGGATCGCGAGATGGTTTGTGCCATGCCCGAACTTCTTTCTCGATTGACTCTGGTCGTCGCCACCGTAGTGCCGCATTTGGCGCATGGCGCAAGTCAGCCGGAGTACACCTGAGACGGCCTCAGATGATCTGGGAGCGATACTGGTTGTCAGCCGTGATGTCGGCGCTGCTGAGCGATATCGCGAGTTTGAGATTGCCGTGACCGCCGTCGAAGTCGGTCGGGACTGCAAAATCAAAGTTGCCGATGAACGAGCATTCATCAGCCGCCACCGACCCGCCCCAACGCTGCGTTCTGATCACCGAGTCATTGATCGAGGCGGCCACGATGATCACGGCCTCGTCGATGTCGGTGTGTAGATCTGAGATGACATGAATCGCCACCGTGATGATGTCACCGGGCCGGGTCATGACTGGCAAATCGTCGGCCACCACAATCACGGGTTGGCATGCTTCGATCAGCGCAGTCCAGGCGGGTTTGACGCGCCGACCGCGGGTGAGTACTCCGAAACCGCCGTCGGTGCCGGCATCGGCGAGACAATGTTGGATGAATCCGCCGGTTGGTCGGTACTTCAACCGCCGAAGCTGCTCGATTGCCGAGCGGGTGATGTTGGCTTGGGCGGCCTCGGTGAGGCGACCCCAATCGGCGCCGTTGTCGATGTGGGCGGGGTCTACCAAATGCAGCAACGCCGAACTCGGAGCTCCCACGGTTGTGCCGATGTCGTCCCAGTCGAGATCGGGCCAGTTCTCGTCGGCAAGCGCGGTGGAGTCGGGGTCGATGGAGGCGGCGCCGAAGGCCGAGACGAAACGCCCCATTCGGGGAAAGCGTGCGATCCAGTTGGTGAGTTCGGACACGCGACCGCCGGCCCACCCGAACCAGAAATTGCTGGTGGTGCCATCGAGCTGGGGGAGGTGCGGCGGCACATCGGTATGAGCAATGATTGGCCGTGAACCGTCTGTGCGCTCCAGAACTCGCTTCACCGATCCATCGAGCACCATTCGGTTCCATGAAGGAAGTTGTTGGCTCATCACAGCCGGAGTGGTGAGAGGCTGCTCGGGACGGCGTTGAGGCTCGTCATGAGCGCACCAAATTGCTACCGACGGGTGATGGGCCAAAAGGTCGACTGCTTCGCGCGTTTGCCTCACCGCCTGCTTGCGGACCCCACGGGCCATCAGCCCCCGAAGCGGCATGTCTTGCCAGACCAACAATCCCAGTTCATCGGCGCGGTCGTAGAGCTCGGGCCGAGCGATGTGGGTGTGGCATCTCACCAGATCGAGTCCGGCCGATCGCACCGCTTCGAGATCATCGGAGATCATCCTTACTTCTGCATCCCCGGGGCGAGCCGCGGTGGGAAGTTTCGAGATGCCTTTCACGAACATCTCCGTGCCGTTCACCGTCAGCCGAAAATCTTTCATTCGTACCGACCTGAACCCGATTCGACACGTTCGGTGGTCGTTGGCCCGCCCGTCCACCAAAAGCGTGCAAACGAGGTCGTGGAGCGGCTGGGACCCAAGCGAATGCGGCCACCAGAGGTCGGGGTCGGGAACCTCGAAGGTCCATTCCACACGGTTCTCACCGGTGGCGGCATCGTGTCGGAATTCGTGGTCGTGGCCGGCCACTTCCGTCCGAAGCACAACCGGGCCCGATTGTGGCGTGTCGAAGACACACCGCATGGTGACCCGGGCTCGTTTCGTGTTTGCGTCAAGGCATACGGCGCGAAAGTGCTGGATTGAACTACAGCCCGTTTGGCAAACGGTGACCGGTCGCCAGATTCCGCCCGGATTGAGGCCGGCCACCCCACTCAGCTCCGGATCCAGAAACGCGCCGAGCATGTCGGTGCGCGAGTTGGGGTCACCGTACTCGGGGCATGAAACGTCGATGGCGAGAAGGTGTTCGCTCCGTGAACGAAGCAAATCTGTGATCTCGAAAGAATGGGGAACGAAGTAACCCTCGGTGTCTCCCACGTATGCGCCATCGAGCCAAACGTCGCCTTGCTGACAGATCCCGGCGAAATTGAGCCAGCTCCGATGGTCGTCATCGGGGGCATCGGATTCGAATCTAAAGCGGTGCAATACAACCCGCTCTTGGGCCAATTCCGGGACATGTGCCCAATGGCCGGGCACATCGGTTTGACACCACGCCCGGTCGTCGAGCTGCGGTTCGTGGAATGTGCGACGTAGCTCATCGTGGGCGGCTGCTGCCTTCCACAAGCCCGATAGATCCATTGGAGGCACGGTACCCGGGCGGGCTAGCCTCGCCGTCATGTCCAAACCGAAGACTCTTGGTGCGCTGCGTGAAAGTGGTTGGGAATCGGTGCCGATTCGTACCGAAATCCGGCGAAACGCCATCGACAGGATTCGAGCCGGCAAACCTCTTTTCCCGAATGTCTTGGGCTACGAAAACACGGTTTCGCCGCAGTTGGAGAATGCGCTGCTGGCCGGCCACGACATCATCTTCCTAGGCGAACGAGGTCAGGCCAAGACTCGAATGATTCGTGGCTTGACCGGGCTTCTCGACGAGTGGATGCCGATCGTTTCAGGCTCGGAGATCAACGATGATCCGTTTGCTCCGATCTCGCGGTACGCCCGCGATCTATTGCGCGAGCACGGAGATGACACCCCCGTTGAATGGGTGAATCGCGAGGAGCGCTATGGCGAAAAGCTGGCGACTCCAGACACCTCCATTGCCGATCTGATCGGTGAGGTCGACCCGATCAAGGTGGCTGAGGGCCGATATTTGGCCGATGAGTTGGTGCTCCATTACGGGCTGGTCCCGCGAACCAATCGTGGCATTTTCGCCATCAACGAACTGCCCGACCTTGCTGAGCGAATCCAGGTTGGTCTGCTCAACGTCTTGGAGGAACGCGATGTTCAGATTCGGGGCCACAAGGTGCGACTGCCCTTGGATGTGATGCTGGTGGCATCGGCCAACCCCGAGGACTACACCAACCGCGGTCGGATGATCACTCCTCTCAAGGACCGCTTCGGTTCTCAGATCCGCACTCATTATCCGCTCGACATCGACACCGAGATGGCGATCGTTGAGCAGGAACGCATTCATCCGGAGACGGGCGGTCTCGAGGTCACCATTCCCTCATTCATGACCGAGATCATCGCTCACGTGACGTTTGCAGCCAGGGCGAGCGCGCATGTGTCGCAGCGCTCCGGCGTGTCGGTGCGATTGTCGATCGCCAATGAGGAGGTGATGGTGGCCAACGCCCTGCGACGAACTCTTCGCTCAGATGGCTCGCATGCCGTGCCGCGCATCGTCGACCTCGACGCACTCTCGGCGGCTACCGCAGGCAAGGTGGAGATAGAGACTCTGGACGAGGGCCGCGACGGAGAGATCCTCGCCAACTTGATCAGGTCTGCCGTTCTGACGGTGTTCAAGCAAAGGGTGGCTCCGGAGACCCATCGTGGAATTCTCGACGCCTTCGAAAGCGATCTGGTGGTCGACACCGGCGAGGATGTCACCGACGCCGCCTACGCCCTGCTGATCGAGAAGGTTCCCGCTCTGGCCATTCCGGTGGGCGCGTTGATCAGCGAAGAGGAGGCAGCGGAGTCGCCTGCCATGATCGCCAGCGCGGCCGAATTCGTGTTGGAGGGGTTGCATCTTGCCAAGCGACTCAACAAGGACGCGTCGGGAGGCAGAGCTCAGTTTCGGGGTCGTTGATTCGCGACCGGGCTCTTATCGAAGCGTCAACGCTTGGAGAAGATGCCCGAATCGAATACAACTCGGTCGGCTACGCGCGTTTGGAAGAGGAAGTGGTCTCCGCTGTCCCACATGTGGACGTCAAGACGCTCGCCGGGCATCACTGGTGACTTGAATCTGCCACCCATCGACCCGAAACACTCGACGTTGGTGTCGCACAACGTGTGAAGCAAGGCGCGGCCCGTGACTCCGAAGGTGCAGAGGCCGTGCAGTATCGGACGGTCGAATCCGGCCATGGCCGCAAACTTTGGGTCGGCATGGAGCGGGTTGCGGTCGCCGTTCAACCGATAGAGCAGCGCCTGGTCGGTGCGGGTGTCGTAGCCGGTGATGTAATCGGCCGGTCGATCCGGAAGTTGCCAGGAGGAAGAAGGCCCGCGGTCGCCTCCCCATCCACCCTCACCGGCAATGAACAATCCCGAACGACTGGTCCATAGAGGATTGCCGTCGGTGTCGGTCGCCTCGGTTTCAATGTAGACGAGAGCCGCTTTTCCCTTGTCGTAGATGTCGCCGATGTTGGCGCGCGCGATTGCCTTGCCGGCTGGTGGAAGGGTTTGGTGCAGCTGGATGTGCTGTTCTCCGTGGAGGAGTGCGGCGAGATTGAACTCGCCGAAATTTGGCATGCCCCCCGTGCCCATCACCACTACCTGGGTGGGAAGCGCGGATTGCGTGACGTCCTTGGAGTTTTCGGTGGAGAACTCGAGTTCAAAGCCAGTGGGATCGGTCTGGCCCGCTCCGACGCCGAGGGCGTAGAGCAGGCTGTCGGTCGATGTCCAGGATATTTCTGTGGGCTCGCCAATTGTGCCGGCTGCATCTGGGTTTATGGACATCGTGGTCCTCCGATTCTGGTTGGGCCGACTAGTGGATTTCTGCGTTGAGGGCGGCCATGGCCATGGCTACTGCCCGATCTTCGAGAAGCGCCTCGTTTGGTGAGTCGGCGTTGGTGCGATTGGTCGTGGCGACGGTGGTGATCAGACCTATGGCCCCACCAACCAGCACAGTGCCGAGCTCGACGTTGATCTCGGGACGCACGGTGAGCAGGACCTCGACCCATTCGTCTCGCCAGGCTCTCAGTCGCTTGCTCATGGGGGATCGTCGAGCCGGATTGAGGTGGCGGGCTTCGCTGGTCCAAACCGCAATGAGTGCGGATCTCTGTATTGCCACGCGGGCGTAAGCGCGTATGAACGCCTCGAGTAGCACGGCGGATTGAGCTCCCGAGGCGAGTGCGACCTTGTTGGCCGAATAGACCTCGTCGGCGGCAAGACGGATGGCGTCGAGAAGGATCTCTTCCTTGGAAGTAAAGTGGCGGTAGATGGCCGGTCCGCTCACGTCGACGGCTTCACCGATGTCGTCGACGCCGGTGGCGGGGTAGCCGTTCTGATGGAACAGGTCGATGGCGGCTTCGAGTATGAGATCGCGCCGGTTGCGGGGTCGCCGAGGGCCCTCGTTGTTGTTCGTGTCGTCGGCTGTTTCGGCGCTCATGGTTAGCGAACGTTAACAAATCAGCCGTGCGGCGGGCCACGCGGGACATAGGAGCTCAGCTAGGACCTGCGGATTCAACAGAACCACCCATTTGGATCACGCCTATTGGCAAAGCGAAATGTGTTGCCAAGGGCCACTGTCCAACGGAGTTGACCAGTCATGTTGAAGGAAGCGAACTCGATCACAGACGATGCATTGATTGCCATGTACGTGACGTGGCTGGACCGTACCCCGCGTGGAACGGTTTGTTACTCGTACGAGAGGCCGCTTCTTGTCTGCCGAAGGCTGTTGACACACAGTCTCATCAGATCGTGTGATTCAGCGGTTGGTGTGGCGAGGTAGGAGTCTTCCCATCACTACTGATCAGCGGAACGCAATGATCGTCACACCCAGAACGGTGTTGGCTCAGTAGACAGCGGACGCATCCAGCGGTCGGCAAACCAAATCGGCTCAAATGCATCCCCAGAAGTGTTTCGAACATGGTGTGGGATGTAACAATCATACGGTGTATGGTGCGCACGCTTGATCTTCGTGAGGGGATCGGATCCGATCCTCGAACGGACCTCTTGTGTTATGCGGGTGACATAGTCGACAGATTGAGGTTCGGGGCTACGGGATGCTGGACACGACAGACTCGCGATCAGACGAGACGTTGATCACTTTGTACGCCACTTGGCTGTCCAGCTCACGAGGTCCTGGCAGGGCAGTCGTGAATGACCATCTGATCACACTGTGGCAGTGGGCCGTCCATTTGAACGGCCGCGGAGTGCTCAATGCGACGAAGCCAGGAATGGAGTTGTTCGTAACTCGAAGCCGTGGCGAAGAGAGCAAGGCGCCTGATTCCAAGATGGTTTCGTCTGAGGTCGAAGTCCTGCGCGTCTTCTATCTGTGGTGTTGGGACAGGGGATGGACTGAGGAGAACCTCGCTCGGCACTTGGACGCATCAAAGGTCCCGCATGGCGGCATCACCCATGGGAGACGCACCGTGTCTGACGGATCGAGTTTCCGAGACGATGACACCATGATCGCCATATACATGGCCTGGGTGATGTTGCGACAACCAGCGGACGAAGCACACGTCGGAGCTTGTCGACACGCACTGAAACAGTTCGGTACCTACTTGGGCAATGCCGGACTGCTGAACGCGACAGAGCCGATGATGGAGCTATTCGTTTCCCGTGCGCGTGACGAGCTGGGCTCAACCCGTGATGTCGACGCGGCGACTGCCGACGCAATCGTGCTGAGTGACTTCTACCAATGGTGCTGCGAGGAATCGTGGACCGATCGGAACCTCGCCAAGACGCTTCGTGATGCTGCCCTCCCTCCTCATGTGCGCCTCTCGACCGATGACGACGACTCAGGAGAGAGCAACATGCAGGCTCAGATCGAGCTGCGACTCCGAGATGAGGGACAGCAGGCCACAACCGCGGGCGGCAACGACTTGGTGCCGCAGATTGGTGAACGTTAACAAATCAGCCGTGCGGCGGGCCACGCGGGACAGCTAGGTTCCGGAGATGGGTCGTCTACGTCGTCGTCGTTCGCGTCGAACTCCTCCACATTTCGCATACTCCCGCTGGGACGGCACACAAACCGGTTTTGATGTTGACGCCGATCAGTTGTTCGATCAGCTATCCGACGATCTGCTGTAT
>CAZHMP010000055.1:13984-17540 GCA_964533595.1 uncultured Acidimicrobiales bacterium | reverse complement strand
CTGACCAAGCGTTCTGCAGTGCCCCCGGGCAGAATCGAACTGCCGCACACGGTTTAGGAAACCGATGCTCTATCCACTGAGCTACGGGGGCCCGCCGGGGAACATGCGCAGGGCGAGTTTCCGGACGGGTGAAGTGTAGGGGTACGCCTCGGGTTGCCACGGAGCAGCCGGCAAGGCTTCTCAGGCGTCGCCGTACACCGGTGCATCAGGGAAGAAGCTGGACCATGCGAACCAGAATTCATTGCGGTGTTGCACCGTCTGAAGCTGTTCCCCGACCAATGGGCCGTCGATTGCTCTTCCCAGAAGGGTCCACGTGGTACCGGTCTCGGCATCGGCGAACAAGTCGTCGCCAAGGCTGGAGAATGTGAGCACAGTGCCGTCGACCTCACGGCTGAACGCTATGCCGCTGCCGATGGACTGGCTGTCGGCGATCGCACTCGAGTCGAGGGCATCAGCGGTGTCGCCGCCCCACAGCACCGCGATCGGGACTCCATCGAGCTCATCGTTTACCGCTCTCATCTCGCTGATCAGACTGAACGGATAAGCCTTGTCGCTCTCGCCCAGACTCACTCCAACAACCCGGGAAAGTGCAGGAAACCGGTCGTTGGTCTCGCCATCGAAGAGGAACGGTCTGCTGCTCGAGCTGTACCCCACGTACGGGTTGGAGCCGTAGGCAATGTTGAAACCCGTGTCGCGTGAGAGCGACAGCGCATCAGGAAAGTTTCCCAGGGCATCACCGTACGAGACGATGGAAGTGGGAATGAGATCCAGCTGAGTGCCGGCGAATTCGCCGATGACGGCTTCTCCGGTGATCTGTTGCCAAAGCGATGTTGTCTTGTCGTCCCACATCACAAGATCGCTCTTGCGCAGCAGGCCCGATACGCCAAAGCGGAGCGCCTGTCCATCGACTCTCGCGTCGAAGGTGATCGCGGTATTGCACAAGGGACAGAACGTGACGACGACTGGAACATCACCGAAGCGGTCGTTGACGATCTCATGGCGGGTGAGAATCGACAAAGGGTAGAAGCGCACCTCGTCGTTGAATTGAACGAGAGCTCCGGGTTCGCGTTCAGAGAGCCAAGTAGCGGACGCGAGTGGCTCAAATCTTGGCGTGTCGATCGGCGGTATTCGATCACGCGGATCTTCCGACTGGATGCCGAGAAGCAACTCTTCCGGGTCGATCGTCTGACGGGTCCAATCGGTGGGGAAGAAACCGGTGGCGAGGAGAACATCGCGACGGAGTTGGTCACGCGGGGTCTCGGTCACGATGGTGACGCCCTCGGAGCTACTGGAAACGCCTCCTGACAGGTCCAAAGGCCTGTCTGCGTCGGTGGGCGAGAACAGTTCGATCACGGTGTTGTCTCCGGCATCGGATCCAGGGTCGGGGATTGAACCGGAAGGGGTGTCGGGAGCCGTGGATCCCGACCCGGAGCTGGTTGACCCGGAGCTGTCTGGCGCAGAACTGTCTGGCGCGGACGTGGGGTTGGCAGCGTCGATGGCTGCTCCGCCACCGCAAGCAACTGCGGTGACGGACAACCCGACGATGAGGGCGGTGAGACGCGTGGGGGACATCGAAGTTTTCGTTCCTAGACGAGGACTGATCGTGATTTCGCGGGCGGTGTTGAATCGGAAACCTCGGCAGGTTCAAATTTCTTCAATACCGAGGAGAGAATTGCAATGGCCACCAATCCACCAAGCGACAAACCGATCGAGCTGGAGTGGTCGCCCATCCAATTGGTGAGCGAGGCGGACCAGCCGTCCACAACCCCGGTGGCCGCACTTTGGTCTCCGGCATCTGACGAGAGGTCGTTGGCCCAGAACCAGGTGATGTAGACACCAGCGACGATGAGAAATCCAGCCGAGACCCGCTGAACATGCTTGAGCATCGACCTTAGGCGTCGCACCACACCTTGCTTGGCGAACGCCACAGCCAACGTCAGTGCCATGAGCAGCACCGACATGCCGAGCCCGTAGGCGATGTAGGTGAAAAATCCAGAGATGAAGTTGGCGCTGGCAATGGAACCGACCACCACCGACAGAAACACGGGCAGGGTGCAAGACAACGACGCCAACGCGTAAGAGACGCCAAACGTAAAGACAGATTTGTTGTCTCTGCTGCCCGTGCCGCCCTGAACCTTGAGGAACCCGATCGAGAGCTGATAGCCGCGGAACATGGCTATTCCGAGGATCACCATCAAGAAGCCAATCCCAAGAGCGACGTAGGGAATCCAATCGATTATGGATCGCACTCCGGCGTTGATGAGCAGTCCAGTGGTACCGAACACGAACAAGAACCCGAGCGAGACAATTGCCCCGACTTTGAGCGCTTGCCCGATTCCGGTATTTGTATTTTCGGCCCCCTCGGCATCCTCGAGACCCATGAAATACGACAAGTAGGCGGGCAGCATCGCGAATCCGCAGGGGTTCACTGTGGCGACAAGTCCTGCCGCGAATGCCAGGCCAAGAGGTGCATCGATCATGATGTCTCGATCAGAGTGTCGATTCGGTCGGCGAGGGCGCTCTCGTTGAGTTGGCCTCCGAAGACCTCTTGAATCTGCCCGTCGGCGCTCACGAAGATTGTGCTTGGCATGGCGAACAGATCGAGCGAACGGAACAGCTCGCCCGTCGGATCGTCGCCCAGCGTGTAGGTCAACCCGACCTCGTTGGCCAGCGAGAGAGCGGCACCTCGCTGGTCGGCGTTGGCCATCCCGAGGATGGTGACGTCGTCTCCGAATCGATCATGTACAGCTTGGATATCGGGTAGCTCGCCGACGCAGGCTGGACACCACGAAGCCCAGAAATTGATGACCAGGGGCTTTCCCGCGAAGTCGTTGAAGACGGCCTCGCCGCCGGTGAACAAATCGAATGAATCGGTGGGCAAGTCGCTGTCGGTCGAGATCAGACTGCTTCCACCGATGGCGCTCATAGCGATGACAACGGAGGCAAGCAGGGCGAGCGCAGAGCCGACGATGCCGTGGCGCTGTCTCTTGGTGATGATGAGTGAGCCCATTTGCGTTCCGATCGCTGGGTCGTGTGGGGGGTACACACGGAACGGCGCCGGGCGGTGTCGGATTCTGAAATTGTTCCTTTCGGAACAAATCGCACATCGGTCGGGGTGGGTCAGAACTCGTTGCTTGGTTGCTCGGTCGCTTCGTCGCTTGGACGCGACGACCGGATCTGCTGCAAGACGAGAGTCATCACCAGCAGCATGCCAACGATCGCAATTCCCAATCCCGTGATGGCGGTGACGTCGACCTGCTCAAAGACTTCGTCGGTGACGATCGCCATTCCGGTGAGGGCGAAGAGGAGTCCAAAGATCAGCGCGATGGGGTCGACAGTGTGGGTGTTCATGAGCGGTGTCCTCCCAGAGAGGTGATGTCGATGGCCACAATGATCATGAGTGATGCCAGAGCGAGGGCTTCCCAAGCGGTTGAGATCAGCATCGTCATCTCACCTCCACCCGAGCCGAGCCGATTCCCACGTCGAGATCGACAATCATCGTCCCTCCCGTTTGGCCGCCAAGCGTGGTCTCGAGGGTTGCATCGAACCCCTCGTC
>CAZHMP010000055.1:9146-13884 GCA_964533595.1 uncultured Acidimicrobiales bacterium | reverse complement strand
TTCTCTCTCCGATCCCGTCCCACCATGTGATATTGACGGTGTGCATACCCCACGCCATCGGCATCAAGACGATGCCAAGGAGAATCAGTCCTCGAGCTCGCCCGACAAACGCTGAGACGGTGAGCATCACGCCTGTCACGGCAAGGCAGATTGCGAGAAATACCGAGGGCTCGACATTGATCAAGTCTGCTTGGTGAGCGGCCACGGCCGATCCGGTGAGGATCAGAAGCAGGGCGAGAGTGAGTGGGCCGAGAAACGGCCGCGGGCGAGCTTGCGTCGGGCTCTCAATTGGCTCGTTGGGGAAGTCAGACTCAATGAATGCCGGCCGAGTCGGCGGACCTGGCTGAGCCGGTGACATCTGCGATCGGGCCTGGCGTGACTGTGTTGGAGGGCGTCCGTGCGGTGAGGGCGACGGAGAGGGTGACGATGAGGGCGACTCGTCAGTGTCGACCTCCGGCCAGAGGAGCAGGGCCGCTCCGGCGCCGACCAGCAGCAGCGGTATGTACAAGCCGCTTCCGGTGCCCCATCCGGTGAACCACCCGAAGGGAGACCCCAACCAACCGATAGGGCTTCCCATGAGAAGCAGCAACAACAAGATGATGATGATCGACAGAACCCCCTGACCGGTTCGGCGACCGGTTCCACGAAGGGTGGACACCACGGCACTTTCGCCGTCTCCCTCCTTGCCGATAACGATCCACGCGATCAAGTAGAGGAGGATCCCTGATCCGCCGAAGAGCGTGAGCGCCACCCAGGCGAGGCGAATGATCACGGGATCGACTCCGAATCGATGCCCGATGCCGCCGCACACGCCCGCAATCACTTTGTCGGATCGGCTTCGGCGCAATGAGGGCTTGGGGTCGCGATCGGTGGCGATTTCCGGATTGTCGGCCGATGCCGAGGTGTCTTCTTCAACCATGGCTCAATGATGCAATCGTCGATAAGTTGTGGCTATGGGGGATGACCCTGATTTTGGAGCGGGCGGTCAGGGTCACTGAGGGTTGATCCCTGAGCCATATTCATGTTCTTCGTGCGATCATTGCACGGTGACCAATCTGAGCCATATTGGTATCCCTCCACGATCCGAATCAGATCGGGCGATTGCGGGAGTTTGTGGCGGGCTGGCCACTGCTACGCGAATCGACCCCGTGGTGATCAGAGTCGTGATGGTTGTGATGGCGGCGATCGGACCAGGAATCCCGCTCTACTTGGTGGCGTGGCTGATCATGCCGGCCGGGTCGAAAGGCACGCTGGAGGTCGGGACTGCCTCCGACAGTGACACGGCCAGACCACCTCAGCTTTACTTCGGCAGGCTCTCGCGTCGAGGTGTGGGTCTTGGATTACTGGTGCTCGGATTGGCTCTCGCGGCCAGAGAACTTGGGTTGACGCCTCCGGATTCGGTGGTCATTCCGGTGAGCATCGTTGGTGTCGGTCTGGGTGTCGTGATGTGGCAGCTGCAGCCGTCCTCCCGTACCGATCGTTGGCTCGCCGGGCGGATTGCCGCGGGCGTTGCGGTGGTCGGCTTGGGGGTTGCGGCGTTTGTGGCGGGCAATGTCTCGTTCGATGTCGTGCGCGACGGCCTGTTGGCGACGTTGCTCGTGATCGCCGGAGCCGGGTTGATAGTGGGACCGTGGATGGCGGCGTTGGTGAGGAGCCGCCAACAAGAGCGCAAGAAGCGGCTCCAGGCCGATGCCCGTGCCGAGATGGCTGCACATCTGCACGATTCAGTCCTGCAGACGTTCGCCATGATCCAACGAACTGATGATCCACGAGCCATGTCGAGTTTGGCACGCAGCCAGGAACGCGAACTGCGTCGTTGGCTGTATGGCCGGCGAGGCGATGATGCAGACGCCACTGTCGAGTCGGTGCTGTCCGCGATGATCGACGCGATCGAAGCAGATCACGATCTTGCTGTGGAGGCAGTTGTTGTCGGTGATCAACCGATCGACGCTCGCTCCGAAGCACTGGTGGCGGCAGTCGGAGAGGCTTTGACGAACGCTGCGAAGTGGTCGGGGTGTGACCGTGTGTCTGTTTTCATCGAGGTCGAGCCCGAACGCATTGATGCATATGTCCGTGACACTGGCGTGGGGTTCGATCCAGACGCCGTGGCACCGGATCGTCTCGGACTCAAGGAATCGATAGTCGGCCGCATGCGACGTGTGGGTGGAAACGCGGAGGTGCTGACCGCGATCGGTGAAGGAACCGAGGTCCATCTCTTCGTTGCAGCGCCCTGATCGTCTGAAACTGACCTCGTTGCGCACCCAGGGTCCGTGTGCGGCTACGTTCAGGAAGTGCCGGTAGCACCACCACGAGTCGTTCTGGTCGACGATCATCGCCTTTTTCGCAGCGGAGTTCGCGCCGAGTTGGGTGATCGGGTCGCGGTCGTGGCCGAAGCCGGCGATGTTGGTGAGGCGGTTGACGTGATCGAGCAGTGGAGCCCTGATGTGGTTTTGCTGGATGTGCACTTGCCGTCAGGTAGTGGTCGAGCGGTGATCGACGCCACATCCGCGGCCAAGATCGACACGCGATTTCTTGCCGTTTCGGTCTCCGACTCCGCCGAGGATGTCATCGATGTGGTGAGAGCCGGTGCCCGAGGGTATGTCACGAAGTCGATTTCGGGGGATGAATTGGTCGACGCCATCTTGCGCGTTCATGCGGGCGACGCAGTCTTCTCTCCGCGTCTCGCAGGTTTTGTTCTGGATGCCTTTGCGGGTCGGGATCCAGCCGACCCGTCAAGCGACTCGGCTGATCCCGGTCGGTCATCAGGCGCAGGACTGGTCGACCCTGATCTCGATCGTTTGAGCCCGCGGGAGCAGGAGGTGTTGCGGCATCTCGCTCGTGGCTACACCTACAAGGAAATTGCTCGCCGTCTGAACATCTCGGTCAAGACGGTGGAGAGCCACGCCTCAGCGGTGCTTCGAAAGCTTCAGCTTTCCAACCGTCACGAACTCAGCCGATGGGCAGCCTCTCGAATGATCCTGTGAATCGGCGTGAACTCAGCCGCCTCTTGTGGCTGCGGCGTATCCGTGGCGACGAGCCGTGAGCTGCGTGACGAACACTGCCGCCTCGGTCCGAGAGTCCATGTTGAGCTTGCGGAGCATGACGGACACGTAGTTCTTCACGGTCTTCTCCGACAGGTGGAGGCGTTCTCCGATGCTGCGATTGGTGAGGCCCTCGGCCACCAGTTCGAGCATGCTTCGTTCGCGATCGGTGAGCACGGCGAGTCGCTCATGCTCCACCGAGTTGCCCGACCGGAGACGGTCGAACATGCGATCTGTGAGGCGAGGATCGACGAGCGAAGCGCCATCGAATACGGCTCGTACTGAATTGACCAGCTCACTGCCGGCCACGCGCTTGAGCACGTACCCGGCAGCGCCCGCGTCGAGCGCGGCGAACAACGTGTCGTCGTCGGAGAACGATGTGAGTACGAGCGTCTTCACTTCGGGACAGAGTTGTGCGATGGCCTGGCACACCTCGATGCCGCTTCCATCAGGCAGCACCACATCGACCAGCGCCACATCGGGTGTCGATGCCCGGATCCCCTTTACCCCTTCGTTTACCGTGCCGGCCTCACCGACGACTTCGATGTCTGGCTCGGCCGCGAGAATGTCTCGCAGTCCTCGCCTCACCATTTCATGGTCGTCGAGCAGGTAAATACGAATCGTCATTGTCGAGGTCCCTTCAACGCGCTTGTCGAACCCAGCCGGATCGGTAGCGGCCGACTCGGACCCCATCGGCAACCTCCCTTACATTGTTAGTGTTGCCGAGTAGCGCATGGGCCGACCGACCCATTTTGGAGGACTTTGGTCAATAGCTCGTCGGTCGATCCGATGGGGGTGGTGGTTCTTGTATCGGAGTCGGCTCGGGGTGGTCGATGAGCGAATGCCGATAAGCGAATGTCGATGAGCGAAGAGGTGGACAACTTGACTTCGACACACCGGATCGAGTTCAGGGATTCGATCGGCGCGGTACCTCCTGGCGTGGCAGAGGTTTTGTCGGCGCAGACCAGTGAATTCAACGTGTTGAGTGATGCCGACAACCGTCGCGTATGGGTGTCGGAGTCGGTCGAGAGCGTTCTTGGCTACTCCAGTTCCGACTTTCTGGTTCGCACCCTTCGGTCGCTGGTCCATCCAGACGATTACGGTCGATTGACCGCAGCCCAAGACGAACTGATGAAGGATCCGGGTAGCCAGCAGCGTCTGCAATACCGAATCAGACACTCTGACGGCACCTGGCGATGGGTCGAGACCGACATGAGCAATCTCGTTGATTCGCCGATCGTCAACGGTGTTGTTTCGACCTCTCGAGATGTGAGCAATCGCGTGGTGGCCAAGCGCCGACTCACCCAAAGCGAACGTCGTCTTCGCTCGATTGTGTCGAGCGCCGGTGACGTGGTCGTGATCCTCGATTCCGACCGTAACGTCGAATACATCACCCCAACGGTGGCAGCGCTGCTTCGGCGGTCAACCGACACGGTCAAGCTCGAATGGATTCGGTTTGTTCACGCCGACGATCTCGCATCACTCGACCTGCTCTTCAAGTCTGCTCTTGATCAATCCGGCCTTCCTCAAGGCCCGATCGATATTCGTATGAGCAGGTCAGATGGCACGTGGCTCACGTTGGAAATCCTCATCACCGACTTTCAGGCTGACCCGATCGTTCGAGGCGTCGTGCTCAATGCACGCGATGTCACCGTGCGACGCCGGGTGGAAAGGGATCGTCTTCGTGATCAGAACGT
>CAZHMP010000055.1:0-9046 GCA_964533595.1 uncultured Acidimicrobiales bacterium | reverse complement strand
GTGCCGGATGCCCGGGAAGTGAGGGTCACGATCACGCGGCCTCGGATGGCTGGCATGGTCGGCACAATCGAGGATGTGACCAACCGGCGCGAACTCGACGAAATGCTCATCGACGGAGCCGCCCTCGGTTCACTGGCCGGCGTGGTCGGTGGCGCCGCTCACGACATCCACAACCTGCTGGCCTCGATCGGGTTTCAGCTTGGACTTCTTGATTCCGCTGACGAAACCGAACGGGTCTCAGCGGCGAACGAGGCCATCGATCGGGCGTGTGACATCACCGAGGACCTCATGTCGCTGAGTCGACCTTCTCGTGGTCGCGTTGCCGCAACCGAATTGGGTCCTCTGATCAAGGGCATGTCGGGCATGCTTGGCGTCCTGGTCGAGCACCAAGCCGATCTGGTCGTGACCTCCGACGGCGCCGGAATTGTGGCAATGGCCGATCGAAGCGGTCTCGAGCGAGTCCTCACCAACCTCGTCGTCAACGCGCGTGACGCGATGGAGCCACGCGGATTGATCGAGCTGTCCGTCGACAAAATCCGGCTCGACGAATCGTCAGCGCCCGGCGGCGAGGCAGGGGACTATGCCTCGATCTCCGTGAGAGACGATGGCTGCGGGATCCCGGAATCCCTGATGGAGCAGATTTTTGAGCCGTACTTCACCACGAAGGCTGACGGCAACGGCATCGGCCTGGCGGCCTCGCGCCGAAATGTGAGGTCCTGGGGCGGCGACATCACGGTCTCGTCAGAGCCGGGAAAGGGCGCAACGGTCACCGTTGTATTGCCGCTGGAGCCTAATCTCGGCTGATGGCCACAATTACCGCAGATTTGAAGTCAGGTTTCGCCGTGGAGTTGCGCAGCGGCGACCATGTCTGGCACGCCGACGAACCGGTCGATGCCGGCGGAACCGACACGGGTCCCAACCCGTACGACCTGTTGTTGTCCGCCGTGGCGGCGTGCAGTTGCATCACTTTGTCTATGTATTGCCAGCGCAAGGGATGGGCCCTCCATTCGATCTCGGCCAGATACGAACACGACAAGGTTCACGCCGACGATTGCGAAGATTGCGACGACGAGGTCACGGGTCGCATCGACCGGATTCGCAGCGAGATCTTCATCGACGGCGACTTTGACGACGAGCAGCGGCGTCGCCTCACCGACATTGCCCAGCGCTGCCCGGTCCACAAGACCGTCGCGAACGGGGCGACGTTCACCACCGAGTGTGTGTTTGTTGGTTGAACCCGGATGACGAATGCCGGCGGTCGGCGAACCTCAGCGACTCCGTAGCGAGTCGCGGATTTCAGTGAGCAGATCTATCTCGCTCGGGCCGGCTGGAGCCTCCTCCACGGGTTCCTCGGTTTGCTGCGAGGCGTTGTAGGCCTTGAGCACGAAGAAGACAGCCACGGCCACGGTCAAAAAGCTGATCGTTGTGGTGATAACGGTGCCGTAGAAGATTGGTGTTCCGGCCAGGTCAATCGTGAGAGAGTCGAAAGTCGGCTGATCGAAGATCGCGGCGACAATTTGCAATATGACACCGTTGACGACGGCATCGATTATTGGTTTGAAAGCAGCCGCCATGATCACGGCCACGGCCAAATCAATGATGCTGCCTTTGTTGATGAAGTCCTTGAATTCCTGGATCACATTGGGCCCCTTCCCTTGGATGCGGGGCAGAGTAGTCGCTCTGCTTCTGCCGGTGAATCGCTGGATGAGTAAGGTCTGCCATCGAAACACATCGGGGAGGACTCCAAATGGCCGAGGGATCAATCGAGATCTACGAGAGCGAAGACAGGCTCTTTGCCCCGCCGCCTGCATTCGCGGCCAACGCGCTAACCAATGATCGTTCGCTGTACGACGAAGCAGCCGCTGATTATGAGGCATTCTGGGCACGACAGGCGAGAGAGCTGCTCACCTGGGACGAGGACTTCCACACCACGCTCGAGTGGGACCTGCCCTACGCGAAATGGTTCGTGGGGGGAAAGCTCAACATGACGGTGAACTGCCTGGATCGTCACGTCGAAGATGGACGAGGCGACAAAATCGCCTACCACTGGGAAGGCGAACCCGGCGACAAACGGACCATCACGTATTCCGATCTGCTGGCCGACGTCGAGCGATTTGCCAATGTGTTGCTCGGGCTCGGTGTCGACAAGGGCGACCGTGTCGCGATTTACATGCCGATGATCCCGGAGCTTCCAATCGCCATGTTGGCCTGCACCCGAATTGGCGTGGTCCATTCGGTGATCTTCGGCGGCTTCTCTCCCGACGCCATCACTGACCGGTGCGAGGACGCGGATGCCAAGTTGGTCATAACGGCCGACGCCGGTTATCGCCGCGGGGCGCCTTCCATGCTCAAGCCAAACGTCGACGCCGCGCTTGTTGCCGGCGCGCCAACGGTCGAGCACGTTGTGGTCGTCGACCGATGCGGCACCGACCCGGAAATGGTCGAGGGTCGCGATCTCTGGTGGCATGATCTGATGTCGGAAGCGGCTCCACATTGCCCACCGGTGTCGATGGATGCCGAAGACCTCCTCTACATCCTCTACACGTCCGGCACCACAGCCAAGCCCAAGGGGATCATGCACACCACGGGCGGCTACCTCACCCAGGTGGCGTTCACCCAGAAATATGTGTTCGATCTGAGGCCCGACACCGACGTGTTCTGGTGCGGAGCCGACATCGGATGGGTCACCGGCCACAGTTACATCGTCTACGGACCGCTCACCATGGGTGCCACGCAGGTCATGTATGAAGGCACGCCGGATACGCCTCGAGAGGACCAACGCTCGGCAGACAAGTCCGCGTGGAACAAGGACCGACTCTGGGACATCATCGAACGCTACGGAGTCACCCAGCTCTACACGGCTCCCACCGCCATCCGCACGTTCATGCGTTGGGGCGGCGAGTGGCCGGCAATGCACGATCTGTCGAGTCTGCGAGTGCTCGGCACCGTAGGGGAACCAATCAATCCTGAGGCGTGGATGTGGTACCACGAACACATCGGCGGCAGCTCCCGGCCGATAGTCGACACTTGGTGGCAAACCGAAACCGGCGGCCACATGATCACGCCGCTGCCGGGGGCCGTTTCAACCAAGCCGGGTTCTGCCACATTCCCGCTCCCTGGAGTGTTTGCCGAGGTGGTTGACGACTCAGGCGAGGTCGTTCATGAGGGCGGCGGCTATCTCACCATCACCCATCCATGGCCGTCGATGCTCCGCGGCATTTGGGGTGACCCCGAGCGCTACATGCAAACGTATTGGTCAACGTATGAGGGCCGATACTTCGCTGGTGACGGAGCCAGAATCGACGAGGACGGCTACCTCTGGCTGCTCGGTCGGGTCGATGATGTGATGAACGTGTCGGGGCATCGCATATCCACCGCAGAGGTCGAGTCGGCGTTGGTCGATCACCCGGCGGTGGCCGAGGCCGCAGTCGTTGGCGCCAAGGACGACATCACCGGCCAGGCGATTGTCGGGTACGTGATTCTGATCGGCGACGCGGAGGTAACCGACTCGCTGCGTGAGGACATTCGCCAACACGTCGCCAAGAAGCTCGGTCCCACGGCGCGACCCAAGGCAGTCTTTCTCGTGCCGGATCTGCCCAAGACCCGTTCCGGCAAGATCATGCGCCGGTTGTTGCGCGATGTCGCCGACGGTCACGACCTGGGCGACACCACCACCCTCGCCGATCCCCATGTTGTTGCGGAGATTCGCGACCGCGCCGCTGAGTCCGACGAGGAGTGACCGACCCGGCCAACTGGCACCGCAGGTCGGGAGGTGCAAGAAGCGGTGAAATAGTCATCTTCGACCTCGATGGCGTCATGTCGGACGCTTCGCCGAGGCAGGTTCATCTGCGTGGCGGGGTTCTGGATTGGGATGCGTTTTTCGCGGCCGGCGTTCACGATGAGCCTCTCGACGCCGGCATCACCTTGGCGCAACTGGTGAACCTGCCGATCGTCGTGTTGACCGCCCGCCCCCACTTTGTTCAAGCCGACACCGTCGATTGGTTGAAGCGGCACGGTGTGCCCTTCGATCTGGTGATCACGAGGCCGGAAGCAGATTCCCGTTCCTCTGTTGACTTCAAACAGGCCGAGGTCGAGTCGTTGCGGCGCGCCGGCTACAACATTGCGTTGGCCGTCGACGACGACCCATCCAATGTGGAGATGTACCGGTCATGTGGTGTGGAAGCCGTGTATGTGTATTCCGGCTATTACGACATCGATCTTGGATAACTCTTGAACTCACCTTTCGCAGCTTCCCCGTATCGTTGAACCATGGTCAATACAGCCAAAACATTCACGCTTCTCGCCGCTCTGGGCGGTCTGGTCATCGTCGCCGGAGGCGCTTTGGGCGGTTCCGGCGGTCTCGTAATAGGCATGGTCATCGGTCTGGTGATGGTTGGCGGCTCCTACTGGTTCAGCGACAAACTCGCCATCAAGTCAGCTCGCGCCCAGCCGGCCACCAGGGAACAGATGCCCCAGTACTTCCAAATCATGGAAGAGCTGACGAGTCGGGCGGGAATGCCCATGCCCAAGCTCTACATCTCTCCAAATCCGCAGCCCAACGCATTTGCCACGGGTCGCAATCCGAATCACGCCGCCGTGGCGGTGACTGCTGGGTTGCTGGAGGCCATGCAGTGGGATGAAATTCGTGGCGTTCTGGCCCATGAACTTTCACACGTGCGAAACCGCGACATCCTGATCGGCTCGGTGGCTGCGGCCATCGGCATGGGCATCACATTCGCGGCCCGGGCGGCCATGTGGGGAGCAATGTTCACCGGCGGAAACAACCGCGACCGCAATCCGATCGGTGAGATTGCCTTCGCCGTCCTTGCCCCGATCTCGGCCATGCTGATTCAGGCATCCATATCGAGAAGCCGGGAATTCCAGGCCGACGCATCGGCCGCGAAAATGATCGGCAGTGGTGAGCCATTGGCCCGTGCGCTGGAGCGACTCGATGCCTATGCGTCGCGAATACCCGGGAACGTCGACCCGAACCAGGCCTCGGCCTACATCATCAACCCGCTCAAGGCGCAGGCCCGTGGGCAAGGTGGCATGAGCAAGTTGTTCAGCACCCACCCTCCAACCGAGGAGAGAATCGCCCGGCTGCGTGGCCGCAACTGGGCCTGATGTGGTCAGTCGCGGAAATTGTTGAACTGGAGAGGTAGCCCGAAGTCGCCCTTCTTCAGTTCGGCTATCACGGTCTGCAGGTGATCGCGTTTCTTCGCTTGCACCCGGAGTTGGTCTCCCTGGGTTGACGATTGGACGCCTTTCAATCCGAGTCCCTTGATGAACTTGTTCAGCTCTTTGGCTCTCTCGGAGCTGATGCCGGCTTGCAGAGTTGCGGTCTGACGAACCGACGCGGCGGCTGCCGGTTCGATGCCGCCGTAGTCGAGCACTTTCAACGAAACTTTTCGTCTGACCAGCTTCTCTTCAAGCACCTGACGGAGCGCGGTCAGGCGATCTTCCGATGACGATGCGAGGTTGATTACCCCGTCGCCCAGCGAGATCGATGAGTCGGTGCCCTTGAAGTCGTATCGCTGGGAAACCTCGCGGGCCGCTTGATCGACGGCGTTGCGCACTTCCTGATCGTCAACTTCTGAAACCACGTCGAATGTCGGCATGGACTGGAAACTACCGCGGTCGATCGCGCTCGCAAATTGAGGGGATAGGCAACTCCGAAACCGAGCGGCTCAGTGTTGCCGTTCGGCTGCCGACAAGTAGCACATGAGACCACTGAGGATGGCGGCGACCGTTACGGGAGCTGCGTACCTGTTCGCCAGGGTCGTATTCACCTGGCATGACGCCAACCCCGTGTTGTTTGTACTTCTGCTTGCCGCCGAAATCTTCGGAATGTGGCGACTGCACGTGGAAACGTCGCTGGTGGGTGCCCACGCTTCTGCGGGCACCACATCACCCCCGCCTCAGGTCATCGATCCGGTTGCCGACGCCATCGTGATCGTCACCGATGAGCCGACGAGTGAGATTCGAGCCGCGGTGCTCGCGGCGCGTTCATGCGAGGGGATCGGACGAATTTGGATCGTCGACCGCGACGATCGCCTGGAGGTGACGGAGCTGGCTCGACGGCTGGTCATTGATCGCTTGCCCGGTAAGCCGGACTGCGATATCGGGCCGCTGGTGAACAAGGCGATGCGCCGCTCACATTCTGATCATGTGGTTTTGATTCCCGCGGATGTGGTGGTGCTCGGCAATTTGGTCAAGTCGACGGTCCCGCTGCTGACCGATTCATCGATCGCAGTTGTCACCTGTCAAGTCGAGTTGATGAACGCGTCGAAGAATATCGACCATGGCGGCTACGGGCTCGACCGATACAGAGACCAAGTGGTCGGGCCCTCGCTCGACGCTGCGGACGGGCTGCCATGGTTTCCCGGCCTGGCCGTGGTCAGGCGACAGGCGGTGCTCCAGGCCGGCGGAATCGGATGTGGCCGGTCGGGCGGGACCCTTGATGCCGGTCGGCGACTTAGGGCTGAAGGATGGTTCACCTCGAGATCAGGCACTGTGGTCGGTCGACAACTCGCGGCGTGGAACGATGATCGACTACTTCATCGTTGGGCGCGTGAGCTCCAGGAAGGGCTGACTTCTGCTCGGATCTCGCGGCAACAGAAGTCTCGAGGTCGCGGTCGGTCATCGCGCTTGGAGCGACGAGTTCGTTCCTCCTACCTCGTTCATGCGCTGCAGCCCTTGCAGGCAGCGGCTCTCATCGTCGTCATGTTCGCCACCATCTACACGACGTCGATGCCGCTCACCGGTGAACTGGTTCCGTTGGCCATGCTTTGGATCGCGTGGCACACGTCATCCATTGTCAGTAGATGGGTGGCCAGTCGCAACATCGGTTTCACTCCGTGGATCACGAGTGATGGTCGGTTGATGGCCACCAACTTGATCGTCGCGTGGCGGGTGTTGAGAAAGTCGAACCTCGAAACTGAGATGCATGACCGAGCGCCGGGTAGATCTTTGCGCTCTGCAATGGCGATCGTTGTTCAAGTCGCGCTGATGGCGACGCTCGTCGCCTTTGGAATCGGGCTGCTTCGATCCGCACACAGCGACTCGGTTTCCGGCGCTGCGCTGGGGTTCGCGCTTTGGATGCTCGTCGCGTGGCTGCAGTCGATGTCGGGATTGAAGCTTCGCCAGGTGAGGCGAACCTTCCGCACGTTCGAGGAACTCCGCGTGATTCAGATCGGGTCGCATATGGCGGTCGTGGGTGTCTCTCCGTCCGGAGTCGATCTCGTCTCGAGAGAGCCCATGACCGTGGGCGACAAGGTGGAGCTGACCTTCCGTTTGCCTCAGGGTGAGGGAACCCCGGTGAAGTTCACGACCACCTTCAGGGTGATGCGGTCCTCGCGGTCTGGTCGGCATTTCGTCGCGTATCTTCGGTTCTCGCACCTCGGCGACGAGCAGTTCGATCAGGTCATCATCTACTGCTCGACCATGGCCGGGCGTGAACACCTCAACCGCAGTGGGGACCGATTCACTGAGGTGGCTGAATTCACACCTCCTGCGATTGGCTTGCCTGAGCAAACTCAGGTCGTCGACATGGTCGCGGAGGAGTTGTAGCCCGCTATCGTTTCTGGCTCGCGGGTCGGTGCCCGAGCGGCCAAAGGGAACGGGCTGTAAACCCGTCGGCTTTCGCCTACGAAGGTTCGAATCCTTCTCGGCCCACGCGAACCGAGGCCCGACGCACATGCGTCGGGCCTCGACGTTCAGGTGATCATCAGCTGCATGATCACCACGTCGAGCCACCTGCCGAATTTCCGGCCGACTTCCTTCTCGGTTCCCACAACTGTGAAACCGCATGATTGGTGCAGCGAGACCGAAGCTTCCGAGCCGCCGGCTATGTGGGCGATGATCGTGTGAAATCCTCGCCTGCCCGCCAAATCGATCAGGCCGTTCAACAGGGCCTTGCCAACACCTGAACCTCTGGCCTCGATGCTCACGTATATCGAGTCCTCGACGGTTGTGCGATAGGCCGGTCTGGTGCGGTAAGGCGACAGCGAGGCAAAGGCAACAACAGCACCGTCCATTTCGGCCACCAGTACGCCGAGCGCTCCATTGCGCTCGTTCAACCACTCGCGCTGTTCTGCGAGTGACCTACCGACGAGGTCGAACGTGGCCGTGGTGTTCTCGACCTCATGGTTGTAGATCGACCTGATGGCGGCGGCATCCTCGAGGGTGGCGAGACGGATCTTCAAGGTCAGTCTCCCGAGAGCATCCCGGCCACCCGGCGGTTGATGAAACCGGGCAGAAGTTTGGTGGTGTTGGCCGCCAACTTGTTGCCCAGGCCGGGCAAGACGCGGGGTGTGCCCCGGTCGACTCCGGCAAGTGCGGCGGCAGCCACTTCGTCGGCGCTCTGCCACATGAATCCCGGAATATTCGACGCGTCGTATTCGGCACGTTGCTGAAACTCCGTGCGGGTGAAACCAGGGCAAATCGTGCTCACGAGCACACCTTTGGACTTGAGTTCCTGATTGAGTGATTCTCCGAAGCTGACGACGAACGCCTTAGTCGCACCGTAGACGGCGGTGGTCGGCGACGGAACCAGTCCGGCAATCGACGCCGTGTTGATGATTCCTCCGGAACCTCGCCGAGACATGGCCGACCCGGCCGCGTGAGCGAGGCGCATGAGGGCAACAACGTTGACATTGATCACCGACGTCTCGCGTTCGACATCGAGATCATCGAACTGGCCGGTGTAGCCGAGCCCCGCGTTGTTGACCAGCAGATCGATCGGTTTGTTGTCGTCCTTGAGACGCGACTCGACCCTCGCCAGCTGCTCACCGTCCGACAAATCGGCAGGAAGGACCTCAATATCGCGTTCGGCAAGGTCGTCGGCCAACGAGTTGAGCCGGACGACGTTCCTGGCGACCAGCACGAGGTCGGTGCCGTCGGCCGCGAGTCGGCGGGCAATGGCATCGCCGATCCCGCTCGAAGCGCCGGTTACGAGTGCTCTGGTCCAGCGTGGCATGGCGGCTCCAATCATCCAGGAATCAAGCGCACCTCCATCGGTGCGTGTGGTCGCTGAATCTACTCCTGC
>CAZHMP010000054.1:6900-17751 GCA_964533595.1 uncultured Acidimicrobiales bacterium | reverse complement strand
AAGAAAGCCGCTGCACGCAAGACACCAGCAGTAAGAAAAGCCACAGCCAAGAGAGCGCCGGCGCGCAAGTCAACTTCAAGGTAAGCAACCTCATACCCAACTCATGAAGAGATCCTCATCACGCGCCGACGTCGACATTTCCCGCGACGAATTCGGCGTCCCACACATCAAGGCGCGCAATCTCGCCGGTGCGTACTGGGGGATGGGCTACTGCCATGCTCAAGACAGGGCAGTCCAGATGTGCCTCACCCGACTCATCGGTCAGGGGCGCCTGTCGGAATGCCTCGACTCAAGCCCCGAATCTCTCGACGTCGACAAGTTCTTCCGGCGGATGAACTGGTCATCCAAGACCGATTCACAAGTCGACCTGCTCACCGATCAGGCCACCGATCTCATGACGGCCTACTGCCAGGGTGTCAACGCCAGATTCGAGAACTCTCGGCCGTGGGAATTCAGAGCGCTGCGATTCACCCCCGAACCGTGGACGATCGACGACACCATCTTGCTCACCCGCACGACGGGTTACGTATCGTTGTCACAATCTCAGGCCGAGGTTGAGCAGCTCTTTGTCGAGCTGGTGCAGGCTGGCGTAAGCAACCAGCAACTTGAATCGCTGTTCCCCGGTCGGCTCACCCCGTTCAACCGCGGCGACATTGAGCAGATACAGCTCGGCGAAGGTCGCCAGGTTCCGGCCAACGTGCGTTGGGGCATGTCGGATCGACGAATGATCTCGTCCAACAACTGGGTGGTGGGGCCCTCGCGGTCGGCCTCCGGCAATGCCATGATGGCCAACGATCCGCATCTCGAGATAAATCGTCTACCCAGTATCTGGGTGGAGCAGGTCGTCGAATTGCCAGACGACACCATCATCACCGCCAACATGCCGGGCCTCCCGGGAATTCTCGTCGGCCGCAACAATCACTTCTCGATTGGGGCCACCTATTCGTTCTTGGATGCAGTCGACTCCTGGATCGAAGATTGCCGTGACGGCATGTACCGCCGCGGTGACGACTGGATCGAGTTCCGCAAACGACAGGAAACCATCAAGGTCAAGGGGGGCGAGTCGGTCGAAGTCGTGTTCTACGAGAACGATCACGGAGTGCTCGACGGCGACCCCACAATTCCAGGGAAGTATCTTGCCACCCGCTGGGCCGCAGCCGAGGGCGGCGCAACTTCCATAAATGCAACCGTCGAATTGCTCACGGCAGATTCAGTCGTCGATGCAATGTCAATAATCCGCAACATGGAGATCTCGTTCAACTGGGCACTGTCCGACTCCGAGGGCCACATCGGAGTGCAGATGTCGGGGCTGATGCCGCTGAGAAATCCGTCAGCATCAGGGTTCACTCCCATGCCTGGTTGGGATCCGGAATTCGACTGGCGCGGCTGGGTGGATGCAGATGACCTGCCCAGGTCCTTCGACCCGCCGGAGGGATACATAGTCACCGCCAACAACGACCTCAACCATCTGGGCAAAGCCAATCCCATCAACATGGGCATGGGCGAGTTCAGGGCCCAACAGATATCGAGAATGATCGAAAGTGGGCCATGCGATGAGGACCACTTTCGCGAGATCTTTGCCAGCGTCTACTCGATACAAGCTGAAGAAATGATGGCCATTCTCAAGCCTCTACTCGCTGACACCAGCGATGAACGCTTGCTGTCTGGATGGGACTGCAGCTATCAGGTCGATTCGCGTGGTGCTGTTGTGTTCGAGGCGTTCTACAAACAACTCATCGAAGAGATGTTCGCCAGCGCTGAAATCGGAGCTGAAGTGATCCGCTATCTCGGCGAGCAGAGCGGCACCTTCGTCGACTTCTACGCATTTTTCGACGACATTTTGCGAGCAGAGGATTCCCCTTGGCTGGTTGGGCGGACCCGCGACGACGTCTGGCGGTCTGCTCTCGACAAGATGGTGGTGCCGGATGGCGTGTGGGGTGACCACAACCAAATCACCCTCACCAATTTGTTGCTCGGTGGAAGACTCCCGCGTTTCATGGGTTTCGACGTTGGACCCTTCCCCCTGCCCGGGGGTCGCGCCACCCCGCATCAAGGTCAGGTGTACAGCGCTGCAGGGCGCGCCACCAGCTTTGCTCCGTCGCTGAGGGTCATCGCCGACATGGGAAAACCGGGAGTCCGATCAGCACTGGTTGGCGGGCCATCCGACCGACGCTTCTCGCGTTGGTACAAATCGGACGTAGATCGCTGGCGGCGTGGCGAACTCAAGTCGTTACGACGCAGCGACCAATAGAGCACGGCGGGCCGACCCTCCGACATCCGGCCGATAGATTGCACCGCCTATGGCCGCACAGTTCATCTTCACCATGCACAAGGTTGGCAGGTTCATCCCGCCCAACCGTGATGTGCTCAAGGACATCACCCTCGCTTTCTATCCGGGCGCGAAGATCGGGGTGCTGGGCCCCAACGGCGCCGGGAAGTCGACGCTGCTCAAGATCATGGCCGGCGTCGATGACGGTTTCAGTGGCGAAGCCCGACTCACCGGCGGTTTCACCGTTGGCATGCTCGAGCAAGAACCTCACTTGGACGAGTCCAAGGACGTGCTGGGCAATGTGATGGATGGCGCCGGAGAGGCCGCTTCTCTCTTGGCCACCTACGACGAGATCATGGCCGGTTGGTCCGACCCCGAAGCCGACTATGAGAAGCTCGGTGCCCGCCAGGCCGACGTCGAGTCCAAGATCGAGGCGCTCGGGGCGTGGGACCTCCAGCGCAACGTCGAAATTGCCATGGACGCCCTTCGCACTCCCCCGTCGCACTCACCGGTCGACAACTTGTCCGGTGGAGAGCGCCGCCGGGTTGCTCTGGCCCGGCTGTTGTTGACGAAGCCCGATCTTCTCCTTTTGGACGAGCCGACCAACCACCTCGATGCCGAGTCGGTTGCCTGGCTTGAACGAACGCTTCAGGACTACTCGGGCACCGTCGTGGCAATAACTCACGATCGCTACTTCCTCGACAACGTGGCCGAGTGGATTCTCGAACTCGACCATGGCCGCGGCTACCCCTTCGAAGGCAACTACAGCGGCTTCCTTGAACAAAAGGAGGCACGGATGGACTCCGAGCAGAAAGCTGATGACGCTCGCCGCCGCACACTCAAACACGAACTCGAATGGGTACGAATGGCACCCAAGGCGAGGCAAGCCAAGGGAAAGGCTCGACTGGCCGCCTACGACAAGCTGCTCGAGGAGGCGCGTGCCGCCGAGGGGCGCTCCGCCAATCTCGAGATCCAGATTCCGGTCGATTCGAGACTTGGTGACGTGGTGATCGAGGCCGACGGGCTGGTGAAGGGCTTCGACGACAAGCTTCTGATCGACGATCTTTCGTTTTCCCTACCACCAGCCGGCATCGTCGGGGTGATCGGCGCCAACGGCGCCGGCAAGTCCACGCTGTTCAAGATGATCATCAGCGCCGCCGAAGGCAAGGACGACGTCGCCTATCAGCCAGACTCCGGGACTCTTCGCATCGGCCCGACCGTCACCCTCGGCTATGTCGACCAGAACCGAACTCTCGACCCCGACAAGACGGTCTACGAGGAGATCACCGGTGGTGTCGACAATCTGGAAGTCGGTGGTCGCGAGATCCACGGGCGCGCTTATGTTGCGTCGTTCAACTTCAAGGGTTCGGACCAGCAAAAGAAGGTCGGCACTCTCTCCGGTGGCGAGCGCAACCGGGTTCACTTGGCGAAAGTACTCAAAGAAGGCGCCAACGTTCTGCTACTCGACGAGCCGACCAACGACCTGGATGTCGACACGCTGCGGGCGCTGGAAGACGCAGTCGAGGCATACGCCGGCTGCGCGGTGATCGTCAGCCACGATCGTTGGTTCCTTGATCGCGTCGCCACTCACATCCTCGCTTTCGAGGGTGATTCAGAGGTGCGATGGTTCGAAGGCAACTTCACTCAATATGCCGATTATCGAAAGCGCGAGCACGGCGTGGACGCCATGCGTCCCCAGAGAATCAAGTACAAGCCCGTGTCACGAGGCTGACCCGAAGCCGCCCTCTCCCACCAGTGGGACGAATCGCACCGAGGCGATTTCTCGTCGATCGAGCTCGTTCTCGTGGCGGATGCCGAGTACCAGTACCTGGCCGTCGGACTTCGCCACGGGCATCACCAATCGGCCGCCCTCACACAATTGTCGTGTGAGGAAATCCGATATTCGCGGTCCAGCGGCCGAGACGCAGATGGCGTCGTACGGCGATGCGGGGTCGTAACCAATCGATCCGTCGCCACAGACCACCTCGACGTTGTCGAAGCCGAGTCTCGTCAGCCTCTTGGCAGCTGCGTCTGCCAAGGCCGGAATTCGCTCGATCGACGTCACTTTCGCTGCAAGGGTTGACATGATCGCCGCCGCGTAGCCAGAACCACAACCCACATCAAGAACGTTGGCAGCGGAGTCGATCGCCAATGCCTCCAGGGCCAGCGCCACGATGTAGGGCTGCGAGATCGTTTGGCCGTATCCGATCGACAGTGGAGAATCGTCGTAGGCCCTTGCTGCGTTGAACGAATCGACGAACTCTTCGCGTGGCACCCGTGCCATGGCCAAAATCACACGAGAGTCACGAATCCCGCGCGCCGCAATATCTCGATCGACCATCAACTTCCGGCGAGTTTCGTTCGGAGTTGCCACCCAACAATCCAATCACCACATCGTCGGCTCAGACCAGATTGGTGTGCGCAGCGAATATCACGGAACGAATTGGCGAGCAGGTGTGTTACTTCTCCGACAATTCACAGAGACCCTGTGAAGTTTGAAGGGCAGATACAGATGACAAGCACACTCGCTTCCTCACTCGCCGGTCAGTACAGCGCGGGTTGGGCGATCTTCGCCGGGGCCATCGGCGCGATGGCAATGCTGGTGGTGATCTATGGAGGTCGTGCCATGGGCATGACCAAGATGGACCTGCTGCGCACTCTGGGCACCATGGTCCAGCCCAAGGGATCAACCAATGTCGTCTATGGCATCGGGCTGATGATGCACCTCATGATGGGCGCGGCGTTCGGGCTGGCGCACACCGGACTCCTCCATGCTTTCGACCCTTCATCGACGGGCGCGGCGACAGGCCTCGGGATTCTCCTTGGCGCAGTTCACGGCATGGTGGTCACTGGCGGTATGCCGATGATGTTGAAGATGGGTCATCCCCTGGTCAAGGACGGCACGATCGATGACCCCGGACCCGCCATGACCGGGTTTGGCAAGATGACCCCGATGGGCATGGTGATGGCCCACGTTGTGTACGGACTCGTCGTCGGAGCGATCTACGCCGGCGCGGTTGCTGTCGGCTGATTTCTGACTCGTCACCCCAGCAGATCGAGCACCTTGGCCGCCATGTCGACTGGGTCGCCGTCTGCTGGGGTGAGTCTGAGGTCGGCGTTGGTCGGTGCCTCGTACGGGTCGTCGATTCCGGTGAAACCGGTGATTTCTCCCGCTCGAGCCTTGGCGTAGAGCCCCTTGGGATCGCGCTGCTCACAGATTTCGAGGGGCGTGTCGACAAACACCTCGATGAACCTCACGCCCGCCGCGTCAGCAAGTTCGCGGGCGTTTTCGCGAGCCCGACGAAAAGGGCTCACCAGGGGTACCAGCGCCACCAGGCCGGCGTCGGCGATCAGCCTCGCCACCTCGGCCACTCGTCTCACGTTCTCGTCGCGGTCGGCTGATCCAAAGCCGAGGTCTCCGTTGAGGCCATGTCGAATGTTGTCTCCGTCGAGGACATAGGCCGGTCTGCCGCCGCGTAGAAGCGCCGCCTCCACCTCCATGGCCACGGTCGACTTTCCCGACCCTGACAGCCCGGTGAACCAGACGACGGCACCGCTGAACCCGATTTCGTTCCAGCGCTCCGCTTGGCTCAGGTGCCCCGGGTGCCACACCACATTGCGGCTCTCCGACATGTCAGTTGGGTTCACCAAGGATCATCCCCGCTCCAACAGTGGTGTTGGTGGCCTCGTCGATGAGAACGAAACTTCCCGTGGCTCGATTGCGTCGATACTCGTCGAAGAACAACGGCAACTGGCTACGCAAGCTAACACGACCAATTTCGTTGAGACGAAGCTCTGCCGCGCCCTCGTTGCGGCTCAATGTGTTGACATCGAGCTGATAGGCGAGGTCCTTCACGATCACCTTGGCGGTGCGAGTTGTGTGCTTGATCACGAGACGGCTGCCGGCTGAGAGTTGAACCCGCTCCGACATCCAGCAAACCATCGCGTCTATGTCTTGCGACGCCGTCGGCTGGTTGTTGGGCCGGCAGAGCATGTCGCCGCGAGAGATGTCGATTTCGTCGGACAATCTGACGGTGACAGACATCGGAGCGAACGCCTCGTCGACCGGGCCATCGAAGGTTTCGACGCTCTTGATGGTGGAGCCGAATCCCGAAGGCAATACGACCACCTTGTCGCCGGGTCGCATCACACCGCCGGCGAGCGTTCCGGCGTAACCGCGATAATCGTGGAACTCGTCGGACTGCGGCCGGATCACATACTGCACCGGGAACCGAGGGTCGATGAGATTGCGATCCGAGGCAATGTGCACCTCTTCGAGGTGGTGGAGCAAAGACGGTCCGTCGTACCAGGGAGTGTTGACCGATCTCTCGACCACGTTGTCGCCGTGAAGTGCGGATACGGGAATGAACGTGAGGTCAACGATGTCGAGCTTCATCGCGAACTCACGGAATTCGTCTTTCACTTCCTCGAACCGAGCCTCGTCGTAGTCGACGAGATCCATCTTGTTGACCGCCAACACCAGGTGGGGAATCCGCAGAAGTGACGCCAAGAAGGCGTGCCGACGCGATTGTTCGAGGACTCCCTTTCGTGCATCTATCAACACGATGGCGAGATCGGCAGTTGATGCCCCCGTGATCATGTTGCGGGTGTATTGGGTGTGGCCCGGCGTGTCGGCGATGATGAACTTGCGCTTGGGAGTGGCGAAATAGCGGTACGCCACGTCGATGGTGATGCCCTGCTCACGTTCGGCGCGTAGGCCGTCGGTGAGCAGCGCCAAGTTGGTGTAGTCGGTTCCCATCTGCACCGACGCCCGCTCGACCGCGTCGAGTTGATCCTGGAAAATCGTTTTCGTGTCGTAGAGCAGCCGGCCTATGAGCGTGGACTTGCCGTCATCAACACTTCCCGCGGTGGCGAATCGAAGCATCTCCATTAGAAGTAGCCGTCCTTCTTGCGGTCTTCCATTGCCGCCTCCGAGACACGGTCGTCGGCACGAGTGGCGCCCCGTTCGGTGATCCGGGTGGCCGATACCTCGGCAATTATCGCATCGATGGTGTCGGCGGAAGACTCGACGGCTCCGGTGCAGCTCATGTCGCCGACCGTGCGATAGCGGACCGTATCCTCATACGGAGTTTCGCCTTCAATGAGCGTCGTTACGGGGCTCACCGCCAGGAGCATTCCATCGCGCTCGAAGACCTCGCGCCGATGCGCGTAGTAGACCGCCGGGATTTCTATCTGTTCCGCCTTGATGTACTGCCAGATATCGAGCTCGGTCCAGTTGGAAATGGGAAAGACCCGAATGTGTTCGCCTTGGTGGATCCGACCGTTGTAGATGTTCCACAACTCCGGGCGTTGGTTCTTGGGGTCCCACTGGCCGAATTCGTCACGGAACGAAAATACCCGCTCCTTGGCTCTGGCCTTCTCCTCGTCTCGACGCGCTCCACCAAACAATGCGTCGAAGCGGTGCTCCTCTATCCCATCGAGAAGCGTGCGAGTCTGGAGACGATTTCGACTGGCTCTCGGGCCGGTCTCCTCAACCACCTTTCCCTCGTCTATGGATTTCTGCACGGAGGCAACTACCAGACGAGCCCCCAGCTCACCGAGGCGACGATCACGAAATTCCATGACCTCGGGGAAATTGTGTCCGGTGTCGACGTGCATGGCCGGGAACGGAAGCTTGGCGGGCCAGAACGCCTTCTCGGCGAGCCGGAGCATGACAATGCTGTCCTTGCCCCCGGAGAACAGCAGGCAAGGCCGCTCGAATTCCGCCGCCACCTCTCTGAAAATATGTATCGATTCGGCCTCCAACTGGCGGAGGTGGGAGAGCTCATATGCCATGAGACACCACGATCATCGGATCCATCGACGACATGTTACGGTCGTCGCTCGTGAACATCGACGACCATCGGCTCGCAGCCAATTTGGCTCGCGACGCCGGAACCCTGCTGGTAGATCTGAGATCCCGACTCCACGAGGAACAGGCCCCACCTTCCACGATCAAGGACGAGGGAGACCGACAAGCTCACGAATTCCTCATGGACCGCCTGGCAGACTCGCGGCCGAACGACGCCGTTCTGTCGGAGGAAGGATCCGACGATGCCGCTCGGCTCGATGCCGAGCGAACATGGATAGTCGATCCTCTCGACGGAACCCGAGAGTTTTCCGAAGTTCCGCGCACCGACTGGGCGGTTCACGTCGCGCTTGTGGTCGAGAATCGACCGGTCGCCGGAGCGGTCGCTCTGCCCGCGCTTGGTCTGGTGCTCAGCACCGCTGATTCGCCGAAGCTGGCCTCTGATGTCGTCACTCCCCCACGAATCATCGTCTCACGCACCCGTCCTCCCGCGGCAGCCACCCACATCGCCGAAGTTCTCGGAGCCGATTTGGTGAAAATGGGATCGGCCGGCGCGAAGACAATGGCCGTTATCCGCGGGGAGTGTGAAATCTACGCTCACAGTGGGGGGCAGTACGAGTGGGACTCATGCGCTCCAGTGGCGGTGGCGTTGGCCGCCGGATGCCATGCCAGTCGCATCGACGGGTCCGAACTTGTCTACAACCAGGCCGACCCATATCTTCCCGATCTGCTCGTGTGCCGTCCTGAGCTGGCCGAGGCAACACTGAGGGCCCTGGACTCGTTCGAGCTCTGACACCCGGCAGACTGTTCGGGTGACAGCCCAAAGTATCTCGCCACAAGGCAACACGAATCCGACCGACTCGGACTGGGGCTCATTCAGTGACGAGGGACCGTGGAATCTCGTGCTGGACGAGATCACGTGGCGACCCGGAGTACCGGCGCTTCGCGACGAAGCTGAGCGACGACTACCCGCCATGATCAACCCGTCGCGCCGGTTTCCCGGGCGCCGCGTCTTCACGGTTGCCCGACACCTCGCCCGAGCTGCGCTGCCGTGGGCGGCCACCAGTCGTCGGCGGGGCGGCTCCGAATCACGTGCTGATCTCTCGCTGCGACTCCGTCATGCAGCCGAGAAACTCGGACCCACCTACATCAAGCTCGGCCAGATCATCTCCAGCGGAGAAGGGATCTTTCCAGCCGAGCTGGTGGCGGAATTTGCCAAATGCCGCGATCAGGTTCCAGCCGAGCGATTCGCAACCGTGCGGACGGTGGTTGAGGCAGAATTGGGCGGTCCGATTGAAGCGACGTTCTCGAGCTTCGCGAGAGTTCCGATCGCCGCGGCCTCGATAGCCCAGGTCCACAACGCGACTCTCCTCGATGGCACTCGCGTCGTCGTAAAGGTGCAGCGCCCCACTGTCGATCAGCTGGTTCACCAAGACCTCCGCTCAATGGCGTGGCTGGCCCCAATTTTCGTCGGGCGAATTCCAATTGCGGCGCTGGCCAATCCCCCCGCACTGGTTGAGGTATTCGCCCACACAATCAGCGAGGAACTCGATTTCCGAATCGAGGCAGACAACATGCTCGACGTCGCAAGGGTCTTCACTGAGCTCAACCAGGATCAGTTTGTGATCCCGCGGCCGCATCCGACCTTGGTGACACGACGCGTCTTGGTGATGGAGTGCCTCGACGGCTTCAAATTCGATGATCTTGCGTCCTACGAAATGAACGGGCTCAACACTCACGACATAGTGCGAGCCGCGATGATCGGTTTCATGGAGGGAGCGCTCATCCACGGGATTTTCCACGGCGATCTGCACGGGGGAAATCTCTTCGCGCGCCCCGACGGACGAATTGCCCTTCTCGATTTCGGTATCACCGGCCGGATGAGCGAGAAGCGAAGGCTGGCGTTCGTCAAGCTTCTGATCGGCGGAATGATGAACGACCCACTCGGGCAGCTGAAGGCGATTCGAGATCTGGGCGCCCTACCCGAAGACACCGATGTTGAGGCCGTGGCTCGGGATCTCGGAATGTTCGACGACGTGGTCGATCCCACATCTCTGTCTCCTGAACAGTTGGTGGGCGAACTGCAACGAGTGGTGAAGGCCCTCCTCGGATATGGCGCCCGCATGCCCAAGGAGCTCATGTTGTTTGTCAAGAACATGGTGTTCCTCGACGGGGCCATCTCGAGGCTCGCTCCCGACCTCGACCTGCTGGGCGAGATCGCCCACGTTGCCGGCTATTTCGCGACGCAACACGGTGCCCAACTCGCCGCGCAGGTGGGCATGGACCCCGACGATTACGAGTTCGATGAGGGTGGCGTTCGGGCCGCTTTCGGCATCGACGAATCCATGGAGACAATGACGTATCGCCAGCTTCAGGATCGGAGAGAGCTCATCAGGAGACGGCTTCGCGCCGGATCGTGAATCGCCGCGTATCGTCACTGGATGCGTCTCGTCATTGCCCGATGCACCGTCGACTACGAAGGTCGTTTGAGGGCCCATCTCCCCGAGGCCACACGTTTGGTGATGGTCAAAGCCGACGGTTGCGTGGCGATCCATGCCGACGGCGGCGCCTACAAGCCGCTCAACTGGATGAACTCTCCGAATCGGCTGGTCATCGATGATGAATCCGGCGTCTGGACCGTGCGAAGCCCCAAGGGTGATCTACTCACCATCACCCTCCACGAGGTGTATTCCGACACCGAACACGACTTGGGAGTCGATCCCGGCCTTCAAAAAGATGGCGTGGAGGCCCACATCCAGGAACTCCTCGCCGA
>CAZHMP010000054.1:0-6800 GCA_964533595.1 uncultured Acidimicrobiales bacterium | reverse complement strand
GAGATCGATTGCGTTGAGGTCGACTACGACGATCTTCGAGGAATCGAATCGCCCAACTTGAAGTTGTTCTGAGCGAATCGGTTCGATGTCCCGCGGTAAGTCGATACCCAAATTGGTCCGCCGTGTAGTCGCGTCGCTTGCGGCCGTTGTTGGGGTCGTGTTTGTTGCCGCGATCGTCGCATGGTTGGTCGACGACGTCGTTTTCGCATCCGACATCCCCCGCGGTGTGCTGGTTGGAGACACCGACATCAGTTCGACCAGCCGCTCTGCGGCGATCATGCGACTCGACGGGTCAACGCTTGTCGACTCCGAGATCGAGCTGACGTGGGCCGGGCATTCACTCGACGCCTCAGCGTCTGAGCTCGGTGTCGCAATCGACACCGACGCCACCACACATCTAGCAGCCATCCGAGAGGGAGGCGTCACTCGACCATTTCGATGGATCGAGGGCTTCTTTACCGATCGCCGGATCGAGCCAATACTCACCATCGACGACTCGGCACTTCGAGCGCTGTTCACCACCGGTGAAGGCTCAGCATTTGGAGTCGAGTTCGGTCTTCCGGTGGTGGAACTCAAAGCCGGAAACTTCGTAGCCGTGTCCACGGCAACAGTTCCCCAAGTCGACGAGGAGCGACTGCGGAGCATGGTGTTGGAGGCCACGCTCGCAGCAGACGGCACGATCCAGTCGATCGAGGTGCCGACACTGGGCGATCTCGTCGTCGACAATGCAGATTCCGAACTTGCCGAGAGAGCCAACGACCTGACCGCCGGTGGAATCAATGTGTCGCTGATCGGTGCCGTCAACAGCTACCACGTTCCACAACAAACTCTTCGGTCATGGATGGTCTTCAGTGGAACTCGTCAACACCCGGAGATCGGCATCGACGAAGGAGCCGTCATGGACGTACTCACCTCGCTGTTCGTCGGGTTCGGTGACGCGGGCGACCAACCGAGCTTCGTTGTCGACGATCTCACGGGCGTCAGGATCATGGGCGGGGCGCCCGGAAGCGTCTGCTGCGCGGCCGACAGCGCAGCCAAGGTCCTGTCGGCCGTTGAAGCCGGGGACGACACCGCGGAGCTGCGGTTGCATGAAGACCCCGCCGCCCGTGGGACTGCGTGGGCCGAGTCGCTTGGTATCACCGAATTGGTCGGCGAGTTCACCACCAACTTCAAGCCAGGGCAGACGCGAGTGACGAACATTGAGCGCATCGCCGAACTCACCAGAGGTGCTGTAATCGAGCCCGGTGCCACATTCTCGATCAACGAATTTGTGGGCCGACGAACTCGTGTCAACGGTTTCGTGGCTGCCGGTGTGATCTCGAACGGCGTTTTTGACAGCTCGGTCGGCGGAGGAATCTCTCAATACGCCACCACCCTGTTCAACGCGGCCTTCTTCGCCGGGCTCGACTTTGGCGAGTACCAAAGTCATTCCATCTACATATCTCGATATCCATACGGCCGCGAGGCAACGATGTCGTTCCCCCATCCCGACCTGCAGATAATCAACAACACGCCCTATGGCGTTCTGCTTTGGCCCACCACAACCGATGACTCAATCACGATGTCGCTTTACTCCACGAAATGGGTCACCGGCGAGCAGACCGGGCAAAAGGAGCGCAAGGAAGGGGTGTCGTGCACGCGAGTCACAACCGAACGCACCCGCACGTGGGTGAGTGACGGCCATAGCGAGATCGACACGGTGACGGCGAGATACCGTCCGGTCGGAACCGCCTGCGACGGATCCTCCAGCGTGCCGACAACGAGCACCACCACCTTGCCGGCCACCACCACCTTGCCGGCCACGACCACAACCGCACCGCCCGACACGACGGCCACCACCACCTTGCCGGCCACGACCACAACCGCACCGCCCGGCACAACCACCACAACCACCACCGAGGGGCAACAGTGACCGCGTCCGCCTCGCCCAAATGCTCCCACGGATGCGACGATGACCCGATGGACAATTCATCTCGCGACGAACGGATGTCGGGTCTCGACACCCTCGTTTGGAACATCGAACGCGACCCGCGCCTACGTTCCACCGTCACCGCGATCTTCACCTTCGACCAGCCGATCGCGCCACAGGAGCTGAGGCATCGTCTCGACCGCGCATCGAGGTTGGTGCCACGCATGCATCAAAGAGTTGTAAACGACCCGATGGGAATCGCTCCACCGCGTTGGGAAGTCGATCCCGACTTCAATCTCGGATTTCACTTTCGCGTCACAACTCTGGGAGGACAGGGAACACCGCGCCAGCTCCACGACCTCACCGCCGAGATCAGTGCTCAGCCGCTCGACCGTTCGAAACCGTTGTGGGAGTTCACCCTCGTGAGGGGACTGGACGACGGAGGTTGCGCTGTCATAGTCAAGACACATCATGCGCTCACAGACGGAATGGGCGCCATGGAGCTGATGCTGGAGCTGTTCGACCTTGAACCGGTTCCCGCGTCCCCACGGGACGACATGCCTCCGAGGCCCACGCCTCCCTCGACCGGTGCCGGATCAATCGAAAGCGAGCTCCAATACGAGGCTCGGCGATTCCTCGGGGCGATGTCGCGCACGATCGATGCCGCCGTCGAGGCCGCCGTGTATCCAGCGGACGCAGCCCGTCAACTCGGGGCGGCCATCGGTTCGGCGCGCCGCGTTCTCAGCCCCGTACCTGCTCCCGGCGGCAGCGTCATCAATGGACGATCTCTCGAATTGGAATTCCACTCATTCACCTTGCCGCTCGGCTCGATGAGACGAGCAGGCAAACGCGCCGGCGGCACGGTCAACGACGCATTCGTGACGGCCATAGCCATGGCGGTGTCCGATTATCACCGTCGGTTCGACGCCGATCTCGAATCACTCCGTGTATCGGTGCCGGTGAACCGGCGGGTGCAGGGAGACTCGGTCGGTAATCACTTCACGCCGGGCAAGATCCGCCTAGATACCGCAACGAGCGATCCTGATGAGCTGATGCGTCGTGCTCACCAAGAGGTCGACACGTTGCGCAACGAGCCGGCCAACGCACTCGTCGAGCCGGTAGCAGGTCTGTTGCGTCATCTCCCCACCGTCATCTCCACCACGATCGCGTCGGCGTTGTTTGTGGGAATCGACGTTGCCGCATCCAACGTCGCCGGAAGTCAGGTACCACTCTTTATCTGCGGGCAGCGGCTTTCGAAATTCATACCGTTCGGGCCACTGGTTGGATGCGCCGCGAATGTCACCATGATCTCATACAACGATGAAGTGACCGTTGGCGTGAATTGCGACCCTGCCGCAATCACCGACACGAACGGTTTCCTCGACAACCTCAGAACTGCATTCGACAAAGTCATAGACGGTCCGTGAGTACAGATACCGACATTGCCATTGTCGGGGCCGGCCCGGCGGGTTCTGCCGCGGCAACCATTCTCAGTCGCGCCGGCCGCGCCGTCACCCTCTTCGACAAGGCGAAATTTCCGCGCGACAAGTGCTGCGGCGACGGGCTTACGGCCCTTGCTCTACGCGAACTCGAAACGCTCGGTCTTCAGACGTCGAAGGTGGGGTCGTGGCGACCAATCGACCACTTCATCATTCGTTCACCGTCAGGCGGAACCCAGTCATATCCCCTGCCGTCAGGAAACGGCCATCACGCTGTGGTGGCGCGTCGAGTCGATCTCGACGCCGCGCTGGTCGACATGGCAAGAGACGCAGGCGCCGATGTGCGCGAATCCGATCCTCTCGTGTCAGCTACCGCCGCGAGCGACGGTGTCCGGCTAGTGATGGGATCAAGCGGAGAGGTCTCCGCCAGACGGGTCATCGGCGCCGACGGGATGTGGTCGCCGCTGCGAAAAGCTCTCGGACTATCCGTCGACGGATACCGAGGCGAGTGGCACGCGTTTCGTCAGTACTTCCGCGACATTGGCCATCAAGCCGGATCGGAGCTGGCTATCTGGTTTGAACCCGACATTCTCCCCGGATACGCATGGTCGTTTCCGCTTGCGGACAACACATGCAACGTCGGCTTCGGGATAAGGCGGGGCGGAGATCTGTCAATTCAGGACATGAAGGCAATATGGACCAACCTGCTCGCACGACCACACATTCGGACATTTCTCGGTCCCGATGCGGTCGGAGAATCGAACCACAAAGCGTGGCCGATTCCCTGCCGAGTCGGCAGGACACCCCTGGTGGGTCCGCACACCCTGTTCATCGGTGATGCTGCTGCAACCGCCGATCCCATGACCGGCGAAGGGATCGGGCAGGCAATCCTCACCGGCCGAATTGCGGCAGAATCGATACTCGAAGGTGGTGATGTCAACACGACCTACGAGTCGCGAGTCCGTGCCGAGTTGGTTGCCGATGACCGTATGGCCCGATTGCTCGTACCGATGTTGTCTCATCGGCGCGTGGCCGACTCCGTTCTTCGCATCACCGCCACCAGCAAATGGACCCGCCGCAACTTCGCTCGGTGGATGTTCGAGGACTACCCACGCGCCATGATCGCGACACCGAAGCGCTGGCATCGCGGCATGTTCACCGGGGCCGGGGCCTTCGTCCCCACCGATGAGCGCTGAGTGGGCTCTCCCTCGACGGCCTACGCTCAGGCCTCGTGACCAGCACTGACGGACTCCTCGACGTCGTCGATCGACTCGATGCGAAGATCGACGATTGGTGGGATCTTCTGCGCGGCCATTCGGTCGTGGATCGAGTCTTCTACACCGCATCGGAAGTAGCCGACTTCTCGCTTCTGTGGCACGCACTGGGAGTCATCGAGGCGATCATCGAGGACGATCCGCTGGTGGCCGTGAAAGTGAGCGGTGCGTTGGGCATCGAATCCGCTCTGGTGAACGGACCAGTGAAGTCACTGTTCCGACGTACTCGACCCGTGCAGGAAGCCGAGCGACCGCTCAACCTGCGACAGCCCAAGACAAGCAGCTTCCCGAGCGGTCACGCGTCGGCAGCAGTGGTGGCGGCGACCCTGCTGTCTCGCCACGGCAACAGGACTGCCTGGTGTGCGCTGGCGGGAATCGTCGCCACGAGCCGAATCCACGTGCGTATCCACCATGCGTCAGATGTTGTCGGCGGCTTGGCGGCCGGGGCAGCGTTGGCTGCGGTGGCACGCCGATTCTTGTCTCAGTGAGCTCCGACGGTCTCGGCTTTTGACGACACGAGCAAGGAACGAACGTCAAGCAGCAAGTCGGTGACCTCGGTGGCAGACAACAGCTCTCGCCGACAAAGCCCAACCAAATCACGATCGATCATCTCGAGGGCCAGTTCGATGCGAGAGGTGTCGATTGCTTCGGTCATTGAGCCTGGCTTTCGGTTGGTTGCGTGCAGTGATTGCTCGTTGACAAAACACTAGTCGCGCTCAACACGCATACAGAGTTCAGCGGATCGTGCTCCTCATCGGCCATACGATTGAACAATGCGATCAGAGTTCGAGTTGGTAATCGGGGAAGGCGGCGAGCCGCCGGCTGGATTGCCATTGAGACTGGCCCAGATCCATCGTGAGGCCGATGCCGATGACCATGTGATGCTGAAGTTTCGGTGGGCCGAATCGGTTGACCCTGTGGAGGTCGACCGAACGCCGGACGTTGCTGATCTCGTTGTCTGGGCAGGATTCGAAATCACTCGATCGCGCATCGATCCACCCCGGGACCCGGGTTCCAGCACCGTCATCGAAGCCACTCGGCTGAGAACTCTCCCGGACTATGTCTCCGATGCGATGGACATCCTCATCTGTGGACTGAACCCGAGTCTCAACTCCGCTGATCTAAAAGTGGGATTCGGAAGGGCCGGCAATCGCTTCTGGCCCGCAGCGCTCAATGCGGGATTGCTCAGCATCGATCGCGATCCGGTCGACGCGTTGGTCGAACACAGGGTCGGGATGACCGACTTGGTCAAACGGGCCACTCCGAGAGCGGCGAGCCTCACCACCGACGAGTACGCAGCAGGGGTGAAACGGCTTGACAGACTGTGCGATTGGCTGAAACCGGACGTGGTGTGCATGGTCGGACTGGCCGGGTGGAGAGCTGCGGTCGACCGCAAGGCCGTGGCCGGTGTCCAAAGCCGTCGGCTCGGACAATCGATGGTCTATGTGATGCCGTCCACGAGCGGACTCAACGCATCCAGCTCGCTCGCGGACCTCACTGAGCACCTGACGCGTGCCGCCGACCCTGGCCAGCGCCGGCCAGAACACGGATGTCACACCCCCTCGTCATGATGAAGCCATGAATGAACAGCTCAGTCTCCCCGGGAAATCACGTGCCTGGCTGCTGGATCCCGCGACTCGCCGCCGCGGGCGCCAGGGAGTGGCCCGAGCACGCCATGTCCTGCAAAAATCACGCACACGGCCAACCGATTCCGACGATGGCCCAACGCGTGAGATCACACCCCAACTCATCGCCGACGCGGCCTGAATTCATCCCGTCAATTTCGAGCCACACTGTGTCAATGTCGTTCACGCCCGTAGCCACCTTGTTGATTGTTGCGATTCTCGCCGGAGCGTGTTCGTCTGAGACTTCCGATATCAGCGTGGCGCAATCCAGCAACAGTGAGGTCGAGGCCACGTTGCCGGGGTCGGGTGAGCTATCACCCAACGCCATAGTGGAACGAGTCGTCGATGGCGACACGATCATCGTCGATATCGACGGGCAACGTGAACGCGTCAGGCTCATAGGGATCGACACCCCGGAGTCGGTCGATGAGAATCGCCCGGTCCAGTGCTACGGGCATGAGGCCAGCGCCCACACCGAGTCTCTTCTTCCTCCTGGCACCGCTGTGAGTTTGGTACGCGACGTCGAGGCCCGCGACAAATACGACCGACTTCT
>CAZHMP010000053.1:0-17873 GCA_964533595.1 uncultured Acidimicrobiales bacterium | reverse complement strand
GGCTCGTATGACTCTCGGTTCACTGTGGTTCAGCGATGCCAAGTTCGGCTCGTCCACCGATTGGCAGGGCTTGTTCTTCGATCCCCGGCCCGGTGCCTCCGACGACGTCATGCAGCCGATGAACGACGATTCCGCTGTCGCGCAAAACACGCTCGAAATAGTCACAGCCGATGACTTCTCCGACTCAGGGAATTTCACGGTCACCGGCCGGGGCACAGTGGCAGGATTCCCTGACATTGCAGTGAGACTCGACGCAACGGCAACCGACCAGGGCAACTGGTCCGGCACACTCGCGAAAGGCATCGACGGTGGACTGCCGACCGGGCAACCGATCATCTACAACATCAGCGGATCGTTGATTGCCCCCCAACCGGTGTTGTTCGTGGCTGATTTGGCCAAGGCGTTCCGGGAGAACGATTCGCAGTATTTGCTCGACCATCTCGATCCCACCGTGCTTGGTATCTACGCCGGGGCGTGCGTCGACTTCGTCAACAATATTTCATCACCGGATCTCACAATTGACGTGCACTCGTTCGCCGAAGTCACCGACTGGACCACGACGCTGGACGACCACGAACTACTGATCCACAACACCGTCAGCCTTGACGTAACCCGAACAGAGAACGGACAGGTGACGCGCACGATCATGCACGTCGCCCCCCGGCCGAGCGAGGGACCACCCACCGAAATGACGTGGTTCGCCGATTGTGGCGACCCTCTCGCCGGTTGACAACACTCCACGGGGCCAGGGATCAAATCCGTTCACCGACAGCGAACGCTTTGGTGTCGATCAGGCGTCGGCCGGCACCTTCGGTTGACGTTTCATGAAGAGGTAAACGGCAGGCAAGAGCCAGCCAAGTCCTCCGGCTCCACCAAGAAGGACCCAACCGACAAGAATGGCCCCGAGCCACCACCAATCGTGCGCCCGAGAGCAGCGAATCGCCGCGGTGATCGCGACCACCAAAGAGATACCCACGTAGACCCAAGCGAACGCAGCAGACATATGAGAAGTAAACCACCAAACCATCACATCGCAAGCAACAGGTCCCAGACCACGAACGCGGTCGAAATCGCCGGGCTTCGCGTAGTGCGTGGTTCCAACATCGTGATCCCGGACCTGTCGCTCAACGTTCGCGTCGGCGACATCGTTGGTCTGTTGGGGCCAAGCGGATCAGGCAAGACCACTCTCATGCGTTCCATCGTCGGCGTACAACAAATCGACAGCGGCAGAATCGAGGTCCTCGGTCTACCCGCCGGCAGCCCTGAGGTTCGTGCCCGGGTCGGCTACGTCACTCAGGCCGCTTCCGTATACGACGATCTCACCGTGATGGAGAATCTCCGCTATTTCGGGGCGTTGCATGGCGCATCGAATTCCACCATCAAAACGGCAATCGAGACGGTCGATCTCGGGGAGTTTGCCAACCGAGTGGTTGCCTCACTCTCCGGTGGGCAACGTGGCCGGGTGTCCCTGGCAGCTGCTCTTGTCGGCGAGCCGGAACTCCTTGTGCTCGACGAACCCACCGTGGGTCTCGATCCGGTGTTGCGCCGCGATCTCTGGGCCACATTTCGGGCGCTGGCCGCCGATGGCACAACTCTCGTCGTGTCGAGCCACGTGATGGATGAAGCTGATGAGTGCGACTCCCTACTCCTGCTGCGTGATGGCGCGATCATCGCCCGGGGGGCGCCCCAACAGCTTCGCGCCGAGACGGGCACCGACGATCTCGGTGAAGCGTTCTTGCAACTCATCGAACGCGAAGGGGCTGCCACATGATCAGCCGCGCCACCTTCGCCACTGCCGCTCGGGTGTTACGCCAGCTGCTGAGGGATCATCGAACTCTGGCTCTCCTGATAGTCGTTCCGAGTTTGCTGCTGGTCATTCTCAATTTCGCGTTCGACGCCCAGCCGGCCACATTCGACCGGATCGCGCCCGCGATGGTCGGCCTGATCCCGTTTATCACGATGTTCATAGTCACCTCGATCGCCATGCTTCGCGAACGCACGTCGGGCACCCTCGAACGGCTGATGAGCATGTCTTTGAACAAGATCGATCTCATGGCCGGATATGCCATCGCATTTGCCGCGGCAGCAGCCGTTGAGGTGATGGTGGCGTCGACGGTGGTGTTCGGTCTGCTCGGCACCGATGTTGATCACCCGCTGGCAGCGGTGGTGGGAGTGGCGATCCTGTCTTCGGTCCTCGGCATGGTGATGGGACTTTTTGTGAGCGCCTTTGCCACAACGGAATTCCAAGCCGTGCAGTTCATGCCGGCATTCGTGCTGCCCCAACTCTTGATTTGCGGACTGTTCGTGGAACGCAGCCGTATGGCCGGTTGGCTCGAGGGTATTTCGTGGGCGATGCCACTCACATACGTCTACGACGCCCTCGAGCAATTGACCACGCCCAACGCGCTCGACGGCATGTTCTGGCTTGACCTCGTCGTGATCGTGGGGGCGAGTTTGTTGTCCCTCGGCCTTGGCGCCATCACTCTGCGCCGGCGTACGCCATGACGATCTCACGGCGGCCGTGATCGGGGATCAGCGAAAGCAGCAATGCCGCGACCGGTATCACACTCAACGTGATCACCGCAGGTGGGTATGAGCCGAATCCACTCTGGGCAACAGCGAGCGCCACAGGCCCAAGTGCCGATGCGCCGACATTGAAAAATGTGAGTGATCCCTGAATTGACCCCAGGTTTGTGGTGCCAAACCATGCCGGCAGAAGCGTGGCTGTAACGGTCCGAACAGTTGCGCCCATTGCACCCAGCACGACCGCATATGCCAGCACCACGACACCCGGGGCGACCGTTGCCGCCAGCCCGTGGGCTGCCAGCAAGAGCACCATGCCGGCGGCCGGCAGATATCGGGTGCCAACTCGGTCGCTCAAGTACCCAACCGCCAACCCCGCCAGCGTCGACCCGAGCACCTGGGGTATGAACAGCGCCGCCGCGGCAGTCTCGGAAAATCCGGCCTCGCCCAACAGATCGATCTGATGGAAGTTGAGCGCGGTCCCCAACATTGCCGACGCCCCCGAAACCGCGGCCAGCATCCAGAACGATCGTGTGCGCATGGCCTCACCACGATCGAAATCACCCTGGGGAGCGACAAACACGTCCTTGCCGGTCCGCTCGTTGGCGGCTGGGGGATCCACCAAGACGACTCGCCGATCGGTTCCTCCGGGCATGCCTTTCAGTCCGAACCAGGCCAGCGGCACAACCGTTGCAACGATCACTCCCGCGGCCAGGAGCCAGGTTGATCGCCAGCCGAACTGCGAGATCAGAAACGCCATTCCCACTGGCGTCAAGATCATCAGCGCCCCGGATGCTGTGGAGAAAACCCCCAGAGCGGTACCTCGATTTTCGCGAAACCGAAGAGAGACGGTCACCGTGCTGACCAGCGACAACGACCCTTGACCGAGAAACCGAATACCGGTGAAACCGATGGCCAACCAGAGCAGTCCAGAGACGCGAGACATGTTCACAAGTGCCAACGCGAACAGCAGTCCGATGATGATTTGTGACCGCCGAACGCCGTGGCGATCGATGAACCTTCCGACCATCGGCAGCAACGACGCGCCGATCAGTGTGCCCACCAGGTACGCGCCGCTGACCTGTGAGCGCGTCAGCGAGAGGTCATCAACGAAATGGTCGATGAAGACCGACACGCCGATGGTCTGACCCGGCCCTGTCAGGGCAGCCGAAAGAGTGGCGATGCCCAGAATGAAGGCCGGTGCCTTCGTCGGCGACGGGCGCAACATCAGTGGCTGAACTTCACATGTGGCAGCAAGCGGTCGAGCCGTGCCGGGAGAGCCCACGCTCGCTCACCGAGCAAGCCCAGCAGTGATGGGACCAACATCATCCTGATGATTGTGGCGTCCAGAAGCACTGCCAAGGCCAGAGTGACGCCGAGTTCGGTGGGTGGGATCGGTCCGGTGACACCGAACGCCACAAACACGACGATCATGATCAGAGCGGCGTTGGTGATGGGCCGACCGGTTCGGGCAACTCCTTCTTGCACCGCGAGGGTTGCATCGCCTGTGGCGTCGTGACGCTCCTTGATCGCTGCCAGCAAGAACAGCTGATAGTCCATCGACAGGCCGAACAGAAGGGCGAAAAAGAACAGAGGGGCCCACGCATCGACGAAGCCTTGGTGCTCGATGCCTATCAACGACGCGCCGTAGCCGTGCTGAAACACCAACGTTGCGAACCCGAAGCTTGCTGCCACCCCGATCAGGTTGAACACGATCGAGGAGATAGCGATGAACAGGCTTCGAAAGACGATGAGAAGAAGTACGAACGCCACGATCGTGATCAACGTAGTGGCCACCGGCGCAGCATCAATCAAAGCTGCGGTCAGATCATGGTTCTGAGCACCCGGTCCCCCGACGATTGATCCGGGCGCCACCTCCTTGAGGCCGGTGCGTAGTCGACCAACCAAATCCGACGTTGCTTGCTCATCCACGGCCGTCGTCGGTACGACTCGCACCACCGACCGACCGCTCTCGTCGGCGGGGGCCACGACGCGTGCGTCCGCGACTCCAGGATCCTGAATTGCCAATCCCACCACCGCGTCCGATTCGCCGGCTGCGGTGGTGACAAACAGCGGTGCTGCCGCACCAGGACCGAACGACTCGACAACGGTTTCATATCCGTCGCGGCTCTGCGCCCCATGGTCGACAACTCGTGCTCCGGGCATTCCCAATCGCATACCCAGGGCTGGGCTACCCAGAATCAACAACATGCCGATACCGACCGTTAGCGTCACCGCCGGACGACGCATCGCCCCCGCTGTCCAACGCGTCCAACGACCCTCGGCGACGCGATCAGGGTCTTGCTCGCCACGGGCCACCAACACTCGATCTCCCAACATCACAAGAATTGCCGGCAGAAGAGTGAGCGATGCGATGGCGGTGGCAACGACCGACAAGATCATTCCAAGAGCCATCGAGCGGAACACCATCACCGGTACGACGAACACTGCCGCAAGTGAAAGAACCACCGTGAACGCTGACAGGAACACCGCCTTGCCTGCGGTGGCCATCGTCCCGGCGATGGCGCCACTTGGGTCCTTACCGTCCTCCCGCTCCTCGCGGTAGCGCGAGACGATGAACAAGCTGTAATCGATCCCGACTGCCAACCCGATCATCATCGAGAAGTTCATCGACCAGACCGACAACGGCGTGATTGCCGTTGCGAGGTGAAGGACAGCAAATCCGGCGGCGATGCCTGCGACAGCCAGCAGGAGCGGGAGACCGGCGGCCACCGCAGATCCGAATGCCACGAACAGCAAGATCAGGGTCGGCAGGCCCGACAGAAGCTCCGCTCGATGCAGGGCCGTCTCGTTTTCAGCGTTGAAGTCGTGCCACACCGCCCACTCGCCAGTTGCGTTTGCCTCAGCTCCGGCCGGGAGTTCAATTTGTTCGACCGTTCGCATCACTTCACCTGCGGCTTCCGGCAACCCGGCGTCAGCCGAAGCGGCCAGGCCCACCGGTATCAACACCGCGAATCCGTCGGGAGACACCAGGCCCGCCTCGGGAGGTGCCACGAGAGGATCAACCACCGACATTGCCCCTTCGCTGCCGGTGAGACCGTTGACCAATGCGTCGACCCCGGAATGGTCTGCCGCGATCGGAATCTGCTGGCGGTACGCGACTACCGCAGCCTCGGCCCCGAGCTGAGGAAAGTCGGCCCTCAGTTCGTCGCGAACCTGTTGCGCATCCGAACCCTGCGCTTCCCATCCAGCGCCCGAGAGTGCTGAGGTGAGGGTGAGCGCGAGTGGTCCTGCGACGAGCACCACAATTGCCCAAGCAGCCAGAACGAGCCGCGGACGACGCGCCGCGGCAAGCCCGATCCGAGGAAGAACTCCGTCGGGTGTCGGTTTTGGCATGGGTTGGGACAGGGGTGGTCGATCCTCAACGAGGGTCATTGTCGTGCTCTCTTTCTTTTGTTGGGCTACGCCAACTTGTTGAACATTTTTTGAACGTCGGCTAGCTCGTAGCCCTCCGCCGCTGACCGTTCCGGGTCCTGCAAACACCAGGTCATGCCTGCTGCCACGAGAACGAACCCGGCCTGATCGAGGGCCTTGCCCGCTGCCGACATTTGCGTGACCACGTCACGGCAATCACGGTTGTCGGCCAGCATTTGCTGAATGCCATGAACTTGCCCCTCCACCTTGCGTAGGCGTCGGATCACGTCGGCAATGGTGTCGTCGGGTAGGTCCATTCGCCAGATGCTATAGGTACCCCCGGGGGTATTACAACATACCCCCGGGGGTAGGGCTATCGAGCGGTGGGAACTACGCTGCGAACTGCTCCGTTGGCAGCCGCAACCGCCGTGGAGATCGACGCCTGCAACAAGTAGCCGCCGGTGGGTGCTTCCCAATCGAGCATCTCTCCGGCCAAGAACACACCCGGAATTCGATGCAGCATGAACGCCTCGTCGATTTCGTCGAACATGACACCACCTGCCGTGGATATGGCTCGATCGATGGACGACACGCCGGTCACGTCGAGGGGTACGCCCTTGACCAACGACGCCAAGCCGGATGAGCCGCGAGGCAGCTCATTGGCCGTGGCCTCGCGAAGAACCCCGACCGCAACTTTCGAGAACCCCGCCCGCCGCAACCAGGTCGACATCGAGTCCTTGCTGCGCCGACGGACGGCCAGGCGGTCGACGAGTTGGTCGGTTGTCAGGTCGGGCTGCAGGTCGATTCGAATCATGCAACGTCCCGATTGATCGAGTTGGCGGCGAACCTCCCGAGAATGTGCGTAGACGGGTCCACCCTCGAGGCCGGTTTCAGTCACCATGATGTCGCCGCGAGTGGCGTGATCAGACACGCTGACCGACACGTTCTTGAGTGGCACGCCGGCGAATCGGTCCACGAAATGCTCGGACCAATCGAATCTGACTCCACAATTGGCCGGCCGGAGCGCCGCCACTCCGATACCGCATTCGACAAACTCTCTCACCCAAGAGCCGTCCGAGCCTGATCGTGGCCAGCTTGCACCGCCAAGTGCCATCACGGTCACGTCGGCCTCCACATCGACCGCTGTGCCATCGGATCTTTCGAATCTGGACACAGAACCGTCGACGCTGCCGTCCGGCCGCCGCCCCCATCCGACCCATCGGTGGCCAGTTCGGAACTCCACACCTTGGGAGTCGAGCCGTCGCAGCCACGCCCTCAGCAGAGGCGTTGCCTTGAACGATTTGGGAAACACTCGACCGCTCGATCCGACAAATGTGGTCTCGCCCAACTGATCACACCATGACCGGAGCTCGTCCGGCCCAAAGTTGTTGAAGGCCGTGACCAAGCGGTCTCGGTCGGGGCCGTACCGACCCAGGAATGATTCGAGTTCTTCGCTGTGGGTGATATTCAGCCCACCCCGACCGGCAAGCAACAACTTGCGGCCAACCGATCGCATGTGATCGAAGATCGTCACCTTCAGGCCGGCGTTGGCCAGCACCTCGGCTGCCATGAGACCGGCCGGTCCACCTCCCACGACGGTGGCCCGCGGGTCGGAAATCTCGGTGGGTTGCGGCGACATCTCAGAGTCCGACCAGATCCACAAGAAACTCAACCAGTGAGTCTCTCTTGCTGTCGCCCGCCCTGGATCTGGCCAACATCTGGGCGGCCACGTCGTTGACCACCCCCGAGGCATCATCGGCGAGTTCGGTGCCTGCCTCAGTCAGTGAGGCCATGGCGCGCCGTGCATCTCGTTCGCTCTTGACGGTCTGGACAAACCCCAGCTTCTCCAGCGGGCGCAGTGCCCGGGTGACGCCAGAGGGAGTAAGCCCAACAGCCTCTGCCAAGTCGACACGACTCATTCCGAGGGGAGGTGCACCTCGGAGCTGTCTGAGAAGCCGGTATTCGGCGAAGCTGATTCCCTTGATCGTCGACAGTGCGCCGTCGAGGCGCCTTTCCATTCTGTTCCATGCCGCCGCCACGGCGAGCACGAAGGTCTGGTCGGATGTCGCACTTGAGGTCATCTCAATACGTTATCAATACTTGATTACTCACGTACCCCTCCGTCTTTGGTTCTGAATTGGAGCCGCAACCAAGATGGGTGACATCGTGTCTCCGACGAATCGGGGGCCAATGAACGACAACAGACCAGATGATTCTCACTACGACACGGTGATCATCGGTGCGGGCGTGGCCGGTCTCGGTGCCGCGGCCTTGCTCACCAAGGACCATGGCCAGAAGGTATTGGTGGTGGAGCGTTCACCCTGGATCGGGGGTCGCACACTTTCCTATGTGGGCCACGGCAACAAGGTGACCGCCGACGGCATCGAGATGGACGTCGCAGCATTTCGAAAGTCGCTCGCCCACGCCAGTTGCTACCTGGGTCGGACCACCCCCGACATCGAGGAGATCTTCGACCGCGAACTTCTTGACGGTCGAACATTCGAGGCCGGCGGGCACGGCCTCTTCTGGGGAAACAAGAGCCGAGTCGACGCGCTGATGAGGCACCTCGACGTGGGCTGGAATCTCCCCCTCAACCGCGGGCTCGGATTCATCGAATGGCACGGTGAAGGGCAGCCAACGGTCGCCCACCAGGTACGCAAGTCGACTCCATATCCGTGGATGTCACCGGACGGATTCGCCGCGACCATGGCACAGCTTCGCGAGTTGGCCGGCGCCACACCGCACGACATGGCTGCGGCAATGGACATCTCACTGCAGGAGTGGTTTGAACAACGCGACCTCCACCCCGAGGCCTACCAGTATCTGAAGGTGTTGGCCGCCTCGCAGACCGCCCAGGCCGAGCCCGCCATGACTCCTGCCGGAGACTTTCTCGGATACATGGCTATTGCCGGCCGTATCGGAATGAACCTGGTATCAGGATCGGTCGCCACAGCCGACGAGCCCGGATGCATCGCCATTCCGCAACAGTTCGAAAAGGTGGTGTTGGCCAACGGTGGTGAGGTTCTACGGGCCACCGCGGTGAGCGAAGTCGTGATCGAAGACGGTCGCGTGACCGGCGTGACGATCAAATCGACCGGGAACGAATACGGCTCTCAGCGGACCATCAGCGCCGATCGAGTGATTTGCACCATTCCGCCCAAGTACATGTTCAGGGTGCTGCCCAAGAAGTGGTTCCCCTCTGACTGGGTCGATCTCCTCGAACAGCAATTCCACGGAGCGGGCCTGCTCACCGGGTGGTTTGGGATGAAGAATCCACAGTTCCCGGCCATCGGCATCGAGGAGGGCAGCTTCGTCTACATGCCGGCCATCACCACTCCGGACGAAGGCTTCGTCGGGGTGGTCGACATGATCATGTGCGACTTCACGGCATGGGGCGACGGCACGGCCAAACGCGGGCCGAAGGGCAAACGGGAATACGCCTTCTCCACTGCCCTCACAGATATCGAGATGCGAGATCCGGACCGGGTCAACCGAGTGATCGACCTCTGCGAGAACTGGGCACGAGACACGTTCCCCAATTGGGACGAAGATTTCGAGTTCTCGATATGGACTCCCAGCCCCGAGGCATACGGGCTCTGGCGACCGGTTGGCGAACAGCGACCCGACGTGACGTCGCCGCACGTGGAAGGTCTGTTTTTCGCCGGCGACCAATACGGCAAGAGACTTTGGGGAGGTGGGGTCGACGGAGCTGCCCTGTCGGCGGTGATGTGCGTCGACTCGATCACCGGGGGCGATCTCGAAACCCGGGTCATGCCGGAATTCCACCGAGGCATCCCAGCCGACGGGACGGTGTCGTGAGTCCACCATCAACCATCAACGCGGTCGTTGAAGCCAGCGTCCGCGAACACGGTTCCGAGTTGGCTTTGACCGATCCCCCCAACAGGGCCTCCTTCTTCTTCGGGGAACCACGCCGGTTCACGTGGACGGAACTCGATGCAGCCGTCACCACACTGTCGAGGCAACTCACAAATCTCGGTGCGTCTCCCGGTACGTCGGTGGGAATTCAGCTTCCGAATGTGGGCGAGCTGGTGATCTCGATTCTGGCTTGCGCGCGGATCGGCGCCGTGGCTGTGCCATTCCCCATTCAGCACAGGAGCCACGAATTGCGCCACGGGATTTCCGCCGCAGATGTTCGGATCATGATCACCTACGAACGTCCGGACAGACCGGACCATTTGCAGGCAATCGCCGATTTGCTCGATCAGTTCAGCGACGCGCAGCTGGCGACCTTCGGTGAGACGTCGAATGACGCAACAGCCCGCCTCTCCATCAGCAACGAAGGCGTCACCAACTTCGAAGAGTCCGCGACACACGACGCGAGGACCGACGACATCGTCACCATCTGTTGGACCTCGGGCACCACCGGAGAGCCGAAGGGCGTGCCCCGTAGCCACTCGATGTGGCTGGCATCAGGCCGGGTGCAGCTGGAAGAGATCTCCATCACGACCAGTGACCGAATTCTCTGCCCGTTCCCGGTGGTCAACATGGCCGGGATCGGAGGAATGCTTGTGCCTTGGGCGCTGGCGGGCGCTTCGTTGCACCTGCATCAACCGCTCGATTTGCAGGTGTTTCTGGGACAAATCCAAGCGGAGCGCATTACTTACACGGTCGCACCGCCTCCGATTCTCAACATGCTGGTATCCAACGAGCAACTTCTCGACTCGATCGACCTCACACACATTCGCACGATCAGCTCGGGGTCCGCCCCCCTCGACCCATGGATGGTCGAAGCGTGGGAGAAACGTGGAATCGAGATCGTCAACCTCTTCGGCTCCAACGAAGGTGCGGCAATGTTGTCCACGCGCGCCAGCGTTCCCGACCCCACGGATCGCGCCAGATTCTTCCCGGTCCCCACCCGGCCCGAGATCGAGGTTCGATTGGTGGATATCGAGTCCGGCGAGGAGATCCGTAGGGCTGGTATTCCTGGCGAACTTCGTCTCCGCGGTGACACGGTTTTTGACGGGTATCTGGGTTCCGGTGGCGACGAATTCGACGACCAAGGATTCTTCCGTACCGGCGACATCTTCGAGTTGGCGGGGGACGACGCCGCTCCCAACCTCTTGCGTTTCGTCGACCGATCGAAGGACATCATCATCCGCGGCGGCATGAACATCTCGGCTGCGGAGGTCGAATCGCTCGTGTCGAGCCACGAGTCGGTAGCCGAATGCGCTGCCGTGGCCTTCCCCGATGTGGCACTTGGTCAACGCGTCGGTTTGTTCGTCGTGGCCGCCACCGGTGCGTCACCCACGCTCGACGACATAGTCGGGCACATGAGATCGCAGGGGGTGGCCAGTTACAAGCTTCCCGAGCGGCTCGAGTTGGTCGAGTCGCTCCCTCGCAATGTTCTCGGCAAGGTCACCAAACCCGAACTGCGTGCGGTCTGGGCCGAGGCCGATTAGCTCATGCCTCGCCATCTTCAAGTGGGAATTTCCCCACCCTGGGGGCTTTTCGATGAGACCCCCGAGAGTCAGAGGTCACTGCTTGGCGCGATTGCCGACGCGGGAATCGACCACATTTTCGTGGCCGACCATGTGAGTTTCAGAGGCGGGCACGGCACCGACGGTCCAATCGCCCTCGCTGCATTGTCGGGGATCGAGCCGAGGTTGGGGTTGTCACTCGGGGTGTACCTGTTGGCGCTTCGACATCCCGTGGTTGCTGCGCGCCAGATCGCCACGCTGGCAGAGGCGGCCCCTGGTCGAATCTCGCTCGGCGTGGGAGTCGGAGGTGACGACCGCGCAGAATTCGCGGCATGCGGTGTCGACGCGTCGACTCGAGGGAGCAGGACCGACTCTGCGCTCGAAATCGTGAGGGGGCTACTCGACGGCCAGTCGGTTACGTGGCACGACCGGCACTTCGACTTGGATGCCGTCTCCATCAGGCCCACTCCCAAGTCTCCGGTCCCCATCGTCATCGGCGGACGCAGTGATGCCGCTCTCAACCGGGCAGCCCGACTTGGCGACGGCTGGCTTGGTGCCTGGTGTTCGCCCGGTCGCCTGAAGGACGGCATTGCCCAAGTCGAGGCCGAGGCTCTGGTGTCGCGCAAACTTCCGCTCCCCGACCAATGGATGCATGGAGTCCAGCTATGGGCGGGAGTCGGAACCGACCCGGACGATGGGCGCCGTCACGTCGCCAAGGGAATGGCCGAGTTCTACCAGATGCCCTTCGAGCCGTTTGAGCCCTATACACCAGTCGGGACCGCCGCCGACATCGCGGAAGTGCTGGCTCCATACGTGGAGGCCGGCGCCACAACACTGAATCTCGCTCCGGTTGGCGCCGATCGGCACACCGAGATCGCCACCGTCGCTGAGGTGAAGGCTCTCCTTCTCTCCGGCTGAGCCCGCTGGTTTCGGCGCGGCGACGGTGGTCGAGGCCGCTCGCAATCTGCGAATGGGTTGAACACTCGGGTGGGCCTAGGATCTGGCTCGTGAAGCAACCGTTGCCAATCGACAAGATCGACATGCTCTCGGGCCCAGTGTTCGTGGGCACGATGCTGCTCGAAGCGAAGGCGCTCAAGGGCCGCGCCGAGTTGCGCGAACCGGGCGATCTCGACGGCTGGACCAAGGAACAACTCTCCGACCCGTCTCTTCCGCCGGATCCGCTCGTTCCCGTCGGGTACGAGTCACACGACACGGCGGCCAGTTTGGCCATGCTCGCCGGAAACGTGGCGGTCAACGTCGCGTTGATGGGTGCGCTCAACCGAGTCAATTCAGCTCTGTTCGGCAAACGCGTGGCCAATTTCGGGGCAAAACGAGGTGGCCTCGCCGCGGCGATCGTGGCATGGGATTTCCTCTACTACTGGGACCATCGCTGGCAACACGAGAAGCGGATCTTCTGGGCCAATCACGTCACCCACCATTCGAGCGAGCACTACAACCTCTCCACAGCGCTTCGCCAGCCGTGGTCGGGGTTTTTGCTGTCTTGGGTTTTCTTCCCGATGCCGTTGGTCGGGTTCACGCCGAAGCAGGTCATGAAGGCCGGGCAACTCAACCTTCTCTACCAGTATTGGATCCACACCGAAGCGATTGATCGACTTCATCCGGCGGCGGAGAAGGTGCTCAACACGCCATCGCATCACCGTGCCCACCACGGAGCCAACCCCCAGTATCTCGACAAGAACTACGCCGGCATCCTCATCACCTGGGACCGACTTTTCGGCACGTTCGAGCCCGAGGTTCGACGGGTGAAGTACGGCCTCACCAAGAACATCAAGACGTTCAATCCGATCAAAATCGGCTACCACGAATTCGCCGATATCGCTCGAGATGTTCGTCGGGCCAAAGGTTGGCGAAACAAACTGGGCTACATCTGGAACCACCCCGGCTGGACCCCCTCCCCCGCCTAACCCCCCGATTTCTGTTTTTGTGAGTCCAAAGTGCTGCGTCAGCAGCACTTTGGACTCACAAAAACGGAGTGGGATGTCGTAGTGTCGTCAGCGGAATGGGCAATCACGCGGCGAGTCATGTCTTGGGGTACACCGAGTTCGGCAAGTGGTACGACTCCCACCGCGAAGCAGTGCTCGATCCGGCCCTCGATGACGCCCTGGCCGCACTCAGCGAACTGATCTCCGACCAACTGTCCGAACGCGATCGAACTCGGATTCGTATGACCACCGGTCGGGTCAAGTCAAAGAGGCGAACTTGGCGCAAGCTTCATCAGGCCCGGTATCAGGGCAGGATCGCAAGCGTCGCTGACATCCCCGACGTGATCGACGACCTGGTCGGTCTCCGCATCACGTGCGTCAATGTGCGCGACATCGAGATGGTGCAGTCCGCGCTCGATGGCCTGCCGAAGCGCAGCACGAACCACCATCGACTTTGGATCGATCCTGCTTCCGAACGAGACTATGTGGCCGAGCCGAAGGAATCCGGCTACCGCGGATGGCATGTCAACCTGGGAATCGTTCTCGATGTTGACGGCCGACCCCAGCCCGTTACCTGTGAATTGCAGGTTCGTACCCTCCTCGAGGACAGTTGGGGAGAACTCACCCACGAAGACACCTACAGCAAGGACGGTGGGCTGCCACCGCTGGTCGCCGTTCTCAGTCGACGAATGGCCGACTTGCTGTCGACGCTCGATGACATCGCCGAGGATCTTCGGACCGAGCTCGACCGAATTGACGACCTGACGGTGGCCGATTCCACCGAAATACCGGCGTCGTCGGAGGCGCCCACCACTCCGACGGAACAAGCGGCCGACGCTGCCGCCATCCTTCTCGATAGGTGGAGGACCATAGATCGACCGGTTGATCTTGCCGCGTTGGCATGGGAGTTGCAGCGAGAGTTCGGCGCAGAGATCAGTGACGACTGGTTCGGCCAGCGCACCTTCAAACGGTTCTTGCGTTACGCCGTGCCCGACGGGGAAGTCAGCAGCGGAAGCCGCGCCTATCTTCTCCCCGCGCGGATCGAGTCCGACACTGACGGCCAGCAGGAAACACCCGACTCGACAATCCCGGCCGCGGCGCGGAAATTGAGAAGAGTCGATCGCAGTTTTCCGCTGCTGGACACCTCCGAATGGCAACACGTCTTCCGCGAGCTCGCGAAGGCGTGGCAACACTTCGGGTCGAAGCGAACGTCCATGAGAGTGTTCAACCAGATATCAAGATCGGCCCGCGACCACGCGGCCGCAAGCGGCACCTCCATCTCGAGGCGTCACCTCGACTACGTGGCGAAGGCCGTGTTCCCCACGGTGAAAGCAGGGACTCCGCTTGACGCAGAAGAAATCGGTCGAGTCTTCGCTGCCGAAACCATCGAACGAATGATCCAGCTGAGGATCATCGGCTCCAAGACCTCTGGAGAGCGCCGCGCTGTAGAGGAGTGGCTCACCGCTTGACAGACTTGCCGGCGTCCACACTGAAGGAATCAGCGGGTGACTAGTCGCCTGGCACTGGAACAATCACAAGTTCCGGCGACTCGCATGTTCATCTGGTCGGGATTCGTTTGGCAGTTGTGCACGATCAGCTACTGGACGATGTTCTTTGTCAGAGTGGTGGTCGACGTCCATCTCGACCCTCTCGAATTGGTCCTGCTGGGCACCGCAAAGGAGGTCACGATCCTGTCGGCGGAGATTCCGACCGGGATCGTTGCCGACATGGTCAGTCGCCGGCTCTCGGTGATCATCGGTTTCGTCATCTGTGGTCTCGCCATTGTCGGGGCCGGACTCGCCGGCGGATTCGCGTTGTTGGCTCTCACCCAGGTGTTGTGGGCGTTCGGTTCGACGTTTCGAAGCGGAGCCGAGACGGCCTGGTACACCGACGAGGTCGGCTCGGTCGAACTCGTAGATGCCGTTCTGCCGCGAAGAGCGAGATACCAAGCAGCGGGCGCAATCGTGGGTGTTGTCGGCTCGGCGTCACTTGCGGCGAGGGCCGGGCTCACCGTGTCGCTGGTCGCCATCGGTGCGATCTTGACGACGTGGGCGGTTGTGCTGACGGTTCGGATGAAGGAAACGGGCTTCACCCGACCCGAGGAAAGAATGCGAACCCGGTTCCGACCTTTGTTGAATCAGGGCATCGAAGCGTCCCGTCGGCCGGCGCTGCGCATCCTGTTGATCGCGACAGTGATGACCGGCTTCGGCAGCGAGGCCGTCGACCGACTCAACGTCGCCCGACTCGACCAAGTTGGATTGCCCGAGACGATCAGCACCCCGGTCGTAATCGGTGCCGTAGTCGTCACGGAAATGATCGGATCGATACTCGTGCTCTTGTTGTTCTCACGCCGTCTGGCCGGAAAAGGCCTCGTCCCAACATCGGTCGTTTTACACATCGGAACCGGCATCGGAGTGGGCTTTGTCGCGGCCACCGGATCCATCACCGTCGCCCTCGTTGCGCTGGTCGTTGTCGGCATGCTGCGCGAAGTGGCCGAGACAGTCACTGTCGCCTGGGCCAACCACTTCACCCACAGTTCCAACCGCGCCACCGTTCACTCATTCGTCGGGCAGGCCGAGTCGCTCGGTGAGATCAGCGGCGGGTTGGTGCTCGGCGTTGTCGCCAAGAGCACCGGGATAGCAACAGCACTGGCCGTCTCAGCCGTGATCTACGTTCTGGCCGCTATCGTCGCCTCGCTCGGGCGTCAGAGATGGGACGACTCGCTCATCACGACCACCCGAGCACCGAGTAGTCGACCACAATCGATGAGGCCGAGGAGCAGCGATGGTAGAGCAGAGCCGATGGGTTGATCTCACCGAAGCAAACCCGAACCATTCCGATTGGTACGTCGAACGGTTTCGCTCGATGGCGGCGGCCGGCAATGATCTTGCCGGTGAAGCTCGTTTCGTGGACGCCATCGCGCCGCGATCGAGCCGGATCCTCGACGCGGGATGCGGGCCGGGCCGGGTGGGTGCGTTTCTTGCGGACCTCGGACACCAAGTCGTGGGGGTTGATGTTGACCCGATTCTGATCGCGGCCGCGGAAGAGGATCATCCCGGGCCCGAGTGGATCGTCGGAGACCTGGCCGAACTGGATCTTTCCGCCAGTGGCACCGGCGAAAGGTTTGATGTGATCGTCTGTGCGGGCAACGTGATGGCGTTTCTGGCTCCAAGCACTCGTCGTCCTGTGCTGGCTCGCATGCGAGCACATCTCGCTGGGGCAGGCCGGATTGCAATCGGCTTCGGTTCCGGCCGAGGATATGAATTCTCCGACTTCTTCGAAGACGTTGATTCATCCGGTTTGACCACCGAGTTGAAGCTGTCGAGTTGGGATCTCCACCCACTACGAAGCGATTCGGATTTCCTGGTCGCCGTGCTCGGCTTCAACCCCTCCCAGAGTTCTTGAGCGGCCACAGAGAAGCCTCGAATTTCACGAACACAGACCGTCGGGCGCTGACCGCTGTCGCGGTGCAGTTCTTCGTGAACGGGGCACTGTTCGCATCATTCATCCCGCGCCTCCCGGAGATTCGCGACCGTGTCGGAATCTCGGTCGCCGGGGTCGGCCTGCTCATGTCGATCGCCGCAACCACCGGGCTGGCAAGCAGTGCATTGGTTGGTCCGGCGATCGCACGATTCGGAACGCGTCGGGTCATGCTCGGATCCGGGGCGGTCGTGTCTCTGTCGCTCCCGGTGGTCGGTATTGCCACCAATCAGGGGGTCCTTCTGGTCGGCCTGGTGGGGATGCTCGCGTTTGACGTGCTGGTCGACGTGGCCATGAACATGCAGGGTTCTTGGCTCAGTTCCCGTCGGCACGCTCCGGTGATGAACCGGCTTCACGGCCTGTGGAGTTTGGGGACCGCAATCGGTGGCTTCTCGGCGTCGCGTATTGCCGCCGCCGGGGTGTCGTTGTCGGTTCATCTCGTTGTCGCCGGAGCGGTGCTGCTCGCCGTAGTCGGATTGCTGAGTCGCGGTCTGCTTCGAGTCGACGAACACCCGAGCGCGGAGCACCAAGCCCCGCCCGCCAGACACTCATCGAGGTTTCGGAGGCTCAGCCCAACGCTCGTGCTGTTCGGCCTCATCGGATTGTTCTCGGTGGCGATTGAATCACCGGCGATTGATTGGGCGGCATTTCGATTCACCGACGACTTCGGTGCCACGGCCGGGTTCGCCGCTCTCGGCTACGTGGCCGTCACGATGGGCATGACGGTGGGAAGGCTCGGCGGCGATTGGGCGATCGTTCGAGTGGGTAACCGATCTCTGGCGCGAGCTTCGATTGTCTTGTCGGGTCTGGGACTGTTGGCGGCGACGGTCGTGTCAAACCGATTCGTAGGTCTTGCCGGGTATGGGGTGGCCGGGCTGGGCATCGCGACGATGCTCCCTGGCTTGTACGACGCGGCGGCCAAACATCCGGGGCGACCCGGTGCCGGCCTGGGCGCCTTGACCGGCGGCATCAGAACCGCCAGTTTGGTCGTCCCGTTCCTGGTCGGGAGCCTCGCCTCGACGAGTCTTTCCGTCGGTTCGGCGATAGCGGTGGTCACGTTGCCGAGCGTCGCTGGATTCTTTGCCGTATCAATCTGGCTTGCGCGAAACCCCGG
>CAZHMP010000052.1:0-18034 GCA_964533595.1 uncultured Acidimicrobiales bacterium | reverse complement strand
TTTCGTTCTGGCTGTGCCCTGCACGGCTAGGCCGTGCAGGGCACAGCCAGAACGAAAAAGAAAAGGGATTGGGGCCTAGGGTGCAGCGGTGAGCAGTCCGATATCCAACGAGAAGAACCTGATCAGGTGGGCCGAGGCGCTGTCGGCCACGGCGCGAACCGGACTCGGTTTCACCGACAGCCTGTACGAGCGTGAACGTTTCGAGGAGATTCTCGCCATCGCTGCCGACATCCGGTCGCATGCGGCCGGCGGTGTGGATCCCGATGAACAAATCCTCGAGTGGATGAGAGGTGTTGGCTCCGGTGTCCCGGGTTATGTCACCCCGAAAGTCACTGTGGGGGCGGTGGTCGGAAATGACCGTGACGAGATCCTGCTCGTGAAGCGAGCCGATTCCGGGGTCTGGCTGTTCCCGACGGGGTGGGCCGATGTCGGCTATTCACCCTCGGAGCTTGTTATCAAGGAAGTCGCCGAGGAGACCGGGATCGAGTGCGAGGTTGTGAGATTGATTGGTGTGGTCGACGGAATGAGGCGTGGCTTCACTCGCATCCCGCTCGTTTCGGTGGTGTTTCACTGTCGCATGACCGGCGGAGAGCTTCGCGCTCATCCGCTCGAGTGCTCCGACGTCGGATTTTTCGGCCAACAGGAGCTGCCGCAGCCGATCGCCGGCGCTGAATCATGGGCCGATCATGCATTCCGGGCGATCCGCGGCGAAGATGTCGCAGTTGATTTTGACCCACCGCGCTCGCCGCCATGGCGGGGCGAACCCTGAGCATCCATGGAGATCATGTGACCGCGATCATCGACCACGGAACCACTCGAGATGGGCTGGTCCAACTTCGTCGCCGGTGGCAGCCGGCCGCCACCCCGCGTGCCGCGGTGCTGCTTCTCCACGGCATTGCCGAACATTCCGGCAGGTATGAAGAAGTCGGCAATCAACTCGCTGAGGCCGGTATGGCGGTGGTGGGGATTGACCACCGCGGCTACGGCGAGACCGGTGGCAGACGCGGTCACGTCGACAACTGGGCGCAGTTCCTGGACGATGTGCAGGACCAACTCGCCGAAGTCAGAACCATGGATCTTCCCACGATCATGATCGGCCATTCGATGGGCGGCCTCATGGCCTTGAGTTACTGCGTCGACGATCGACCGCTGCCCGATATTTTGGTGCTCTCCGGCCCCGCTCTCGGCACCGACACGAGCCCTTTCCTCCGGATGATCGCTCCGATACTCGGGAGACTGGTTCCGCATATGTTGATCAAGGACGACGGTGATCCTTCGGTGCTGTCGACTGATCCGTCGGTGGGTGAAAAGTTCTACGCCGATCCGCTGCGTGTTCCGTATCCCACCGCCTCATTGGGACGAGCGCTGCTCGGGGCGATTGATTCGGCCCGAGCGCGGGTCGATCGCTTGTCGATCCCGACGCTGGTAATGCACGGGGGCGATGATCTTCTCGTGCCGACAGAGTCGAGCGAGATCCTCGAAGGGTTGCCCGACGTGAAGCGGATCGTCTATCCGGGTCTCCGGCACGAGATATTCAACGAACCGACCGGGCCCGAGGTGCTCGCCGAAGCGATCGATTGGATCGACGATCAGTTGGCGAATCTCTGAGCGATCCGAGCTCGGTGGCTTACTCGTTGTCGCGCAGGAATCGCTCGACCTCGGCCACGAGTTGGTCGGGGTCGTCGGACAAGGCAGCGGGACCCGGGGGTTCTTCGGCATCCCAGGCCTCTTCGAGATCGGCGACGTAGGCCGCGGTCTCCTCGTCCTCGGCAAGTAGTTCGCCGACTTGGCGTTCGTAGGTGGCCGCCGCGATCTCGAGATCGGTGGCAAATACCGACGTGCCGATCACGTCACAGACGTGGTGAACAAGAGAAAGCGCGGCCTTGGGTGATGGCGATCCCGGCACGTACGAAGGAACGGCAGCCCAGAAAGATGTGGTTGACATTCCGGCGTTGCCGCAAAGGGTGGTGAGTACACCGGTGATGCCGGTGGGGCCCTCATATGTCGAAGGCGAGAGATGCAGCGACTTCATCAGATCGACATGATCGGTGGAGCCGTAGACCTCGACTGGACGAGTGTGGGGAACGTCGGCAAGCAGGGCGCCAAGCGTGATCACATGATCGATACCAAGAGTGTTGGCCACGGCAATGATCTCATCACAAAAGGTCCGCCAGCGAAGTTGCGGTTCGAGACCGAGAAGAATCACGGCATCGTGGGATGCTCCCGGAATCTGGGCCGATCTGATGATGTTGCCGGGCCAAGTGAGTGTGCGGTTGTGGAGTTCGTCGAGCGAGACCAGTGGCCGGGTTGTGCTGAAGTCGTAGAAGAGCTCTGATTCGATTTCGGCCAGCGGTTTAGCGTCCCAGCGATCGGAGAGATGGCGAAGCGCAATTGAGGCGGCATCGCCGGCATCGTTCCAACCTTCGAACGCCGCGATCAGGATCGGATCGTTGAGCGACGGAGTTGAGTCGAGCCAATCGATTTGGGTTGGTGGTTCGGGCCGCGGCGACACGCCGAGAACGCTATCGGCCGACGACTTGTCAGCGACTGCGGGTCACTCGGTAAGTGCCGTCGGCGTTGCGGCTCGCAACCGCGCCTTTCGTTTCGCGGCGGATGCGGTCGGCCTCGGCGCGGTCGACACCGTTGGCCACCACGTAGCTTCCCGCACTCGATACTGCTTTCACTTGAACTCTCCTGTTGTCTTCATCCCGTCGGAGATGAGGCGTCCGCAGAGCTCATATTAGATGAAGAATGTTCGTCTGTCTGTAATCCAAACGACACATTTGTACGTATGTTTGTTCGCCGAGTTCAGAGGGTATATCGGTAGACGTTGGTGTCTCGTTGTTGGAAGCCGATGCGCTGATAAAGACGGTTTGCAGCCTCACGCGACGGCCGCGAGGTGAGGTCGACCGTGACCGCTCCGGCACCCCGGGCATGCTCAATTGCTGTCTCGCTCAAACGTCGGCCGACTCCTTTCCCGCGGGATTCCGAGTCGACTATCACGTCCTCGATCCACGCCCTAACTCCGGTTGGGATGCGAAAAATGGCCAAGGTGAGGGTGCCCAGGATTCCGGATTCGTCGCGGGCGATCAGGAGCGTCGACGCGTCGCTGTCGACTATTTGCTGGAGTTTCTCGACGGATGGAGGGGGATTCGATGACGACAGTTGTGGGATCAGACGGTCGAACGCGGCGACAATTTCGTCGGTCACTTCAGTCGCAACGGTGATCTCGATCATGATGATCTCCTGGGTTGGCAGGTTCGTTCCGAGGATACTTTCACTGATCTGGAGGCATCGAGTATGGGAACTCGGCCAAGAATTGTTGGACCGGAATGCGTTGATCCTCGCGGTATCCAACGGGAAGCCATAGGTCGCCGGCCGCGCTGGAGTAGTGAATCTCCCAGGAATGAGCCGCTTCGAGAGCTGCGAAATCTCGGGCGAATAGCTGGGCATAGCTGGTGACGGCGTCCACATAGGCAGCCGAGTTGTTGTAGCCGCGCAGGGCCTTGGCCAGGTCATCGGGCCCACCGCGGCGAACCAGATAGCGGGCAGCCGCGGGAATCGCATCGTTTGGGTCGTCGACGGACCCCGTGCCGACCTCGGCCCACGTAGCGGGCATGAACTGCATCGGGCCTTGAGCTCCGGCGGTGGACAATCCCACGATGCGGCCAAATCCAGTTTCAACCATGTTGATGGCAGCGAGATATGTCCAGGGAATACCAGTTTCGTTTGAGGCGCTCCGATAAATGTCGACGAGTTCGCTCAAGGGCAGAGGATCGATGATCTCCCACGCCGGCATCGTGTCGGGCGGCTCGGCGTTGGAGATCTCTCCGATTGAGATTCGGGCGTCGATCCCGATCGAAACGGCATCGAGGAGATCGGCGGGCACAAGATCGAGAATTGTCTCAGCCCACTCTTGATGACGCCCGATGGTGCGGAACATCACCTGTTGTTCATGGGCCAGATCCGCGAATTCGAGCCGGGATGGTTCGGTGGAGCGAAGAAGCTGCTCAACTTCGACAAGACGGCTTGCCACGTCCTCGGGGTTGTCGGCGACCCGTGGGTAGGTGCGCACGGCCGGCTTCGGAACAATTCGAGAGACATGTCCTGACAGCGAAAGCGTCAGGATCTCTCCGCTGGGATCGACCCCGAATGACGCCAGTTGGCCCCCTGGCACGTCGACGCCCAGATCGGTGAACTCCAATTGGGATTCCGAGACTGAGAGCGCCCAAAGTCGAGATGTGCAGAAGTCGCCGAAGATGTAGGCGCCTCGGAGGCTGGGTATGGCGGAGCCTCGGTACACGTAGCCGCCGGTGACGCTGCAGCCTCCAGGATCGGCGCCGTGCGGATACTCGAACACCGGGTCTGTGAAATCGTCAGAATTCGGGCCCTTGAACTTGTGCAGTCCTTCCCGGTGATTCCAGCCAAGGTTGGCACCAACTCCGCCTCCGTTGACGGCCAGGAACAGATCGACCTCCTCGTAGAGATCCTGCCCCACATCACCGATCCACAAATTGTCGGTGGCCTGGTCGAACGCGAATCGCCATGGGTTTCGAACCCCGGTGAGAAATATCTCGGGACGTCCGCCATCGCCATCGGCGAATGGATTGGTGGAGGGGATCGAATACGGAGAGTCCATTCCGGGAGTGGGATCGATTCTCGCTATGGATCCGAGAATCGTCGATGAATCCTGCCCCGATCCTTTCGGGTCACCACCGTTGCCTCCATCGCCAAAACCGATGTAGAGATATCCGTCCGGACCGATCGCCATTCCGCCACCGTTGTGGTTCGTGAAGGGTTGCTGCACCGTGAGCAGGGGATGACGATCTCCGGGTCGGCCGTCGCCATCGAGGGGGTAAGCGTCGATCTTGGAGTCGCCGGCAGTGTCGGTGTAATCGACATAGAGGTTTTCGCCATCAACGGCGATCGACAGTAGGCCCTGCTCGCCTCCGGGCACGGTGAGCGAGGAGATGTCGAGCACGGTCTGTCCGGTCTCGCCGGTGATCGGGTCGAGAACCACAACCAGCCCACCTCGCTCAGCAAGCCAGAACTCGCCGTTTGGAGCGATCGCCGTGGATATCGGCTCGGTGGCTACGGCTATCACCTCAGCGGTCACGGCAGCATCGGCCGGAGCGGCAATTGAGTCCGGAGGCAGATCGTTGCCGTGGTGGGCATTGGTATTATCGGCGGCTTTCGCCGGGGCCTCGGTGGTCGGCAGAGTGGCCATCGCCGGCGAGATCTGGGGAGGGTCGTCCGCACATGCCGCGGCGAGCATCGCTATCGCGCACACGACCACAAAAGGGGTGAGTCTCACTCCCGGGCCCGGCGGATCAGGCCTTCCTGCATCACGGAAGCCACGAGGACACCGTCTCGGGTGAATACCTTTCCTGACGCCAGACCACGACCGTTGGAGGACGCGGGGGTGTGCTGGTCGTACAGCAACCATTCGTCGGCTCGAAACGGTCCGTGGAACCACATTGCATGATCAAGACTCGCCATGCGCAGTGAGCCGTCCATAGAACTGGTGCCGTGGGGGAGCAACGTTGTGTCGAGCAGCGTCATGTCGGAGGCGTAGGTGAGCAGACAGGCATGGAGTACCGGGTCGTCCGGCACCGCACATTCGGTCTTGAACCAGACGCGCTGCACCGGGGGTAGTGGCTCGTTGCGGTTGAACGGACTGGCGGTCACATAGCGGTAGTCGATCGGGTGGGGACGTTTTTCCCACTCGTCCTGGAGTCCGGCCCGGATCCATTCTGCCTCGCGGTTTTCGAGGCTTTCGGGGTCGGGGACGTCCGGCATTGCGTCGCGGTACTCGAAACCATCTTCGGCGGTTTGGAACGACGCGGCCAAGTTGAATATCGCTCGACCGTGCTGAATTCCGACCACCCGTCGGGTTGTGAAAGACCGGCCGTCACGGATTCTGTCGACGTCGTAGAGCACTGGAACGGTTGGGTCTCCGGGCCTGAGAAAGTAGGCGTGGAGGGAATGAACCGACCGTTCGTCCTCCACCGTCCTGGCCGCGGCCACCAGCGCCTGCCCCGCAACCTGGCCACCGAAAATGCGCTGCCGGTCCTCGTCGGGTGACAATCCCCGAAAGATGTTCACCTCGATCGCTTCGAGATCAAGTAGGCGGACTAGATCGGCCACGGCTTGCTGCATCCCAACATGATGCCCCGGTTGTGCCGTTCACAAGCGCCGGCAGAGCGAGGTTTCAACTACCGGCGCCGGCGGCCGACAGACAAAGGGATGACGGTAGCATCAGCACCCATGTCCAAATCGACCGCCGCCGGATTCCTCCGTGTTGTTGAAGAGCACGGCGCAAGGCTGCTTCGGTACTGCGGCGTGTCGGCCGTCAATGTCGTCATCGGGTTGTCGACTCTGGCGTTCTGCCACGACGTTCTCGGGTGGACACCCGTCGTGTCGAGCATCAGCGCCTGGGCGGTCTCCACGATTCCCGCATACCTTCTGAGCCGACAATGGGTCTGGCAACAAACCGGCAGCCACAGCGTGTCGGCCGAAATCATGCCCTTCTGGATCCTCGCCCTCGCCGGCTTGGCATTCTCCACCCTTGTAGTTGCGATCGTCGCAACCATCACGGACAACACTCCGCTACTGCTGCTCGGCAACCTGGGTGCCTACGGCGTCGTTTGGGTGGTCAAGTATCTGGTGATCGACAATCTCATGTGGAGTCACGACCCGTCCGAAGACCTGGCCGACTCGGTAGAACGCGTTTGAATGGATCCGATCCAACAGGCGAAGGCGGAGGCGGCGCGGGGATTCATGCCACCCGCCGAGGGTCTGGCTCTCTACTCGGCCGCAGCTGATCTCTCGGCTGCCGGGCCGTTGCTCGAAGTCGGCAGTTATTGCGGCAAGTCCTCGATCTATCTCGGCACCGCAGCTCGCGACACGGGACGACTCTTGTTCGCCCTCGATCACCATCGAGGGTCCGAGGAGAATCAGGTTGGCTGGGAGTGGCACGAGCCGGATCTGGTGGATGCCGAGACCGGTGAGATAGACACGCTCCCCACGTTTCGTCGCAGCATTCATGACGCCGACCTCGAGGGCACTGTTGTGGCTCTCGTGGGCGATTCGCAATCGGTGTCATCCGTCTGGCAGACACCGTTGGCGCTGTTGTTCATCGATGGCGGCCACGGTTCAGAGCCGGCCCATCGCGATTACGAGGGCTGGGTACCCAAACTTGTGTCTGGCGGTCTTCTGCTCATCCACGACGTGTTTCCCAATCCCGCCGACGGCGGCCGGCCGCCATTCGAGATCTACACGCGTGCCATCGGATCCGGCTCATTTGCCGAAGTTGCGGCAGTTGGATCGCTGAGAATCCTGCAGAGAACGGGCACTGGCATCTGACCGCGCCCGCGTCGGGCATCGGAATCGTCAGTCGAGCACCGGCTCGTCGGCCATGTCGATATCGATGATCGGCGGCAGGAATTGGTGGTCAGCGAAGAGCTTTGCTGCCGGAGTGGTGCCGTGGAGGGCTTCGACAGCCAGCAATACCGCGGCGGATGAGTAAGTCGATCGTTCGTCTCGCGGGAACAGATTTCGGTCGGGGTGGACCATTCCGGTTATGTACCGTCCATCGGGCTCGCGCAGTCGTTGGGCGAGAGTGAACAATTCGATGGCGCGATTCGTGTCGCCAACGCCGAGATACGCGATTGCGCACTCGCAGGTCTCGGCCGCGGTGACCCAAGGTCGGTCGTTGACGCAACGGATCCCTTCACCTTCGTAGAGGAAGGTGTCGAAACGTGAGTCGAGATGGTCTCGGCCGGTCTGGCCGCTCAATACACCGGCGAGAACCGGGTAGTACCAGTCCATTGCCCATCGATGCTTCGGAGAGAACGCCTCTTCGCGGCGAAATCTGATGGCACGGGCGAGCTGCGCGACGGAAAGTTCCCAAGACGGTCGCTCATGGCCCAGCTCGATGGCGATGGCGATGGCACATCGGAGACTGTGAGCGATCGACGAAGATCCGGTGAGCAACGCGAACGGCCATGGAGTGCCATCGATGTGTCGGGCCCAGAGGATTTCCCCACCGGGTTGTTGAAGCTCGAGCACGAAATCGACGGCCTTCTCAACGACCGGCCACATGGCCTCGAGGAAACCGGTGTCGGATGTGGTGAGAAAATGGTGCCATGTGCCGGCAGCAACGTAGGCAATGACGTTGGCGTCGAGCTTGTCTTGCTCGACTTCGTCACCGATGTAGTACTGGTGCCACGAGCCGTCGGGTCGTTGGATGTCGGCCATCCACTGGTATGCCCTCTCTGCGCCCGCCATGTGCCCGCCATAATCGAGGGCCATGGCCGCCTCGACGTGATTCCACGGATCGGCGTGTCCTCCGGCAAACCAAGGGATCATTCCGGATGGAAGTTGCACCTCGGCAATGGCGTCGGCGGTGGCGGTGATCTGTTCAGCGCTCAGTTGCCGGTCCATCTCAGGCAGCATTTGCGCTCCGTTCCGAGTGCACGGTTGGCTTCGTGGCGTAGACGACAAGTGACTTCCCGATCACCGGGTTGAGCGCTTTGTCGGCCAGCCGAGTTATCAACGGCTTTTTCACGATGTCCCATTCGAGGAACCTGTGGTAGGTCTTGACCAGGCGGTTGTCGGCGATTTCGCGATTTGGCCCCACCGCGCATCGCAGCCACCAATATGGCGAATGGAGTGCGTGGGCATGGTGGGATTGACCGGGGCGAAGACCGGCATCAGACAACTTCGACCGCACTTCCTTCTCGGAATAGATCCGCACATGCCCCCCTTCGACCGCCGGGGCATGATAGTCGTCGCTCAGTTTCCAGCATATTTGCTCCGGTAACCATGCTGGAATGGTGACCGCGACGGTTCCGCCGGGCTTCAACAGGCGCATCAACTCCGCGTAGGCGGACACATCATCCGGGATGTGTTCGAAGACCTCGGAGGCGATTATGCGTTCGAAACTTTCGTCGTCGAAAGGCAGGCGAGTGGCGTCTCCCTGGACGGGAGCCACCAGTAGGTTTGCTTCAAACATGCCATCCGCGGCGAGAAGCTTCGAAGTGTCGCGAATGTTGGCGAGTTCGGGCATGGCCATGTCGCACTGCACGACATCGGCCCCGCGAACGAGAGCCTCGTAGGTGTGCCGACCAAAGCCACAGCCGAGATCGAGAAGCCGGTCGTTGGCGCGCAATCCGAGTCGGTCGTAGTCGACAGTGAGCATCAGCGACTTTCGTTGATCTTGAGAACTGCGTTGTATTGCTCGACGGTACGTATGGCCGTGTGACGCCATGACCAGTTGTCGATCACGCGTTGCCGGCCGGCAGCCCCGACCTTGTCGCACAACTCAGGATTGTCGAGGGCATGGCGAATTGTGGCGGCGAGAGCTTCGCTGTCTCCAGGAGTGGTGAGAAAGCACGTCTCCTCGTGTGTTCCGGCAACTTCTGGAAGCGCTCCACCGGTGGTGGCCACCAATGGGACTCCTGATCCCATCGCTTCTATTGCCGGCAGCGAGAAACCCTCGTAGAGCGATGGCACGATCGCCAACTGGGCCTCGCTGTAAAGCTCGACGATCCGCTGGTCGGGCACGCCCGAGACGAATGTGACGCAGTCATCCAAGCCAAGCTTGGTCATGGTGTGGCTGGCCTCACTATCGGGCTTCGGTTTTCCGATGATGGTGAGTTCGATGTGGCGTTCGGTGCGCAGCTTCGCGATCGCCTCCAGCAGGAATCGAAGACCCTTCATTGCCACATCTGCGCTGGCGGTGGTGACGAGGTGCCCGGCGATGCGCTCAACACCGGGGACAGGTTTGAACAGGTCGGGGTCTACGCCGACGGGTACGACGTGGAGTCGGTCCGAGGGCACTTTGTGGTCGAGGTGGATGTCGTGTTTGGACGACTCCGACACGGTCTGCACGCGGGGCATTCGCTTGGCCACCTGGGTCTGCATCTTGGTGAACGCGTACCAGCGTCGCTTGCCGAATCTCTCCCAGCGCGAGCGGGCGTGCTGCAGTTCGAGCTTGCGATCCACGGTGATTGGGTGGTGGATCGTTTCGAGTATCGGCCAGCCCTCCTGGTGGAGCTTCAAGATGCCCCAACCGAGAGTCTGGTTGTCGTGGATGATGTCGAATTCGTGTTGGCGGGAGCGGAGGTATCGCCACGCTCGCATGCTGAACGCCATTGGCTCGGAGAAGTTGCCCATGTCGAACGAGATGTGTTCGAGGGCATCGGTCCAGTCTTTCCATTCCCAGAATCGGGGTTTGCGCATCGGATGGGGATCCGACCAGATGTCGAGACTTGGAAGCTGCACGAGATCCACGGATTCATGAACGCTGGGATACGGCGGGCCGGCGATCACCGTGACGGAATGCCCAAGATCCACCAATGCCTTGGAGAGATGCCGTACGTAAACGCCCTGGCCGCCCACATGTGGTTTGCCGCGATAGGTGAGCAGAGCTATGCGCAGGAGGCGCTGATCAGGCATGGATGACAAGGGTTCACCAACTAACTACGGGACGTCAAATAATGCCTTGACTTGGATGCAACGCCACCATTCGTGACAATCGTCTCACACAAGGGAGTGGCGCTAGCATGCCGCGATGCTCGACACCGACGACCTGTTTCGTCCGGAGCTGACGGCGCTGAATCGTCTTCCGCCACGGTCATCATTCGAGGCGTTTCCTTCGGTGAGCGCGGCCAAATCCGGTGGCATCAACCCTTGGCGGTTGAGCCTCGACGGGACGTGGGAGTTCCTTCTGGTTGACTCACCCTCGTCGGCCGTAGACGGCTGGTTCGACCCGTCGTTCGATACTTCCGGATGGGCGAATATCGAGGTACCCGGATGCTGGACGCGCCAAGACGTCGGAGATCATCCTCATTACACCAACATCGTGATGCCGTGGCCGGATCTCGATCCACCCCAAACACCGATTGTCAACCCGACCGGGCTCCACCGCACATCGTTCACCATTCCCGACGGTTGGGCTGATCGCGACACCATCGTTCACATCGGTGGTGCCGAAAGCTTGACGGTGGTGTGGTGCAACGGCAGGTTCGTCGGTATGGGCAAGGACTCTCGACTCCCGTCGGAGTTCGACCTCACTCGATTCGTGTCGCCCGGGGAAAACATCCTGGCGGTGATGGTCGTCAGGTACAGCGACGCCACATGGATCGAGGATCAAGACCATTGGTGGCACGCTGGCCTTCATCGAAGTGTCCGAGTTGAGTCGCGCGCTCGCGTCGGCCTGGCCGACATCGACATAGACGCAGACTTTGATTCCGACGCCGGGCACGGCCACCTGATCGTCAAGTCTTGGGTTTCGGGGCCGCGACCGAATGTCTCGATGAGATTGTCCATGCAGGCGACCGATGGACGGACGGTAGTCGACGCCAAAACCTGCACGTTCGAGCGAACCGAGTCGGGTGGACATTTCGAACAACTGCTCGCGGCCTACTCCTTCACCGGCCAGTCCGCGATCATCGATGTCGTCGTTCCGAAGGTCTCGCCGTGGTCACCCGAGGATCCGGTTCTGTACGAGGTTTTGATTGAGCTACTCGACAGCGACGGAGATGTGCTCGAGGCGACTGTGGTTGCGGTGGGCTTCCGGCGGGTGGAGGTGCGCGATCGGAGGCTGCGAATCAACGGGCGCGACGTGGTGATCAACGGTGTCAATCGTCACGACCACAACCCGATGACCGGGAAAGCGCTGACGCTCGAAGACATGCGAGCGGATCTGGTGGCCATGAAGCGCCACAACATCAATGCGGTGAGGACATCTCATTACCCAAACGATCATCGATTCCTGGATCTTTGTGATGAACTCGGATTCTGGGTTGTCGACGAAGCCAACGTCGAGTCTCACGCTCGGCTGATGTCGCTTTGTCGCGACGTCCGATACCACGACGCGATTGTCGATCGCGTGCGACGCATGGTTCTGCGCGACCGCAATCACCCCTGCATCATCGGATGGTCGCTCGGCAACGAGTCGGGGCACGGACCTGCCCACGACGCGGCGGCCGGGTGGGTTCGCCGAATCGATCCGTCGAGATTTGTGCATTACGAGGGTGCCGTGCAGCCCCGCTTCTCGGTGAACCATCCTCAGGAGAGGGATGCCACGCGGCAGGCTCCCTCGAGTTCGGAACGCTTGGTCACTGACGTGGTCTGCCCGATGTATTCGCCTAACGATGTGATCACCGACTGGGCGGTGTGGGCCGAGAGCACCAAGCTCGACGATCGGCCGCTGATCATGTGTGAGTACTCGCACGCCATGGGCAACTCAAACGGATCGATCGCCGAGTATGTCGACGCATTCAATACCTATCCGGCATTGGCCGGAGGGTTTGTGTGGGACTGGCGCGACCAGGGACTGGCCGAAGTCGACGAGGAGGGTCGCGAGTATTGGGCCTATGGCGGACACTTCGGCGATGAGCCCAATGATGTCAACTTCTGCATCAACGGATTGGTGGGACCCGACCTGTTGCCTCATCCGGGGCTGCGTGAGTTGCAGTGGGCTGCCCGTCCGATCGTGGCGAGGTTGGTCGATGGCCACGCGGTCGAACTCATCAGCAGGCGGCGCTACACAAGCACTTCCGATCTCCGGTTTACGTGGTCGGCCCGTGTTGACGGACTGATCGTCGACAGTGGTGAGATCGAGTGTGTGCTCCAACCCGGAGAGAGCAAGGTGGTGGAGATCGAACCGACCGATGGGTGGGCGCACGAGCGAGAGTGTCACCTCGACATTGTCGCTGCCACTCGCCACTCGAGCGCGTGGGCAGATGCCGGCCACGTGGTGGCTTGGGACCAGTTGACCATCGCCGATCCATCTTCGGTTGATGAGACGACGGAACCCCGCGGAACGGCAGCCCCCATGGGTGTTGGTGGACCGGGGATCGAACATCATGGCGACGGCTCGTCCACATTGACCAACGGCGATTCGCGGATCGAATTGGCATCCGATGGGAGAATCTCAGGGGTCGCGGTGAATGGAGTTGCGGCTGTGGTGGGGGATGTGGTGGCCCATCTTTGGCGTCCACCGACCGACAACGACGGCGTCAGTCAGGGGTGGATGAGCCAAGTTTCCGGCGTGCGGAGACAGTGGCTGGAGTGGGGGCTCGATTCGCTCGAGATGTTTGTCGACAACGCTTCTGTCGATGTAGTTGGCGGAGTCGGATTCGTCGAGGTGCAAAGAAGTTTGATTGGCGAGAACGCTCGCGCACTCCACACAACAAAGATCGAGTTGACCTCCGATGCGGTCCGGTTTCATGAGGTTGTCGAGATCCCAGACGAGTGGGACGATCTGCCTCGCGTGGGAATTCGATTTGAATCTCCAGCCGCATTCGGCAATCTCACTTGGTTCGGACTCGGCCCGGACGAGACTTATCCGGACCGATCTTCCGCGGCCACTGTGGGCAGGTGGGGGAGTCGGGTCTCGGACCAATACCACCCCTTCGTGTTTCCCCAAGAGCACGGCAACCATGTCGAGACGCGGTGGTTCGACCTCACCCGCGATGACGGATCGGGTTTCCGGATCGGTTCGGAAAGGCCGTTCAACTTCTCGGCACGGGATCACCACGACATCGACATCACGGCCGCAACCACCATCGCCGAGTTGAATCGGGCGAAGACGGTGGAGGTTCACGTCGATTCGGAAGTTCGTGGACTTGGCACTGCAGCTTGTGGCCCAGATGTGCTTTCGAGGTATCAGGTTCGAGCCGGCACCCACGCCTGGGGGTGGACGATTTGCTCCGTCACGGGGAGCGGTAGCTTCGACCCGTGAGAGCACTTCTTCAGAGAGTCACGAGAGCATCGGTGGAAGTCGATGGTGAGTTGGTTGGTGAGATCGGGCAGGGATTGGTCGCTCTTGTTGGAATCACCCACGACGACACCGAGACCCAGGCCTGCAAGCTGGCCGACAAGATCTGGAACATCCGACTCTTCGATGACTCTGCCGGGATCATCAACCTGTCGGTCGCCGATACATCACGGGAGGTCTTGGTCATAAGCCAGTTCACCCTCTATGGCGATACCACCAGTGGACGGCGTCCGGGCTGGTCGGCCGCAGCTCGTCCGGAGAAGGCGCGTCCGTTGGTGGAGGCGGTCGTCGAGGCTCTTCGTGGTTTGGGCGCAACCGTGGCCACGGGGCGATTTCAGACCGACATGCAGGTCGAATTGGTAAACGACGGTCCGGTCACCGTCAGCGTCGAAGTCTGACCAGTTTCTGTTTCAGGCGTTCCAAATCCATGAGCGGAAGCCATGCCCATCCCATGATTGCCAAGCTGGCGAGCAAAACGGGCCACACGCCCCAGCGGACGGCGAGAGTGCGGCCGCCGAGGAGATCGATCGTGGCGTAGAGAACCTTCTGTTCGCTGACTCCGGTGCGATCGATCACATCGCCGTCGGGGTTGACGATGGCCGAGAATCCGGTTGGTGCGGCCTGCAGCACCCACCGGTCGGTCTCGATGGCTCTCAGGCGACTCGACGCGATTTGTTGACTCTGCAGAATCGTGAGCCAGTAGCTCGAACCGTTGGTTGGGTTGAGTAGAACTTGACCACCGTTGCCGACGGCATCTCGCCCGCGACTCTCGAAGAAAATCTCCCAGGAGATCGATACTCCCAGACGCCCCACGGCGGATTCGATGACGGCGTCATTTCGACCCGGACGTGTGTCATGAGAAGGCAGATCCCCGCTGAACGACTCAATGACTGATCGCAATGGAACGAACTCGCCGAATGGGACCAATCGAACTTTGTCGTAGCGACCAGTGACGGTGCCATCCGGTGACGTCGCAATGGAGTAGTTGACGTTGGCCTGGTCGTCGTCGCTGCGCTCGAACCATCCGGATACGACGACGGCATCCAAGTCGGCGGCGAGTTCCGTCAACCGGTCGGCCGCTTCTGAATGCCACAGCAAGGGTTCATCGCAAAGTGAAGACTCCAAGCCATCGGCGACCGGGTTGACCACATTCTCGGGCCACAACACCAGATCAATTGGCCGGTCGATGAGGTGGCTGGCCGCCATGTGTCGATCGAAGACATTTCGGTTCTCGCAAATGTCGGCGCGGGTGTTTTGTGGACCACCGCCCTGCACCACGGCCACATCGATCGTGTCGATTCGCTGGGCGTCAATCGACATCGCGATCATCCCGGCAATCACCGCCGTCAAGATGACAATGCCACCGGCGATCGCGTGGCGGTCTCGCCTCACCAGGTCGACGAGCGCCACCGCAACTCCAACTGTGGTCATGACGAGAAAGAGCGAGCCGAACAATCTCGCTACGGGTGCAAACGGCGAGGACACCTCGGCCATGGCGAGGGTGGCCAACGGGATGCCGCCGAACGGCCACGACCATCGAACAAGCTCTGCGAGGACGATCCCGGCCGGAAACACGACTCGTCGGATGGGCCGCTCCGATGGAGTGGCCATGCCGGCCAAACCAAGAAACGACGAGAACAGCAGCACGGAAAACGGCCATCCGATTGGGGTTAGATCGAACATCCACAGCGTGGCCGGAATCGACCACGAGAGGGCGACAACCATCGAGGTGCGGAATCTGTGCTTGGGTGACGGCTGATCAATCAGGCAGAACCAAATGGCCAGTCCGATTATCGCCAGTGGCCACCAACCCCACGGGGGCATGGCGGCGGCGATGAGTAAGCCCGATAGCGCCGATAGAGCAATGTGTCTCACGGCGGGCGATGCTACGCCGTGTTCAGACCTTCAGGCCGCAGACCGGCCATGGCTGTCGGCCGCGCTCCGACCACAGCGCTCGAGTCATGGAGTCCTGCCACCACGGTTCGACCGTGGCGGGGTCGCGATCGGCGAGGAATGGGAAGTGTCGGCTGGCTACGTCATTCCACGTGGTCTGGTCGAACTGGTAGGCGCCTCGGTAGGTGCCGGACGGGTTGATTGCCTCGTAGTTGTCGGTCGATTCGCACTGGCGTAGCCGGTACAGCTCATCGGCAGAGAGAACGTCGCGAGTTGGTTCAGTGAGCTCGAGAAACAGGGCGACCTCGCCCGGGGTGCAGGCGGATACGGCGATCGTCGTCGCGAGAACGAGAGCGATGACACGTAGGTGCTTACGCATTGGTTTCTGCCTCCTGGGCAATGTTCGTGTCGGGCGTTTCCGGTCGACCGTTCCGCCGGAGCTGGGTCCGACGAGCAGATGGGCATGGTTGTCGACCGATGCCTGTGTTCAGTAGTTGCAGAATAGCTACGTTTCGAAACACAATCGCAATATTGCGACCGATGTCACAAAGTGGAATTACCCCCGCGCGGCAGCGCGACCCTGACGTACGCAGGCAGGCAGCCCGAGACCGCGCATGGCCGCCCCGGTAACGGTGACGCCTGGTGCGTCGACGCCAAGAAGTGAGTCGATTTCGTCGGCGCGTGCGAGGTGGCTCGGGGCGTACTGCGGCAGGGCATCCTTCCAAGGCGTTACGCGGATCTCGGCCTCACCGTCGAAGCCGATGGTGGCGGCGAGCTCTTCGGAGAGCGTTGTCACCAATTCCGACTGATCTAGATCGAGCCATCTCCGGTCGTCGGAGCGACCAGCCGATACCCGAACCACGGCGTGGGAACCGTCGTCGTAATGGTTCCACTTCGACGATGACCAGGAACATGCTGTCATCAGCATCCCTTGGTCTCGCGGTACCAGAAAGCCGGATCCGTCGAGGGAGTGGGCAATGTTGCTTCGGTCGGTCACGAACGTGACGAGAACCGCGCTCGAGTACGAGATGTCGTCGAGAATCGAAGCGGCCGCCGGCGACCAGGGTGAGACCAATCTCGCTGCAGCCGGGGCGGGCGTGGCAAGAATGAGCTTGGAACCAACGAGGGCTCCGTCGGTCGTCTTCACCCTCCACCCGCCGCCCAGGGGTTCGATCGATTCTGCCGGGCAACCGGTGTGGATTTGAGCGTCGAGACGCTCCGACAATCGTTTGATGATTCTGGTGGTGCCGCCCTTCACCCCGAGAAAGACCGGCCCGGGAGTCTTGGCTGATTCTCCGAACTGTGAAGCGAGGTTGGCGCGCACGTCGCCGCCGAGCTTCGCTGCTTCTGCGAGTTTCGGGGCGCTCGCAGCGATGCTCATCTCGTCTGCTGAGCCCGCGTTTATCCCTCCCAGCAGTGGGTCGACCAAGCGCTCAAAGGCTTCGTCTCCGACAATTGGTCGAAATACCTCTCCGACACTTGCGTCATCGAGTAGAGGCGGATGGTTGGATTGCAATCCTCGGCGAAGCGCCACCATCCCGGCATCGGAAACGATTCCGGACTTGGCCACGGCATCTGCGTTGAGTGGCACGCCCAGTACTGATGGCGCGGGAATGGTCCGAAGTGCGCCGTTCGCCCAAATGAAAGCGCGTCTCCCGGATGGACGGACCAGGTCATCGCCCAATCCGATCTCGATACACAACTCGGCCATTTCGGGCTGCCGGGCCAGGAACCCGTCGGCAGCAGAGTCGATCTCCAATGACCCGACCGGGCCACCATCGATCTTGCCGCCTACCCGCGGCGTGTCTTCGAGCAGGACAAACTCCACACCTGACTGGCTCAGCTCGTGAGCTGCCGCCAGACCAGTGATGCCGCCGCCAACTACGACGACAGGATCAGTCACGTTCCGCCCGGGCCGTCGGTTCGGCCTTCGGCATGGACGGTTCGGGTGATCTCGGTGAGCACGTCCGGATCTGTGGTGGGTATCACGCCGTGACCGAGGTTGAACACATGACCGGGATGCCCGTCGTTGTCGGCGAGCACGTTTCGTGTGGCGGAGAGAGCAGCAGGCAAGCCGGCCAGTGCAACGGTGGGATCGAGATTTCCTTGCAGCGCCCGCGATGGGCCGACCCGGCGCCGGGCCTCGCGCAAAGGTACGCGCCAATCAACGCCGACGACTTCGGCGCCGGCTTCGCCGATCTGATCGAGGAACTCGCCGGTGGTCACCCCGAAATGGATACGGGGCACCCCGGTGGAGCCGACCGCAGCCAGAACCTTTTGGGAGTGAGGCAGGACGTACCGGCGATATTGGGATGGGCTGAGCGAGCCAGCCCAGGAGTCGAAGAGTTGTAT
>CAZHMP010000051.1:0-18133 GCA_964533595.1 uncultured Acidimicrobiales bacterium | reverse complement strand
CACGTCCTTTCGGACACAGGAACCTGAATCCTGCGCGTCTGCCAATTCCGCCACTCGCGCGTGGCTCGTTGCCGCTCGGAAGCGACCACGAGCCAAGAGGCTAGCGCACACACGACATAATTCTGACTCGCCGAACGCAACAGTGTGGATCAGCGACTCATGTCTGCGGCTAGCCTCGCGATGTGGCACTCAAATCGGTCGAACTGCGTCTCGAACGCCTGATCGAGGGCACGGTCGGCCGGCTCTTCTCCGGCGGGGTCAGGCCCATCGAAATCTCCCGCAAGATTGGACGGGCGATGGCCGACTCGCGATCCGTGGGTGTGAAAGGCCAGCCCGTCGTCGCCAACCATTTCGTGGTCTCGTTGTCGGCAACGGATCTGGAACGTTTTGCCGAGATACGGGACACACTCGTGAGCGACCTCTCAGAGGCGGCGCGCGAAACGGCCAAAGAGGAGGGTTGGACCTTCATGGGACCCGTCGAGATTGTTCTCGAGGAAGGCCCTGGGTTGAGGGCCGGCACCGTTCGGGTCGGGGCGAGAATGAAAGAGGCTGATGGCGCGACCGGCGTGCTTCATCTTCCGAATGGCCAACAGCTTGTGCTTGGCGAGTTCCTACTAACCATGGGCCGGCTTCCGGAATGCACCGTCTCATTCGATGACCCCAACATCAGTCGCGTTCACGCCGAAATCAGACCTGATGGCAAAGGTTTTGTTCTCAACGATGTCGGATCCACCAACGGCACCACCGTCAACGGTGTGAGGATTTCCAGTCATCGACTTGTCGACGGCGACCGGATCACAATCGGCGCCACCGACATCGAATTCCGCTCTGGTTGATCGACCTCAACGCGAGGTCGAGTCGGTCACTGCTTGTGGCCGAACTAGAATCGCCGAACCGTGACGGACCAGTTGCTTCTTGTCTCTCGAATAGCACTGTTGGCGCTCGTGTATCTCGTGTTTCTGCGGGTGGCGAGAGCTGTCATCGTCGAGATCAGAGCCGAATCCCGCGTACCGAACACGTCGGCGGCGATGTCGTCAGCGTCGGCCATGGTCGCGACAGCGGCCGGGCCGAGCAAGACCGCTTCTCCGCCCCCCCGACCTGTCGACGCCGCTCCATCCGCCAATCTCACGGTGGTCGCACCGGAACCAATGATGGGAATGACATTCGCGCTTTCGTCGGAGACGACGATCGGCCGGGCCCCCGGATGTGGAGTCTTGATCGAAGACGAGCGCATCTCCAAACTTCACGCCCGCGTGTTCTCCGACGGAATCCAGTGGATGATCGAGGATCTGGGCTCCACCAACGGCACCAAACTCAATAATCGCACCCTTACCTCAACATCCACGTTCGCCAAGGGCGATCGGATTCAGGTCGGCGAAGTCGTGATGGAGTTGTCGTGATCGAGTTCAACAGCGGTTCGGCCACAAGCAAAGGGCGAGTGAGAGGCAGCAATCAAGACAGATATCTGGTGACCGACTCGGTCTTCGTCGTTGCCGACGGCATGGGTGGACATCAGGCCGGCGAAGTGGCAGCTGAAATGGCCGTTGAACAGGTGCCTACTGGCTCCGGGCCGCAGTCGCTTGACGAATTCGTGGAATTGGTGAACGACGCAAACGCCGCCATCTACGAGAGAGCGAGCAACGATCCGTCCATGCGCGGCATGGGCACGACCTTCGTGGCCTTGGCTGGAATCGATGGATCCGACGGGCCGAGTTTGGGAGTTGTCAACGTCGGCGATTCTCGTCTCTATCGCCGGGGTGAAACCGGATTGGAGCAGATCACCGACGATCACAGCTTGGTGGAAACCCTCGTGCGCGATGGCCGCCTCACCCGAGAAGAAGCAGCCGTTCATCCACAGAGAAATATCCTCACCAGGGCACTCGGTATCGACAGGAAGGTGCTCGCGGATTCTTGGCTTCTCACTCCGACCATTGCCGACCGCTATGTGCTTTGCAGCGACGGGCTGTTCAACGAGTTGACCAACGACGAGATCTTCACCTTGTTGTCCGACGTCAGAGATCCCGGCTCGGCGGCACAACAACTCGTGGATGAGGCATGCGCGGCGGGTGGCCACGACAATGTCACCGTCGTCGTGGTCGACATTGCTGATCTGGATCGGCCCATCGCTGCCAATCCCGATCGGGTGGCAGAGTTCCACCCAGCCGTGCCCGGGGCCACTCAGCCATCATCGAAGCCAATGTCTGTGGCGACCCCCAATTCAACGCCAATACTCACCTGGCGACTCGGATTGTTCATGGGAGCGGTCCTCACCTTGATGACGATTCTTGTCGTGAGCGTTGTGATGTATGCCCGGTCGGGCTATTTCGTGGGCGTGGACGGGCCTGAGGTGGTCATCTACAAGGGCCGTCCCAACGGAGTTCTGTGGTTCGATCCGACGTTCGAGGAGTCGGTCCAACTGTCGGTCGTCGATTTGTCGCCGAGCGATCTCGACGCTGTCCAGTCCGGAGTCACCTTCGATTCTCTCGATGAGGCAAAGCGATTCGGTTTCGAGCTCTACACAAGGGCCGAGAACCAACCGTGAAAATGCCGGGTCGCCTCGGGCGCGCCCGGACGGCGATGAGTCGTGCTCAGCTGGGATCAGCGGCACCTCAAATCGCAGCTCTGCGGCCAAGACGGGTGGAACTCGGATTGATCGTGATGGTCGGCGCAGTGGTGGTTTACGCCTTGGCGAGTCTTGGCGGAACGTCGTCATTCCCGGACCACTTGGGGCCACTGCTGGCGTGGATGCTCCTGTTGCTCGCCGCCTCTCATATCGTGACCCGTCGTTTCGCACCTGCAGCCGATCCGGTGCTGCTGCCGATGGCCCTGCTTCTCAACGGGGTTGGCTACGTCATGATCTCCCGGCTCACCAACGCGGTCGACGGGGGCTCTGACCTGGCGGGATTGCAAGCAATCTGGTCGGCGGTCGGCGTGGCTGCGTTTGCCGTCACACTTGTGGCGGTGCCGCGGGTGCGGGAGCTGGCCCGCTACCGCTACCTCATGGGACTGGCTGGTGTCACGCTCTTGATAGTGCCACTGGTGCCGGGTTTCGGTCGGAGCATCAACGGCGCACGCATTTGGGCAAGCATCGGTCCTGTCAACTTCCAACCCGGAGAGTTCGCGAAACTGGCGCTCGCCGGATTCTTCGCCGCCTACCTAGTCGACTCACGCGAGCTCTTGCGATCCAAGATCGAGGCACGCGATCTCGCCCCGATCGGCTTGGCTTGGATTGCCTCGTTGGCGGTGATGACTCTGGAGAAGGACTTGGGGTCATCGCTTCTGTTCTTCGCCCTGTTCGTGGTGATCATGTGGGTTGCGTCCGAGCGTGCCGTTTTCTTGATGATCGGCTCGTCGATGTTTGCTGCAGGCGCATTCGTGGCCTGGAGGAGTTTCGACCACGTTCAGCGACGCGTCGACATATGGCTCGACCCATGGACCGACCCCCAGGGAGCCGGATTCCAGATCGTCCAGGCTTCGTTCGCTCTTGCCGACGGTGGGCTCACCGGCACCGGGCTCGGTCGAGGGGAGCCGGGCCGCATTCCATTTGCGGAGAGCGATTTCATTTTCGCGGCAATCGGTGAGGAGCTTGGCCTGGCCGGGACGGTCGCCGTGCTGATGGCCTTCATGGTTCTGGTTGGTTCCGGGCTACGAATTGCGTTGCGAGCAAAGGGCGGTTTCGAGAAGTTGTTTGCGCTGGGTCTCACCACGCTGCTCGCCGTGCAGGCCTTCATCATCATGGGTGGCGTGCTGCGCGTTGTGCCTCTGACGGGAATCACCTTGCCGTTTGTCAGCTACGGGGGATCGTCTCTGGTGTCCAACTACATCCTGTTGGCCCTACTGATGCGAATGTCCCATGAACAGAGATCCGTCGCCCCGGGCGTTGCAGCATGAACAAACGGATCACTCGATTGGCGATGGTGCTTGGCGTTCTCTACCTGCTGTTGTTCGCACAGCTGAATCGAGTGCAGTTCTTCGGCGCTCAGCGGCTCAAGGACAACCCGATCAACTCCCGTGGCCTGATCCGTGAGTTCGGACAGGAACGAGGCCAAATACTCGCGGCCGATGGTGTGGTTCTGGCACGGTCGGTGCCGAGCGAGGGCTCGTTCCACAATGTGAGGCAATACCCGGAAGGTGAACTATTCGCCCACATCACCGGCTACCAATCGTTGAACGTGGGTGCCACGGGTCTCGAGCGTGAATACAACGATGAGCTCGCTGGATCTAAAATCGAGCAGCAGATATCCACGATCGGAGACCTGTTTCGACGCCGGAACACCACCGGCACCCTCACTCTCACCATCAGCGACCGAGTGCAGCGTGTGGCACGCGACGCGCTGGGTGATCGTCGCGGATCGGTGGTGGCCGTCGACCCGAGAAATGGCGACATCTTGGCATTGTGGACCTGGCCCAGCTTCGACCCCAACCCTCTCGCGTCAACCGACGGGGCCGCGGCGAATCAGGCGTATGAGGATCTGTTGTCCGACCCATCCGATCCATTGCTGGCAAAATCGTTCCGCGAGTTGTTCTTCCCCGGATCGACATTCAAGTTGGTCACTGCCACCGCGGCTCTGGGCACCGGGTTGGTCACCGCCACATCGCCTGTTCTCCCCGACTCCAATTCGTACCAGCCGATACCTGCCGGTCGCCCCATCTCCAACTTTGCCGGTGAGACTTGCGGGGGCAATCTGGTCGAGGACCTACGAGTGTCGTGCAACACGGCGTTCGCAGAGTTCGGCGCGGAGTGGGTGGGCCCGGAGGCCATGATCAACACGGCTGAGGCATACGGCTTCAATCGAGTTCCTCCGATTGATCTTCCCGCCGCTGCCGCTTCGAAGTTCCCGACCGATTACGGCGAGCGTCTGGCAGACGTCCAGTACTACCGGGGCGACAGTGAAGCAGGAGAAGACGCGCCGTTGGCCCTACCCAACGGATCCGTCGACATCTATGAAAACTCGGCACGCCTGGCCCAGGCTTCGATCGGTCAGAACGACGTTGCCGCCACTCCGCTCCAAATGGCTATGGTCGCGGCGGGCATTGCCAATGACGGAGTGGTCATGTCGCCCCACGTGGTTTCGAGCGTGACCGGGGCAGATGGTCGTGTCTACTCCACGAGCGAACCGCAAATCTGGCGAGTCGCCAGTTCACGAGCCATCGCACAGACGATGCGAAATGCCATGATCACCGTGGCCGAATCGGGCACTGCGACGCGGCTGGCAATTCCTGGATATGTCGTCGGCGGAAAGACAGGCACCGCACAACTCGGCACCAGCCCACCGAACTCCCATGCCTGGATTGTTGGATTTGCAGGGCCGAGCGATGGTCCGGCAGAGGTGGCTGTGGCGGTGATTGTGGAAGCCCAGGATGGGGCCAGCGAACAAACCGGCGGTCGAGTTGCTGCCCCGATCGCCAAATCCGTGATGGAAGCGATTTTGGGCGTTGGCTGATCTGTTGGGTCAGTGCGCGAGCGGTACGGCCCCACAGAGGTAGAATCTGTCGCCATGTCCGAACAGGGACCAACAGTCTTCAATGGCCGGTACGAGCTACTCAGACATATCGCCCGTGGCGGTATGGCAGACGTCTATTTGGCGCGCGACGATTTACTTGATCGTGAGGTGGCGCTCAAGGTTCTCTTCCCTGAATTCGCCAACGATCCGAACTTCGTAGAACGCTTTCGGCGCGAGGCGCAGGCCGCAGCCAACCTCAATCACCCCAACATTGTCGGTGTCTACGACTGGGGTCAGGAACGAGGCACCTACTACATCGTCATGGAATACGTGGCCGGTCGCAGCATGGCCGACGTGCTGCGTTCCACCGGTCCATTGCATGCCGATCGAGCGGCCGAGATCGCATCCGATGTGGCCAGCGCACTTGCCGTGGCCCACCAAGCCGGAATAGTCCACCGCGATGTCAAACTCGGAAACATTCTCATCGCCGACGACGGCAAGGTGAAAGTCGCCGACTTCGGAATCGCCACCGCATTCGTTGGATCCACAGACGAGGGCCTCACCCAGCATGGGTCGGTGATGGGAACCGCCACCTATTTCTCACCTGAGCAGGCCCAAGGCAAACCCCTTGATGGACGCAGCGACCTCTATTCGTTGGGGGTCGTGCTCTACGAGATGCTTTCCGGCAAGCCCCCGTTCCAGGCCGACACTCCGGTTGGGGTCGCCTACAAACACGTTCAGGAGAAGCCGGAATCTTTGAGGCAACGAGGCGTCAACGTTGCCCAATCGCTCGAAGCGATCACGATGAAGCTGCTGGCGAAGAACCCGGTCAATCGTTACCCGACCGCCAACGATCTTAAATCCGATCTGACTCGTTATCTCGGCGGAGCCCATCAGCTGCCCGGATCGGCAGCTGCGGCTGCCGCCCCAAAGCCGGCAGCTGCCGTCGCTCCAACCCAAGCAATACCCGCCCAGCCGGCCGGAGCCACGCCGGCTGCAGCCGCGCCGGCTTCAGTCGCGCCGCCGGTCGACCCGGCGACTGCCATCGCCTCGCAGTATCCGGCCGGTTTTGCCTACTACGACGACGAGCCCCCTCGAAACGACGACTGGAAGCGCACAGTCGGACTGATTTTCGGACTCGCAGTATTGGTGGGCGTCCTCGGCTTCTTGGTGGTCGCGTTCGCCAAGACGATGGGATTTGGTGACTCCAGCACTCCTGAACCCTCCGGTGCCACCGCGGTTGAGATCCCTCAGTTGGTTGGAGAGGACGTCAATCAGGCTCGCTCCGATCTGGTGGCTATTGGGCTTGAGATAGAGATCAATTTCTCCACCAACGATGTCGTTCCGGTTGATCAAGTGTTCGAGCAGTCACCACCTTCGGGCCGTCGTGTTGACCCCGGTCAGAAGGTCACGGTGAGTGTGAGCAGCGGTTCGGCCACGTCGGTTCCCGGGGTTGTCGGTCAGACTCTCGACGCGGCCAACACCATGCTCATTGAGCGTGGATATGTAGTGCGTATCCTGGAATCAGAGAGTCCGTTCGAGGCGGGCACCGTGGTCACACAGAGCCCGGATGCCGGAACCGAATTGAATGCGGGCCAGCCGGTGGACATCACCGTCAGTCTCGGCCCGGCGTCGGTTGCCGTTCCTGATGTGTCGGGGATGTCGGTTGTCGATGCCATCCAACGGCTCCAGGACGCTGGTCTTCGGATCGACGGTCAGGTCGACGAGGCATCCGACACGGTGCCAGTCGGCGATGTGATCGGAACCTTGCCGGAGGCCAACAACCTCGTCGATGCCAACAGCCCGGTTCAAGTTGTGGTTTCCACCGGTGTTCCTCAGGTTCAGGTGCCTCAAGTCACCGGCTTGTTCGTCGACACGGCACGCACGCGTCTCACAAACGAGGGCCTCACCTCCGACGTCACGTTGCAAGAAGTTCCTGCAGGTTCCGCCGATGTGGGACGGGTCATCAGCCAGAGCCCGGCGGCATTCGTCGAGGTCAATCAGGGCGAGCTCGTAACTCTGGTGGTTGGTGAGGCTGCGGCCACGCCCACGATCCCGCCGACCACCTCCAGTGTGCCGACCACCACGGTGACGGTCCCGCCCCCGCCGACCACCACCGCAGGTTGAGCGGTCTTTGACAATTCCGCGGGATCAGCTACAGCGTCTGAGGAAGTTCTTCATCAAGTCGTGGCCGGCGTGCGTTAGCACCGATTCGGGGTGGAATTGCACACCCTCCACGTCGAATTCGCGATGGCGGAGACCCATCACCAATCCGTCGTCGGTCTCGGCGGTGATCTCGAGAATGCTCGGAACCGATTCTCTCTCGACGATGAGCGAGTGGTAGCGGGTGGCCTCGAGAGGTTGTGGCAGGCCTTCGAAGACTCCGACGCCGAGGTGTCGGATTTGTGAGGTCTTGCCGTGCATCACCTGCGGCGCCCTCACCACCGACCCTCCGAATGACTGGCCGATGCACTGCATCCCCAGGCACACACCGAAGATGGGGACCTGATCGCTGAGTTGGGTGAGAATCTCCATGGAAACGCCGGCGTCGTCGGGTGTTCCAGGCCCGGGTGAGATCAGTATCCCGGAGGGCTCAAGCCGACCGATTTCGTCGGCGTCGATCGCGTCATGACGAAAGACGACGGGTTCGGCCCCCAGTTCCCCCAGGTACTGGACGAGTATGTAGACAAACGAGTCGTAGTTGTCGATGACGAGAATTCGCGGCTGGGTCACTTCACTTTTCGCCGGAGTTGATGGCATCGAGGATGTGGATGGCAATGTCGGCCACCTTCACTTCCTCGTCTTCCTTGCCGGCGGCCTTAACGCCGTCGTCCATCATGATGTAGCAGAACGGACAGGCAGTGGCGACGCGACTTGCTCCCGTCGCAATCAACTCCTCGGAACGAACGTCGTTGATCTTCTCGCCGATGGTCTCTTCCATCCACATACGGGCGCCACCGGCACCGCAACACATTCCCTTGGTTCCGTTACGTTCCGCCTCCACGATCTCGATTCCGCCGAGTTGGCCCAGCACTTTGCGCGGTGCCATGTAGACGTCGTTGTGGCGACCGAGGTAGCACGAGTCGTGGTACACCACGCGCTCCTCGAGGCGAGCGTCCGCAAGATCGAGGCGGCCCTGGTCGACCAGCCACTCCAAGAATTGGCTGTGATGCACGACCTCATAGTGGCCACCGAGTTGCGGGTATTCGTTGGCGAGCGTGTTGAGGCAGTGGGGGCACTGGGTGATGATCTTCTTCACCCCCATGGCGTTGAGTTGTTCGACATTTTGGCTGGCCAGCATCTGGAACAGGTATTCGTTGCCAGACCGTCGAGCAGAGTCGCCGGTGCAGCTCTCAGACGGGCCGAGGATCGCGTAGTCGACTCCGGCACGTTGAAGCAGCTGCGCCATCGCCCGCGTGACCTTCTTGTTCTTGTCGTCGAACGAACCGGCGCATCCCACCCAGTAGAGGTACTCGGCATCGAAGGGGTCGCCTCCGTCGATGATCCGCACGCCGTCGAGGTCGCTCGCCCAGTCGGCTCGCTCGGTCTGGCTCATCGCCCATGGGTTGGAGGAGTTTTCCATGGCCCGGTAGGCCTGACCGAGCTCGGTCGGGAAGTCGGATTCCATCAGCGTGAGATAGCGACGCATGTCGAGGATCTTGTCGAGGATCTCGATGTTGACGGGACAGATCTCGTCGCATGCCTTGCATGATGTGCACGACCAGATCTCATCGGTTGTGATCCGCTCGAACATGGAATTGGTAGACACGGTGATTTCGGCCGGAACGCCCAGCGGTGGGGTCACCGCGGGGTTCCCCGAGCGGGCCATCACCTCGCCGGTCTTCAACACGATCTCACGTGGATCGAGAGGCTTTCCGGTGGCGTGCGCTGGGCACACGCTGGTGCAACGACCGCACATCGTGCAGGCATCGGTGTCGAGCAGTTGCTTCCACGTGAAGTCCTCGATCACGGATGCGCCGAAGGTTTCCAACTCGGTCTCGCCACCGACAAGGTCGGGCATCGACTTCATGGCGCCCTTCGGACGGTCCTTGTCCTTGAGGTACATGTTGAGCGGCGAGGTGAACATGTGACGCAACATGGTGGTCGGCAAAATCACCAAGAATGCGACGAAGCTGATGACATGCACCATCCACATTGTTTGGTGCCAGCCGTGAACCGAGTCGACAGTGTCGAAGAGTTGCGCCAGCGGATATCCGACGAAGCTCCACTTCTCGAAGCTCGGCGAGTCCTCGACGGCGATTCGGAACGCCTCGGTGAGAAAGCCTGTGAGTGAAATCGCCAAGAACACCCCGAGGATCACTGCGTGTTCGGGGCGAGTCTTGATGCTGATTCGGTATGGCCGCCAACGGCGGGGTCCGTACCGGCGCACGATGGCCCACACGATGCCGGCAAGAAAAATCAGGCCCGCACCATCGCCGACGGCCGCGTAGGCCCGGTAGACGTCACCGTGCAGGAACTTGGCGCTCTCGGGGAGTTGATGGTCGATCTCCAGAGCGGTGGTGACGCCCAGCAGCACCAGAAACCCGAAGTAGATCATCGAGTGCATCACGCCCGCGCCCGGCTCCCGTAGAAGCGTTCGCATGTATACGCCGGCTCGGAAATCCGCGAGCCGCCGAGGGGCGTTCTGTCTGGTCGTGCGGCGGTTCTCGGGGCGGCCACGTTCCCAGTTCTTGACTCGGTTGGCGAACATCACCGAGCCGTAAACAAGAAGCACCGGCATCAGCGTGTAGAAGGTGAACTTCAACGCGCTTGGGATGTTGATCAAAACCTCGCGGCTCACCGGGCTTGGGTCGTGCCACTCGGTGAAGATTGGAATGATGCCTGACGCGGCGGTGAAGGCGGCAACACCAACACCCAGGCCGATGACGTAATGATGGGGCTTCAAGCGAGAGTTCATAGCGGCCGCGACGATAGCTGTTCACGGGGCTGCTGTTCGCACCCGCCAACCGGGTTGGAGGATGCGAATGGTCGCTAGCATCATTCGACATTGATCCGACTGGCCCGTCCGGGCCAAGTATGGCATTGCGAACATGACTGTCGACATGAAACAAGCACTATCGGAGCTGCGCGGCGCCCGTCGTCGAAGGCACATGCGCGGCATGGACAAATCCGACCTCGCCTACCGCGCCTACGTCACGGTGGTGTTCGGACTCTTCGGGTTCTTCCTGGCTTTGGGTGCGGTTGACGAAGCGCCCATCGGCGACAACACCGTGCGATGGCTCACCAGCCATGGCGGCCAGTGGATCGGCCTGGGGATCGCCTCGATCGTTGCGGCCGCACTGCGTTCCGGCGCCAATGGAGGGCCGCTGACCATCGACGATGTCGACGCCCATCATCTTCTTCTCTCGCCGTTGAGCCGACACGATGTGCTCGATCGTCCGGTTCGCAAGCTATTTCTGGCATCGGCCGGTGCGGCAGGCGTTCTCGGTGCAGCTGCCGGTGAGCTTGGTGCGCGACGAATGCCGGGCACAAAGACCGAGTGGGTGTTCGGAGCGACCCTCACGGGTGCCATGGTCGGCATCCTCGCTGTGGGATGTGCGTTGTTGATTTCTGGTCACCGAAAGCGCGGGCCCGTTGTGACTGCGATGTGGATGGCGATCCTCGGATGGTCGATCGCCGACGTGTGGTTCAATGTCGACACTTCGCCGCTGAGCTATCTCGGGCGAGTTGCTCTCTGGCCTCTTTCCGGAGAGCCGGTCCACATGGCGGCGATACTGGTCGTGGCGGCGGTATCTATTGCCGGATACCGGGCAGTGGTAGGCGTGAGCGTCGAGCGGGTTCTTCGCCGTGCTGTGCTCATTCGACAGATCCGCTTCGCTTTGTCTCAGCAAGACTTGCGCTCTCTCATCCTTCTGCGCAGGCAACTGGCGTTCGAGGCTCCGCGTCGCCGCCCACTCGTCAAGTTCTCATTGCGGAGGGTGTCGCAAAGATTCCCCGTGTTCACGCGTGATCTGCGCAGCTACATGCGTTGGCCAACCCGCCGAATTACGAGGGTCGGTGGCTTGAGTGTCGCCACTGGCTTGAGTGTGGCCGGGCTCTGGCACGGCACCACAGTGTTGATCGCGGGCGCCGGAGTGCTTCTCTACATGATCAGTCTCGAGGTGGTGGAACCGTACGGCCAAGAGGTCGATCATCCGAGTGTGATGGAGACGGCGCCGCTCGAGACAGGGCGGATACTCATCGAGCATTTGATTGGCGCGGCGATCGCAATGATTCCGATTTGGCTTGTGGTCACCGTCGCCGCGTTCGCGGCTTCCGGATCGTCCGATCTGCTTGGTGCGATGCTTGGTGCGACGGTTCCGGTGGCGATGGTGTCGGTCGGGGCCGGGGCGATGAGCATCCAGAGAGTGGGTAGCAACGAGACCTCGATGGCAGTGCCTCCCGAATTGGCCGGACCTCAGGTTCTCTACAAGCTGCTTTGGCCACCGGCTCTGGCAACTGCGGGAATCATTCCGGTTCTCATCGGGCGGCAGGCATTTCGCAACGGCAATCCGGTGATGTCTCCCACGATCAATGCAGGGATATTCGTCGTCATTTTGGGCGGACTCGTGTTCGGATGGATCCGATTCCGCGATGCCATTTTCGAGGCCGCCGCAGCCGGCCAGCAAGGAAAGTAGCCATGAGTTCCAAGAAGAGCACCCGACAGGGCGGTGCACGGAAGGGCCGCGAAGCGCCACTCGCGTTCAAATTTTCCGAGGTGGAGAAGCATTACGGCGACGTGATTGCCGTAGGACCCGTGTCATTCACCGTCTCCGCTGGTGAGGCGGTTGCGCTGGTCGGCCACAACGGATCAGGTAAGTCGACGTTGCTGTCGCTGGCGGCAGGGGTGGCTGACGTTAGTGAGGGTTCGGTTCGAATCGCAGGCGCCGAAGCCGGCACGGCAGAGGCCCGGGCGGCCCTGTCGTTTCTGCCCGACCATCCCGTGCTCTACGACGATCTCAGCCTGTGGGAACACATCGAGTACCTGAGCCACCTTCACGGGTCAACACCGGAGGCCCACGACGCGGAAGCACTCATCGAACGACTGGGATTGTCCAGCCGAATCGATGACCTACCCTCGACGTTCAGTCGGGGCCTCCGCCAAAAGTCGGCGATAGCAGTCGGACTTTGCCGGCCATTCGCGGTGTTGGCAATCGACGAGCCCTTCTCAGGACTCGACCGCACCGGCCGCGCCGCTCTGCTTGAACTCATTGCTGAAATTCGCGACGAACGCGGTGCGGTGCTGGTGGCCACCCACGATCCCCAAATGCTCGACGTGTTCGATCGTGCAGTGATGCTCGAGCAGGGCGAGGTCGTGTTCGACGGCGCTGCCGAAGACCTCAAGATCTGAGGGTCAGGCCGGCGCTGGAATCGCCGTCAGGACCGTCGGCTCAAACTTTGTGGAGTCGAGTCCGGCGGTGTCTTGGCCATACAGCACAGACTCCGGTTGAGCGTTGTCCGTCCCTGGGATGAAGAACTCATCGAAGAACGCGAAGTCGGTACCCAACGGCACATCCATATTGATCAGCCAGTCGTAGCCGGCTCCTCGGATGGCTTCGGTGTCGCACTTGTTGTCATCGGGAAACACCAGCTCACCGTTGATCTTCATCACTATTTCGCGCATGACCATGCTGCTGGGAGTGTCGGGTCCGGCGGTGGCGCGGGTGACGCCGAGGACCACAAGGCAGGTCCCGGATTCACTGTTGAAGCTGCTGGTGTCGGTCTTTACCACGCCGAGCAACTTGCCCTCCCACGTGGTGGGAGGATCGGTGAGATCCGTGGTCGAGCTGAAGACGGCTTCGGGCCCCATCGCCACGACATCACTTGCCCCGTCACCGCCGGATCCTCCGCAAGACGACGCGACAATTGCGACGGCCGCCAATGTGGCCGTCAAAAGCGCTATGTGGTGGTGGAGCGTGCTCCTCTCAGCGCGGTTCGATCTGTTAAGCGGAGCAAGTGGCGGAGTCGACATGAACGCCGACAGTAACGCAGTGCACCCCTCGCGCCACACTGGGTGCGGAGTTATTACAGCTCAACTTGCTGGCCGGACTCGATGGTGCGGTCGATCGGCAGCTTGAACGATCGGGCCGCGCTCGTTGAGTTGCGATACATCAGGTTGTAGAGGTGTTCGCGCCACATCACCATTCCGGGTTTGTCCGTTACCACCACGGTCTCATGCCCCAGCATGTAGTGGGCGACCGGTTCGGCCGTGATTTCGTGATTGATGATGGCCTGGGGGACGTCGATGGCGTCGCGGAATCCGTAATGCAACGACACTTGGGTGAATCCATTCCCGAGGTCGATCTTCTCTGCGCGGCGGGCTTCGAGCACGGTGGGGTGATCTTCGATCAGCACGTTGACCACGATCACCTCCTCGGGCAGCACGCCGTAGCCCTTGAGGTCGTTGAGCATCGCCGGCGGTGCCTTACCGGGCTCGCTGAACAGGTAGATCGATGTGCCTTCGGGTCGGTGCGGGTCGCCGGCCGTGTAGTCGGCGATGAATGTCTGGAGATCGGTGCCTCCCTGATGGAGGTTCTCCCGGATGAGGCGTCGACCGGTGTGCCACGTGGTCATGATGGTGAAGACGATCGCCGCCACCACCAGCGGGAACCAGCCACCATCGACAATCTTCGGCACGTTGGCGAAGAAGAATGCGAAGTCGACCACGAGCAAGGGTCCGCAAACGGCGGCGGATCGCACAGCCGACCAGCCCAGCCTGGTTTGTGAAACGAAGTAGAACAGCACCGTGGTGATGACCATCGTGATCGACACAGCAATGCCGTAGGCGGCCGCCAATCCCGACGACGATCGGAACCCGACCACCAGTCCAACGCACGCCACCATCAGTGTCCAGTTGACGGCGGGCACGTAGATCTGCCCCTTCTCCTCGGCCGAAGTGTGGATCACTTTCACCCGAGGGAGGTAATGGGACTGCACGGCCTGCATGGTGAGGGAGAATGCGCCGGAGATGAGGGCCTGCGAGGCGATGATCGTGGCCATGGTGGCCAGAACCACCAACGGGATCGTGCCCCATGTGGGAACGAGCCGGTAGAAGGGATTGTCGATCGCGCTTGGATCGTGGATCAGGAGTGCGCCCTGACCGAGATAGTTGAGCACCAATCCGGGCAACACGATCATGAACCAGCTACGACTGATCGGCGCCCGGCCGAAGTGACCGAGGTCGGCATAGAGCGCCTCGCCCCCGGTTACCACCAGAAATATCGAGCCGAGCGCGAAGAAGCCGGTCTTGTGATTGTCGGCGAAGAAGGTCCAAGCGTGACCCGGCCAGATCGCCTGCAGGACGGTGGGCTCGATTCCGATTCTCACCAGTCCGAGAATTGCGAGGACCGAGAACCACACGAGCATGACCGGACCGAACACCCGGCCGATGTGGCCGGTTCCGTGGCGCTGCACCATGAAGATTCCGATGAGAATCGCCACCGATATCGGTACAACCGAGCTACTCAAACTCTGCGAGGCGACCTCGGTTCCCTCGACCGCGCTCAGCACCGATATGGCCGGCGTGATCATTCCGTCGCCGTAGAGAAGCGCGGTGCCCACGATGCCGAAGCCGACGAGTCCTGCGCCGAGCCGACCTCGATTGCCCCGCTCGCCCAACAGAGCGGTGAGAGCGAGGATGCCACCTTCGCCGTTGTGATCGGCCCGTAGGACGAACAGCAAGTACTTGACGACGATGACGATGATCAACGACCAGAGGATGAGTGACAAAACGCCGAGAATGTTGGATTGGGTCAGCTCGATGTGGTGGCTCGAACTCTCGAAGGTTTCTCTCATCGCGTAGAGCGGGCTCGTGCCTATGTCACCAAACACAATTCCCAGAGCGGCGATTGTGAGGGCACGATTGGCTTTACCCGAGCTGGAATGTTCGGTCTGTGGAGTTCTCAATGCGGTTCAGTTCTCGATATCGGGAGTTTGAGTGGAGGCGTTGGACGTGAGCCGGGCGGCTCAGTCGAGATCTTGTATGCGCCCCATGGCGCGATCATGCAGCAGCGGGCCTTGACTACGTATCTCTGGCGAGAACCCCGGCGGCCATTTCGTCGTGTCGGTGGCCGTTGCGCCCTTCAGGCATTCGGCCAGAAGTCCGGTAGCACCTGTGAGGTCGGCATCGGTGAGGTTGGAATCTTGAAGCATGGCATCGATCATTCGAGCTCTCTTCAGATTGGACCCCGTGAGATTTGCTCGGTTGAGATTGGCCCATGACAGGTCGGCGTCGGATAGATCCGCGCCGGAGAGATCGGATTCCGACAAGTCGGAGTAGCGAAAGTTTGCGTGACGCAGATCGGCACCCGACAGGTCGGCGCCCTTGAGTGATACGTGCTCGGCGACCTTGGGTTCGATCAGCTTGCCGTCGGAGTCCAGGTCCTGGGCTGACCTGAGGTAGTCGATGAACTCCTCACGTTCGGCTGCTTTGCGCTTTGATTTCTTCGAGAAGAGGGCCATCTTTTCGCTCCTGGTTTTGAATCCGGCCGGATGGTCGAGCGCGGCCAATGGCGTGGTGTTTCCGGTCGATGAGCCTAGGTCGCGTCTTGCGAACACGGCGACCACCCGATGATCGCGTCGGGCTGACGCGTCCATTTACGTTCATATTGGGGAAACAGGCACGAAACGCGCGTGTCTTACCTTGGCGAGCCATGGAAGTGGAATTGCTTCACTGGCCCGTCGACAACGACCGACTGATCGAACTTCGTTCGACCGGCCGGGCCCGGCTGCTGGTGATAGATCCCGAAACTGAACCGCCGGTGAGTGGTGACCTACTCGAGGACTGGATTCGTAGGCCGGCCTCCATCCACGACCTGAAAGCACGCATAGCCGGATTGGAGCGGCGGATCGAGCTGTCGTTGCCCGATCGCCCGATCATCGACGACTGCGTCGTTCGGTTTGGTGGGAAATGGGTCGCGATTCCGCCGGTCGAGATGCGGATCGTCCGTGTGCTGGTCGAGGGTCTCAGAACCGTGGTCGGCCGCGAAATCCTGATCAGTGCCGGCTGGCCCGACGGTGTCTCTGATCGCAATGCGCTTGATGTTCACATCATGCGACTCAGACGTCGTATTGACGAGGTTGGTCTCGCCATAAGAACGGTGCGGGGCCGCGGATACCTCCTCGAGGCCGCCCCCTCGGACCCACAGTCAACGAGATTTCGATTGGAAGGAAGGCAATCATGAAGAAGAAGGTCCTCTTGGGATTGGCTCTGACACCCCTGTTCGGGGTGCTGTTTGCCTCACCGGTGAGCGCTCAGGACGTCGACCCGACCCAGATAGTGCTCGACAACCTCTGGGTTTTCATCGCCGGGGCGATGGTGTTCTTCATGCAGGCGGGATTTGCACTGGTCGAGGCCGGACTCACCCGGGCTAAGAACGTCAGCAACATCATGGCCAAGAATCTTTCCGACGCGATGATCGGTGCGACCATGTTCTTTCTGGTTGGTTACAGCGTCGCCTTCGCATCGTCGGGCACGTGGTGGGGTGGTTTGGGCGACTTCTTCATGAAGAACAGCGCCGATCCCTCGTTGCTAAACACCCCGGGTGCCTCGGGCATCGGCAATCTCACGCCCGCTACGTTCTTCTTTTTTCAGGTGGTGTTCGCAGCCACGGCTGTGACGATCGCATCAGGTGCCATGGCGGAGCGAACAAAGTTCAAGACATATCTGATCTTTTCGGCGGTGATGACTGCCATCATCTACCCCGTCGTAGTGCACTGGACTTGGGGCGGTGGCCTTATCGCCAAGATGCAGATCGGTGACGCCGTCTATTCCGATTTCGCCGGTTCCACCGTTGTTCACATGACTGGAGGGATTGCCGCGCTGATGGGTGCTGCCTTCCTCGGTCCCCGGCTTGGTCGGTACGGCAAGGACGGTCACGGGCATCCGTTTCCGGCCCACAGCATTCCGTTGGCGATCACCGGCGTGTTCATTCTTTGGTTCGGATGGTTTGGGTTCAACCCAGGTTCGGAATTGGCCGCCGACAATCTTGTGCCAATGCTTGCCATGAACACATTTCTGGCTGGAGCGGCCGGTGGGATCACTTCGGTGGCGGCAATTTGGTGGAAAGCCGGCGTGCCCGATGTAGCCATGGCCGGCAACGGAGTCCTGGCGGGGCTCGTTGCCGTGACGGCTCCGGTCGGTGCGATAGAGCCCTGGGCCGCTCTGGTGATCGGAGCGATCGCCGGGGTGATTGTGGTGTTCGCTGTGCTGTTCTTCGACAGGGCAAAGATCGATGACCCCGTGGGTGCGGTATCCGTTCACGGTGTGTGCGGCGCGTGGGGCACGCTCTCGGTGGGACTGTTCGCCCGCTACGACGACGCCTTCCTCGGCCGTGAAAACGCCGGCCTCTTCTACGGCGGCGGTATCGACCAACTCGTGGTGCAGTTGTTGTTCGTGTTGGCGGTGGCTGCATGGGTGGCCGCGGCCGCCGGACTGCTGTTCTTCGTATTGAAGAAGACCATCGGCCTCCGAGTGACCGCAGAAGAGGAGATCGAGGGCCTCGACATCATGGAACACGGTGGCCATGGTTACGGCGTCGATCCGATGCCCGCCAGCTGACCACCGCCCACGCCTTTCGTTCTGGCTGTGTCCTGCACGGCGGAGCCGTGCAGGACACAGCCAGAACGAAAAGTCGGTGAGGGCTGACGGCGGATCAGGCGATTCGTTTGCTTTTCGCGGGGGATGCGGC
>CAZHMP010000050.1:8334-18286 GCA_964533595.1 uncultured Acidimicrobiales bacterium | reverse complement strand
GGGTGCGGTAGCCGTTCACATCGGAACCGGCGTCGGGCTCGCTGGCGCAGAAGGCACCGAGCTTCACGTCATCGGCGGTGCCGTAACACTGCGGCACCCATTCCATGAGCTGTTCCTGGGTGGCCGACGACATGATGCCGGCAGCGGCCAAGCCGGAACCCATGATGGCCATGCCGATACCGGCGTCGCCCCAGAAGAGCTCTTCGATGGCCATGGGCATGGTGATGCCGGTGGGGTCGTTCATGATGGCCTCGGCCATGAACTCCCATCCGTAGAGGCCGATCTGGGCGGCTTGCTCCACGATGGGGAACGGGAACTCTTCGCGTTCATCCCATTCCGAAGCCGCAGGGCGGATGACGTCAACCGCGAACTCGTGTATCCACTTCTGTAGCTGAAGCTGGTCTTCGTTGAGCTCGAGTGAGAATTCGGCCATGGGACGCCTCCGTTGGGGGAAGTACTTGTTACCGGTCAGTAACAATGACGCTACATAGTTCATTCCCGGGCGGCAACCTTGCCCAAAACAGCCGGGTGCCCCGACCGGAGATCCGATCGGGGCACCTGACGATGCTTGTTTAGGTTGGTCTCAAGCCGAAGCTCGAGTCCGAGTGTTACAGGCCCTGCGCAACCGCAGCGTCGACGAGCCTGAACAGGAACAGCGCCATCTGCAAACGATTGACAGGAGCTGCCGGATCGAATGTAGTTGCCGATGTGCCGTTGGCAATACCGAGGTTGTTCACGCAGGCAATGTCTGCCTGAGCGAAGCTGGTCCCGATATCTCCGAAGGTGTGGTTGACCGTGCTGTCACACGTTCCACCCAAGGACTGCCATGTACGGCTCAGGAAAGCAGCCATCTCTTGGCGGCTCACCGTCGCGCCCGGTGCGTACGAGGTGGCGGTTGCTCCGTTGGTGATAGCAGGAGTGGTGTTACCAATCGCTGCGATCGAGCTCTGCTGTTCAGCAGTGAGGCCTGCCACATCGGCGAACGTGTGGTTCACCGTTGTGTTGACCGTGTGACCAACAGCCTGGATGCTACGGGAGAGGAACACAGCCATGTTTGCACGGTTGACCGGGACTAGCGGGCCGTAGGTGGTTGAGTTCATCCCCTGTGTGATCGCAGGAGTTGTGTTGAACAGAGCAGCAATGGCATTGGCTGCTTCGGTGCCAACGGTTCCCACATCAGTGAAGGCGTGGTTGACGGTGGTATCGAGGGCAGCCCCAGCACGAGCCTGGATAGGAGCGGTTGCCGCCGACCCCGCACTACTTCCGGCGGCATTGGTTGCCACGACGCTGAAGGTGTAGAACGTGCCGTTGGTGAGGCCGCTTACCGTGCACGAAGCCGAGGTGACCCCGGATGTGAGGCAAGTCGCCCCACCGGGTGAGGCAGTCACCGTGTAGAGGATGATCGCCGAGGACCCGTTGGACGAAGGTGCCGTCCAAGTGAGTGCTGCGGAACCATTACCTCCGGTGCCGGCCAAACCTGTCGGCACGCCAGGCGCACCGATCGGCGTGACGGCGCCAGACGTGCCAGCGGTGCCGAAGCCCTTCGGGGTGCCGGCAGTCGTGCTGGTCTGAGCCTGCACCGAGAAGGTGTAGGCAGACCCATTCGACAAGCCCATGACGGTGCATGAGTTCGCTCCGGTGCTGGTACATCCGGCGGTGTTGCCTGCCGGCGTGGCTGTGGTGACCCGATAACCGACAATCGCCGATCCTCCGGTTGACACTGGAGCGACCCACGACAGGGTCACCTGGCCGTTACCGGCCACGCCAACTATCGAGGTCGGGGCGGCAGCGATGCCAGACGGTGTCGCAGCGGCCGAAGCGGCCGATGCGGCACTGGTGCCGGTGCCGTTGATGGCCTGCACCGTGAAGGTGTAGGCAGCACCGTTGGTGAGGCCACTAAGCACAACCAGCTCGGAGGTGCTGGTAACGGCCTCGGTCACCGGTGTGGTCGCACCCGTGGTCGCTGAAACCGCCGTCACTTTGTAGTCAGTGATGGCGGAGCCACCGTTGGATGCAAGTGGCGTGGCAACGAAGGTGACTGTCGACTTGCCGGTCTCGTTGGACGTAGCTGCTACTCCGGTCGGAGCGGCGGCCACTGTGGCCGGTACTGCTGCCACCAAGGAGGCCGACTGCGGTCCGTTGCCAATGGCATTGACGGCCCTGACCTTCAGGTTGTAGCTCTGTCCTGGCGTCAAGCCAGTGATATCGCATGTGAAGTCGACCAAAGAGCTGCACGTACCAGACGAAGTGGTACTTGCACCGATGTACGCGTTCACCACGTAGTTGGTGATCGGAGTTCCAGTCGTGGGAACCGCCCATCCGCTGGCGCGGACAATGGGTCCGCTCAGGAACGATCGGGCGAAGGTGCCCGTCGTCAGGCCCGGCAGGACGCCAGCCTTCTGAACGATCGTCGCGGCCGCACCAGTGGTGGATCCGATCTTCGCAGCCACGGTGAACGTGTAGGACGTTCCATTAGTGAGGCCCGTGATGGCCTTGGTGAAGGTACCAGCAGCAATAGTGAACGGAGAACCCGTAACAGCTGTCCCACCACCAGTCGGCGCAGCCGTCACCGTGTAACCGGTGACACCAGTACCAACGACTGCAGGTATCGCCCAACCAACCGTGACCTGGCCCGTGATGGGCGCCGCTGTCACTGCGGTCGGGATACTGGGTATTGTCGCCGAAGGCGTGACGACTACGGCCGAGGACGCAGCACTGCTTCCGTTGGCATTCGTTGCCTGCACCGTGAACGTGTATGCAGTTCCATCAGAGAAGCCGGCGACGGCCTTCGTGACGGTCGGCGCAGTAATGGTAAACGGAGATCCTGCGACCGCCGGAGAGACGGTCAGCTTATAGCTGGTGATCGCCGAGCTTCCGGTCGAAGTCGGAGCGACCCAAGTGAGCGTGCCCGATGTCGACGTGAAGGCCGTTGCAACCAGACCGGTCGGAACGCCAGGCGTCGTCGACGGTGCCACGTCGGCGGGGGTGCCCGGAGTCGCGGCGGTGCCAGTCACGTTGGAGGCAGCGCTGGTGCCTGCGGCGTTCTTGGCCGTGACCGTGAACCTGTAACCCGTGCCGTTGGTCAGACCGCTCACCGTGCAAAAGACGTTGGTGGTCGATGTGCAGCTGTGAATGGTTCCGGTTGTGGGAACAGTCTGGGTCACTGTGTAGAGCGTGACCGGCGACGTAGCCGTGACCGGAGGTTGCCAGGTGACCTTGAGCTGACCGGAATTGCCTGTCGGCGCCGCAAAGGCGAGAGTCGGGGCACCGGTTACCGGGCCGGGAATTGCAGCAGCTGACGGAGCGGACTCGGCACTCTTGCCGACCGCTGCCACTGCGCTATTGGAGTGAACCGTGACTGTGTACGAGACGCCGTCGCTGAGACCGGCGGTGATCGTACAGGTCGTTTTTGTTATCGCCGTGCTCGCGGTCGAACAGGTTCCGCCTCCCGGAGAGGCAGTTGCGGTATATGCACCAGTACCGGGCGCACCACCACCACCAAACGATGCGGGAGCGTCCCAGGTAATGACCAACGCACCCGAAGCGGCGTTGTTCGCCGCGACCACATTTGTGGGCACGCCAGGCTTCGTCAGCGGCTTGGTGCTTCCAGTCGCCGCCCCGGCTCCGGTTCCGTTCTTGTTGGTGGCCCTCACCGTGATCACGTAGGGGACGCCGTTGGTCAACCCGGTGACGGTGGCGCTGGTCCCGCTGGCGCCAGCAGTGGCTGTCCGGCCGCCAGGCACAGCAACCAAGGTGTAGCCAGTGACTGGCGCTCCGACAACCGGTGTGGGAGCGGTCCAAGCAACAGTAATTTGCGCGTTGCCGGGTGTAATGGTACCGAGAGTCGGCGCGCCAGAAAGTGCACCTGGAGTTATGGCGCTAGAGGCAGCGGATAGCGCGCTGCTACCAAACGAGTTGGTGGCCTTTACTTTGAACGTGTAGGTGCTTGTTGAACCAAGCCCCGTAGCTGTACAGGTGGTGGCACCAGTGGTGGTACAACCGCCCGCGGGCGTTCCGGTTGCGCTGACGACTGTGTAGGCCGTAATCGGCGCACCGCCACTCGACGCTGGGGCAGCCCAAGAGAGGGCGACCTCGCCGGTGGTGCCGGTTCCGGCTACTGCCGGAATGCCCGGAGTTCCAGGCGTGGTGCCGGGAATCACGGGACTCGACGGAGCAGATGCCGCTCCTGAGCCGTTGGCGTTCCGAGCCGTAACAGTGAATGTATAAGACACACCGTTGGTGAGGACAATGGGGCACCCGGTGGTGGGCACAGTGCCGACACAGCTCGCGCCACCTGGTGACGCTGTTGCCTTGTAGTCAATGATGGCCGATCCACCGTCGGAGGACGGCGCGACCCACTTGACCGTAACGGTTCCGTTGCCGGCAGTACCGGTGACTCCGGTTGGAGCCGGTGGAACGGTACCCACGGCTGATGCCGCGGTTGGAAGCATGGCGGCTATGAGGGCGATGGAGAAGACGGCGGTCGATACTGCAGACCACAGTTTCACTCTTCCCCTCCCCCGTGTGTTGGTATTTCCCGCACTGCTGGTCACAAGCATCTCCTATCGATCTTCATCGGTTGCGCTGGCACGATAGCACTGGTGTTTTGAACACCACCAATACCGGCGGTTTTGTTATTCCGCCGGAAACCGTAACCCAAGATCGCGCCTGTTGTGTGTTTGTAGTGGGATTTTTATGTTCGCTTCCGCGGGCCTCAAGATCGAGCGGTGGGATCCGATGGGAATTACCTCCATGCCAAGCCACCCTCCAGCCGCCGGCCACAGCCGCGCCACGCCCCGAATCGCGGCGCTGGTCGCTCTCGCAACAGCGGTCTCAACTGCGATCGCGGGGCTGATGAGCCCGGGCGGGATCGACACCGCTGCGGCGGTCATTGCAGCGTCGCTCACCGCCGGAGCAGGAGCCGCATTCGCCCGCCGGAGCGCCGCGCAGCGAACATCGACCGACCCGTCCGCCGCCCATCAGCCCACACCACCCGACCACAACGTCCGGCTCGACCAACTCACCGCCCTACCCGACCGGGCCAGCACCCAACACGAACTCCTCACCATCATCGACGCACAAACCCCGTTCACCATCGCCGTCGCCGACATCGACGACTTCGGCCAAATCAACGACACGGCCGGACGAGAAGCCGGCGACCAGGCGCTGCGAATCCTCGCCGACACCACCCGCCGAGCCGTGCGACCCGTCGACACAGTCGGACGCATCGGCGGCGACGAGCTACTCGTCATCTTCCCCGACACCACCACCGACGACGCCGTCAAAGCGCTCGAACGACTGCGCGAAAACCTGTTCATCGCCCAGACCACCGGGGAAGTCGTGGCGTTCACCGTCAGCATCGGGGTGACCAGCTCGGCCTACGGCGGCCCGATCGACAAGATCCTCGTCAACGCAGCCGACGCACTGCAACTCGCCAAGACCCAAGGCGGCAACAGAGTGGCCGTCACACCGGGCGCGCAAATCGGCCAAACCGAACGGTGAACGCAACCTGACCCGCCGGTAGCGTTGGCGGCCATATGAATACAGCGCACATCCCCGACAAGCCCACCCTCGAAGGCATCGAAACCAAATGGGGCGACGTATGGGAGCGCGACCAGACCTACAGCTTCGACGCCACCAAGACCCGCGACGAAGTGTTCTCCATCGACACCCCGCCGCCCACCGTGAGCGGGTCACTACACGTCGGCCACGTCTTCAGCTACACCCACACCGACCTCATCGCCCGCTACCAACGCATGGCCGGGCGCGAAGTCTTCTACCCGATGGGATGGGACGACAACGGCCTGCCCACCGAACGCCGAGTGGAGAACTACTACGGCGTGCGCTGCGACCCGTCGCTACCCCACGACCCCGACTTCACCGCCCCCGACGACGCCGGCAACCCCAAAGCCATCAAGAAGCGCCGCACTCTCTCCATCAGCCGACCCAACTTCATCGAACTGTGCGTGGAACTCACCGGCGTCGACGAGAAAGCCTTCGAAGGGCTGTTTCGCCAACTCGGGCTCTCGGTCGACTGGTCACACACGTATGAGACCATCAACGACCACTGCCGCCGGGTCAGCCAACTCGCCTTCCTGGAAAACCTCCAACGCGGCGAGGCCTACCAGGTAGAGGCGCCGTCGCTGTGGGACGTCACCTTCCAAACCGCGGTGGCCCAAGCCGAGCTTGAAGACCGCGAGATGCCCGGCGCCTACCACAAGCTCCGCTTCGCGCGCTCGGCTGCGGGCGGCGGCGGAGCTGGGGCGGCGGGCGGGGCTGTCGGCGACGTCTGGATCGACACCACCCGGCCCGAACTCGTGCCGTCGTGCGTTGCGCTGGTCGCCCACCCCGACGACGAGCGCTACCAGCCGCTGTTCGGCACCACCGTCACCAGCCCCGTGTTCGACGTCGAAGTGCCGGTGATGGCCCACGAGCTCGCCGAACCCGACAAGGGCACGGGCATCGCCATGATCTGCACATTCGGCGACGTCACCGACGTCACCTGGTGGCGCGAACTCGATTTGCCGGTGCGCACAGTAATAGGGCGCGACGGACGCTTCGCCGCCGAAGCCCCCGAGGCCATCACCTCCGCTCGGGGCCTGGAGGCCTACGAGCGCCTCGCCGGGCTCAAGGTCGACGCGGCCAAGAAGGAGATCGCCTCGATCTTCGCCGAGTCGGGCGACATGGAAGGCGACCCACGGCCCATCACCCACCCCGTCAAATTCTTCGAGAAGGGTAATAAGGCCCTCGAGATCGTCTCCAGCCGCCAGTGGTACATCCGCAACGGCGGCCGCGACGCCGAACTGCGTGACTCGCTCGTCGCCCGCGGCGACCAGATCAACTGGGTGCCGTCATACATGCAGAGCCGATACACCAGCTGGGTCGGCGGACTCAACGGCGACTGGCTCATCTCACGGCAACGCTTCTTCGGAGTGCCGATCCCGCTGTGGTACGCCCTCGACGCCGACGGCGAACCCATCTACGACACGCCACTGGTGCCCGACTCGGCGGCACTTCCCGTCGACCCCCAAGCGGAACCGGCACCCGGCTACGACGAAGCACAGCGCGGTCAGCCCGGCGGATTCACCGCCGACCCCGACGTGATGGACACGTGGGCCACCTCGTCGCTCACCCCCCAGATCGCCACCAAGTGGCGGACCGACGACGCATTCCACGCCGCCACCTTCCCCATGGACATGCGGCCCCAAGCCCACGACATCATCCGCACGTGGCTGTTCTCCTCTGTGGTGCGGGCCCACTTCGACGCCGACACGGTGCCATGGCGCAACGCCGCGATGTCGGGATGGATTCTCGACCCCGACCGCAAGAAGATGTCGAAGTCCAAGGGCAATGTGGTGGTGCCGACGGAGTTGCTGTCGCGGTACGGGTCCGACGCGGTGCGCTACTGGGCTGCCGGCGGCCGTCCCGGCACCGACACCGCATTCGACGAGGGCCAGATGAAGATCGGGCGGCGGCTGTCGATCAAGCTGCTCAACGCCACCAAGTTCGTGCTCGGCTTCGGGGCTGGTGCTGACGACTTCACGGTCGACCCGGCCAAGATCACCGAGGCCCTCGACCGCTCCATGCTCGACCGACTCGCCGACCTCGTCGACGAAGCCACCAAGGCCTTCGACAACTTCGACTACGCACGGGCCCTCGAACGCACCGAAGCGTTCTTCTGGTCGTTCACCGACGACCACATGGAACTCGTCAAAGCCCGCGCCTACGGCGAATACGGCGACGAACGGGCCGAATCGGCTCGGCACTCGCTGCGCATGGCGCTGTCGACCATCCATCGACTGTTCGCCCCCTTCCTTCCTTTCGTTGCCGAAGAAGTGTGGAGTTGGTGGAACGACGGATCTGTCCACCTCTCGGCTTGGCCCGAGTCGGGCTCGCTGCGTTCGGTCGGCGCCGGGGCCGGCTCCGAACCCAGCACCGTTGCCGCGGCCGCGCTGAGCGTGGTGCGTCGCCAGAAGTCCGAAGCGAAACGCAAACTCCGCACCCCGGTGCTGTCGGCCACATTCACCGGCTCGGCTCCGCAACTCGCCACGCTCGAACTCGTGATCGACGACGTGAAGGCCGCCGGATCGATCAGCTCCGTCGCCCCGAGCATCGTTGCCGACACCAACGAGATCACGGTCGCCGCCGAACTCGAACCCGAGCCGCCGGCCGAGCCACCCGCAGAAGAAACGGCATCGGCGGGCTGATCCGTGTCGGCCGACGACCGCACCCGCTGGAACGCCAAATGGACCTCACGCGGGGTCGGCACCGGTCACAAGTCGTCGTTGGTGCAACTCGTCACCGACCACGTCGCAGGCGAGAAGCGACTGCTCGATGTGGCCGGCGGTGGATCCTCCGACGCTATTGAGTTGGCCCGCAACTGGTTCGACGTCACGGTTGTCGACGTGAGCGACGTGGGCCTGTCGATCGCCCGCGACAACGCTCTCATGGCCGGCGTCGAAATCACCACGATCGAAGCCGACCTCGAGATCGAGCCGTTCCCGCCCGGCCCATGGGACGTCATCACCACCGCCAACTTCTTCCAGCGCGGGCTGTTCCCCACGATGATCGAAGCCCTCGCCCCCGGCGGCTGGCTCATCGCCGTGATCGCCACCGTCACCAACCTCGAACGCCACGAACGCCCGGGCCGCCCTCACCTGGCCGAGCCCGACGAACTGCTTGGCCTGGCCGACGGGCTGGAGATCGTCCACTACTCCGAAGCCTGGCGCCCCAACGACCGCCACGAAGCCCACCTAGCAGCCCGCTCCCTGGATCTGTGACCTCCTAGGACCGCCACACCGTCCCACGCAGTCACAAATCGCCGCACCCTGGATTTCTGACCGCCAAGGACCGTCACACCGTCCCACGCAGTCACAAATCGCCGCACCCTGGATCTATGACCTCCTAGGACCGTCACGCCGTCCCCCGCAGTCACAAATGCGGGGAAACTCCAGGGAACGCCACGGGTCGATCAGCGATCGCAGACGTGGTGACGGATCTTGCCGAGCAATGCCCCCGGCCGATCACGAAGGTCGGCATGCGTGCAACGGAGAACCGTCCAGCCCGCACCGGCCAGATCATTCTGTCGCTGACGATCGGATACGAAATCGTCGACCCGAGTGTGGTGATCGACGCCGTCGTACTCAATCGCCAGCATCTCGGATGGATACGACAGATCGAGTCGGTACCGGTGGCCGCGAATCATGACCTCATGTTGCAGCACCGGCTCCGGTAGCCCGGCGTTGAGAATCTTGCGAAGCAACTCGATCTCAGGACCGGATTCCGCCTTGCCAGCTCCTGCCGGCAACTGGTCGACCGCCAAATCGAGACTGGTCACGCCATTGCGCCCATGCTCACCGACCCGTCGGCGAACTTCGATCAGCTCCACCTTTCGGACCAGACCGTTCGCCACCGAGTGGTCGACAAGTCTTTGGACCTCCAGATCGGGATAGATCAGACCGCAATCGCACAACGTGCGCGCCGGTGATGTGACCGGTATCGAATCGACGATCTGCACGTCGCTGCCAATCAGATCGACCGAGCGATGAACGGTGACCCCCGACAGTGTCCGATTCTTCGGGTAGGACACGGCCACCTCCAGTCCGTCGAACCTCGACTTGATCCCCCAGATCCTCAGCGCGCTCCGATGGCTGGCCGCAACCCGCGCCCCCGGAGTGAGGCATGCAGCGAGAATTTGCTGCCGCCAAGTCACCGGCGCACCGGCCAGTCGCAGAACACCTCGCCTCACGCGCTGAAGCAGATGCTGAGAAACGAGCTCGGCTTGGCGCGCTTTCGTGAGGCCGAGGTGTCGAAGTTGAGATGTGGTGAGGAGGCCGTGTTGGCTCGTGGCCTTCCGAACGAGACCATCCATGTCTCGCATGTCACGATCCAACCACTCGGGTGTGACACTCGCCGCCCGATCCCCTGCATCTATGACCGCCAAGGACCGCCA
>CAZHMP010000050.1:0-8234 GCA_964533595.1 uncultured Acidimicrobiales bacterium | reverse complement strand
GGCCTGGGTCAGATCCCCGGAATCACGATCACATCGCAGGCCACCAACATGGTCTTCGTCGACATCGAGGCAGGGTCACCCGAATTGCAGTCGAAGCTCGAATCACTTGGGGTGATCGCGCTGGTCGGGTCGCCCCACGCACGCCTCGCCACTCATCTCGACATCAGCGACGACGACGTCGACACGGTGATCGCCGCGTTCGCGCAGGCTCTCAATCCTTGATGATCCCGCCGACTCGCAACGCGCTCTCGAAATCTTCGTGGTTGACATAGCAGCCGAGGAAACCACGAGTGCCGGTGAACGCCGTGCGACCGTGAAGCAGCCGCCAGTTGTCGACCATGAGCACGCGCCCCGGCTTCCAGCCCAGACGAATCTGCCTGGCCGGATCGGACACCAACTCGTGGAAAGCGCCATAGGCATCGATGACGGTCTCCACCCACTGATCGACCGGTAGCACCGGCGCACGGTCGTAGTTGTTGAACGACACCTGGGCCAGCCGCCCATTCGCATCGAGTCTCAGCGCAGGACGGTCGGCCCGCAGATGCACACCGGGTTCGACGTATTGACCCGCGAGATCAAACCTGGTGAGCACGTCGGCGAGAGCCGGCCGCTCAGCTGCCAAATCGCGCGCCGCCGCGAAACCGTCGACCAAGACCGACTCGCCACCGTCGCCGTCACGCTCCTGGCACGAGAACATCAACAGCCCCGGCGCGTCGTGGGAATAGGTGCAGTCGGTGTGAACATCGAGATCGCTCGTGCCGTAGGCGCTGTCAAGATGATCGGACAGCCCGGGAGCCAAATCCCAAATGCCGCCGAACACCGTGCGCCGCACATAGGCGAACCGGCCCACCAGATTCTCCACACCAGCAGGGCCCGGAGCCACCCCGTCGATGAGCACCCAGCCGCGTCGATACAACAAGGCCAGCATCTCCGCCATGCCCTCGGAGTCCCCCAACTCGCCAATGTCGATCGGCGCTGACGGACCCGACTCCCCCACCCACAAGTCGAGCTCAGGATCGATCTCGATCGAGCGGCTCCGACGAGCCGGCCGAGGAATACGACGATTCTCCATCAAGTCGGCGAGGGCCGCGGCATCGTGCTCGGTGGTGGCGCCATCCGACCACGACAAGGACAACCGCCCATCACCGAACGCCAACTCCACCGGCTCGACGTCAGCGAGAATCGCGAACGTGTCGACCGTGCGCTGCCCGGTGAGGGGATCTGAGCTCCCGGCATCGTCTCCGTGATCACGCAGCCAGCGAGACGGCAACTCGACCACACGCTCGTCGCTGCCGAAGCCGATGCGAACGCCACGGTCGACGATCTCTGCGTATCTGATCCGAGTCGCCATCTGCCAACACTAGAACACGACCGTCGCAGGATTGTCGGGCCGGCAACCCACGGGGTTACTGTCCCCGGATGACTCGGCGCCTCGACTACAAGACAAAGGTCGCCATCGTCTACATGACGAGCCTGTTCATGGAGATCATGGACACCACGATCGTCAACGTGGCGCTCCCCACGCTGGCCGACGAATTCAAGGTCGGCACCGACGGAATCGAGTGGGTGGTGCTCGGCTATCTGCTGAGCCTCGCGGTGTGGATTCCCGCGTCGGGCTGGCTCGGTGACCGCATCGGCACAAAGAAGATTTTCCTGTTCGCGCTCGCCATGTTCACCGGCGCATCAATGCTGTGCGGACTGTCCGGATCACTCAACCAGCTGATCGCATTCCGTATTCTCCAAGGCATCGGCGGTGGAATGCTCACCCCGGTCGGGGCAGCCATGCTCTACCGAGCGTTCCCGCTCGAGGAACGAGCCAAGGCCGCCACAGCGGTGCTCGGGGTTGCAGTGGTGGCGCCCGCCATCGGACCGGTGCTCGGTGGGCTGATCGTCGACACTGTCTCGTGGCGCTGGATCTTCTTCGTGAACGGACCCATCGGCGTCATCTCCTTCGTGCTCGCGGCCACCTTTCTGGTGGAGCACAGCGAACCCGACACAGGCCCGTTTGATCTCGCCGGTTTCGCGCTGTCGGGTGGTGGCCTCACCCTGGTGCTGTACGCGTTGTCGAAGGGCCCGAGCCGCGGCTGGTCCGATCCGCTCATACTCGCCTTCGCCGCAACCGGCGTGGCGCTGTTCGCCGTCCTGGTAGTGGTGGAGCTCCGGCTCGAACATCCGATGCTTCACCTGAGGCTGTTCGGCGAAAGGATGTTTCGACGCACGAACATCGCCGGTCTGGCCATGTACGGCGGGTTCGTCAGCTTGCTGTTCCTCTTTCCTCTATATCTGCAGCGGCTACGCGGCTTCTCGGCGCTCGACTCCGGCCTCGCCCAGATTCCCCAGGCAATCGGCGTGATCCTGGCGTCACAAGTCGTGGGGCGAAAGTTCTATCCGGTCATCGGACCGCGGCGGCTCATGGTGACCGGACTGCTCGGCGGCGCACTCGTTGGATACGGGTTTGCCAACCTCGGGCTCCACACCAGCCTCTGGACGATTCGCGGCCTGATGTTCGCTCGAGGGGTGTCGATGAGCTTCATCTTCATCTCTCTGCAGACCGCGGTCTACGCCCGAATATCGAAGGCGGAAACTGGTCGCGCATCGTCGATTTTCTCGACGCAACGACAGATGTCGTCGGCATTCGGAGTGGCCATCGCCGCAACCGTGCTCACCACCGGCATTCGCAACAGCGTTCATCCGGGCATGGGCCCCGAGGCCATCCAGACCGCCAAGCTCGGTGCCTACCGGGACGGATTCCTGGCCACCGCCGCCATGTTCGTGGTCGCTGCGGCCGCGTCGTGGTTCATAGACGACGAAGACGCCGCGGAGACAATGTCGCCCGCTGCGAAGATCAACAGACGCCGATGAGTGACTGCCTGATTTCTCAGGTCATTGGCCCCTGTCTCCTGCGGGAGTATTGACCGGTTGAATTGGGGCAATGCGGGCTGAACGTCGCCCTATTGCTTCCATTGGTTGCCCGGTCATTGCTTCCGTTGGGTGCCAGGTCGGCGAGCCCTCAAACTATGGGGCGTAGGTCTCGGCGATCCGGTTCATCACCTCGAAGAAGCCATCGCCTTCGTAGGCCATCTCCGGATCGGTCCTCACGGCAGCGTCGATCAACCGGGCGTCATCGCCCACGAGAATCCGCCACTGCTCTTCACGCACTCCATCGAGGATCACGGCAGCGGCCTCCGCTGCTGTCATCGGCGCTTGTTCCTCGAATTCCTTGGCCACCAGCATCACCGCGTCGGTCTCCTCCGCGGTCAGTTCTTGATGCGATCCGAACTTCATCGAGTTCTCCACGATCGATGTTCCGATGTGACCCGGCATCACCACCGACACCTTCACATGCGGCGCGTTGCAGCGGAGATCGGTGATCAGCGCCTCGCTGAAGCCACGGACCGCGAACTTGGCCGTGGAGTAGGCCGTGTGGGGCCGGTCCGGACCCAGGCTGGCCCAAAACCCGTTGACGCTCGACGTGTTGATCAGGTGCGCTTCGGGAGCGGCGATCAGCAAGGGAAGAAATGCGCGGGTGCAGTTGTAAACCCCTCCCCAGCAAATCGAAAAACATCGATCCCAGGCCTCCCGGGAGTCCGTGATCATGCTTCCGCCGCCGCTGAGCCCCGCGTTGTTGAACAGGAGTGCGACATGGTCGGTGTCGTGCTGCGAGAGCACCTCATCACGGAACCTCAGCACGTCGGGCTCACTCGACACGTCGCAGGAATGGGTGGTGATGGTGACGCTCGGGTGTTCGCCACGCACCATCTCTGCGGTCACGTCCATGTTGTCGTCCGACACATCGCAAATCGCCAGATCGGTTCCGGCTGAGGCCAACTGGCGTGCCAGCTCCCGCCCCATCCCGGAGCCGCCGCCCGTCACCACCGCCAGCTTGCCTGAAAAATCTTTCATCATTCCCCCATTGGTGTTCGGCTCTCCCCCTCGCGGCATCTGCCGATTGTGCGATCGACTCTGTCTTCCTGGAAGGGCTGCCGCCGGAGCATAGGAGACGCACCTGCGAGGACGTAAATGGGATCGGGAGTGAATGTCACACCCCCTTGTCATAATCGAACATATGTTCGCAACGATCAACGACGCTCCGGTGGCGACCCTCAACGACGCACCTCCGGCGGCCCTCTTCGAGGCCACGGCATCTGCCGATCGTGCGATCGACTCTGTCTTCGCCGACGGGTTCTCCACGCTTCGGGCCGACGAAGCAGCCGACTCGATCGTGGCCCTCGAGCGAATGGGGCGACGCATCCAGGCGGCTCAAGTGGCGCTGCTCACCAAGATCGATTCGTCCGGCATGCACTCGGCCGACGGGCACTTCTCCGCCAGAGTGATGATGCGCCACCACGGCCGTCTCGCCGGCGCCGAGGCATCGCAACGTGATCGCTCGGCGCGCGCCCTGCGCCAACTTCCAAATGTGGCCGAGGCGTGGCAGAGCGGGCGAATTGGCACCGATCAAGTGAGACGGATCGCCCGAATTTGGTCGAATCCACGCATCCGTCACCTCGTCGGCGAGTGCGACTCCATCTTCGTCGAGGCAGCCGAAGCGCTCGAATACTGCGACTTCGACTCGTTCTGCCACGAGTGGGAGGAGGCGGTCGACGCCGACGGCGCCCACAAGCTGGCCGAGCGCCGCTGGGAGCGCCGGTCGATCAATCTCGCACTCGATTTCAACGACACATGGGATCTCAAATCCAGGATGACCTCACTCCACGGCGCCCGGCTCCATGATCTTCTCGCCCAACGCGCCAAGGCCGAGTATCTCTCCGATTCCGAGACCGCAAAGGCTCTTCACGGCGACAATTGGCGTCTTCACATGCCCCGTTCAGCCGCCCAGATTCGCTACGACATCTTCACCGATTTGATATTTGGCACCGACCGCGACTCCACGGGTGATCGTGGCCACAACGACCCCGTCAGCGGCCGCGCCCAGCCGGCCCACGGAATCACCAACGTCGTGATCGATCAACAGAGCTTTGAGGAGCAACTCGGCGCGCTCTGTGGTGTGGAAACCAATCCGTCCACTCCCAGCGAAGTGGCCCGTGAAATCATCGCCGGAAAACGCTTCTGTCACACTCTGGATGGCACTCCGGTCAGCGCCGCGGAAGTCGTCGCGGAGGCCCTGGTGGCCAGGGTGCGCAGGGTCGTGATCAACTCGGCCGGCGTCGTTGTCGCCGTCGGCCGCAGCCAGCGGCTCTTCACCGGCTCGTCAAGGCTCGCCGCCATGATGCAATCCACCCGCTGCTACTGGCACGGCTGCTGGATACCCGTCACCCATTGTCAGATCGACCACCTCACCTCGTGGAACAACCGTGGCCCCACCGACCAAGCCAACGCTGCGCCGGCGTGCCGCGGCCACAACCATCTCAAGGAATCGGGCTACCAGGCCGCACGACGCCCCGACGGCACGATCAAGATCATTCGGCCCGACGGTCGCCCGACGGCCGACCACCTCACCCACTGGCGAGCACCACCGAATGACTAGCCGCCCGCCACGATCCGCGCGGCTAAGACAAACCGAGTCTGGCGAATTGATCGGCCGGAGCCGACAGTTCAACGAGCGCGGTGTGAAGAAGCTGCATCATCTCGCGCTCGGCCGGCTCGCCAACTCGGTTCTCCAGCTCGCCGGGATCAACAGAAAGGTCGAATAGATAATGCTCGTCAACATGGCCCGCCGACGCGGCAAAGGGCAACATGTCGCCGGCTTGGAACGGCTGGCGGATCACCGGAATCTCCGAGCCCGGCATGTGATCGAGCCACGCCCGATCATCGGGATCGGGCAAACCAGCCAACCCGGCTACGCGATAGGGCATCGTCGACCAGCGATTCGACCACATCGACAAGGGAAAATTGTCGCCTACGGCAGATCGCGCGTACTTCAGCCTGCCGTTGGTCACCTGCACCCAATTGCCGTATACGCCACCGATCGCCCAGTCACGAATCGAATCGGTCTCACTGTTGAGCAATGGCGCGATCGATTGGCCGTGGGTGAGGTGATCGACCCCTACGTCGAACACGTCGGCGATCGTGGCAAACAGATCGACGTTGGTGGTGAGGGCGTCGCAAGTGGAGCCGCCCGGCACGCCGGGCCAGTGAATCATCAAAGGCGTGTGCCCCATCGGCTCATATTGGGGCACTCCGGGCTTGCCCCAGATATCGCGTCCGTTGCGAATGTCTCCCAAGAAGAGGCCGTGATCGGTGCACACCACCAGCGCGGTGTCGTCCCAGAGATCCTCACGGTCGAACTCGTCGAGAACCCTTCCGAACCAATGGTCGATCATCGACAACTTGCTGCCGTAGTTGGCCCTGATGTGTCGACCCTCCGCTTCGGAAAGCATGCCTTCGGAAATCGCTCCGTCGGAGTAGGGAGGCCAGATGATCGCCTCTTCGCTCCAGGATTGGTCCTCGTAGCGGCCGGCCCAGGGCGGCGGCGTGTCGAAAGGCTCGTGGGGGTCGAACTCGTCCACAAACATGAACCAGCGATCATGATGTGGGGTGGCTTCGCGCAAAAAGCGCGCGGCCTCGGTCATGGTGCGGGGTCCCGGATAGTCGGTCTCCTCACGGAAGAACGTGCGCGACTCGTCGTAGGCACGAGTAAGACGATCGATCCCGAGCGACCGTTCCAGCCACCATCCGCCACGGCGAGCCGGGGTCGCTGGTGCACCGATCCACGACGGATCGGGATGGGTCCTCCAGGGATCACCCTCGTGACCGCGCACATAATCCCAGGCGTGAAAATCGGTGTGGTAGTTCTCGCCGCCGGTCTCAAACAGGTGAGGGTGGTCGGTCACCATCATCGTGGTCACACCGGCGTCGCTGAGAGCACGGGTGATCGGTTTCTCCCATAGTTCGATCGAACCCCAAGGCTTCCACAAGAAATCGACCGCACCCACCAAGATGTCGTGCCGGGCCGGCATGCACGGCAGCGACCCCGTCACGTGGTTGGTGAAGCGCGTGGCCTTCTCCGCGGCGAAACGGTCGAGGTTGGGGGTGTCGAACTCATCACCGCCGTAGCTGCCCAGCATGTGGCGGTTGAGCGAGTCGAGCAGGACGACGCACAGATTTGTTGGCTTGGCCATGGCTGCACCCTATTTGACACCCGTCCGAGGTCCTGATCGAGTGAAACGGTGACCACCATCCACGACCTGCAAACACCTGCGCTGGTAGTCGACGCCGCCACCCTTGAGGCCAACCTTGCTGCCATGGCCGTGGCCCGCCCCGGCCCGGCCCTGCGACCCCACGTCAAAGCGTTCAAATCCACCCGCCTCGCTGCGGAAATGGCGTCACGTCACGGGCATCTTGCGTTCTGCTGCGCCACGCTCAGAGAAATGGAAGGCATGGCCCGATCCGGGCTCGACGAAGACCTGCTCCTCGCCAACGAGACCCTCGACATCGAGCGCCTCACCGAACTCGCCGTCGGGAAGAGTCGGATCACCGTGGCCGTCGACTCACTGGAGACAATAGAAGTAGCCGCCAAATCCGGTGTGAGAGAAGTGCTGATCGACGTCGACGTCGGCCTCCCCCGATGCGGATGCGAGCCCGACGATGCGCCTCGACTGGCGAGCGCCGCCATCGAACGAGGCCTCGACGTACGCGGGGTGATGGGCTATGAGGGCCACTGTCAAGATTGGGAGGATCAGGCCAAGCGGAGAATTGCAGTGGTCGAATCGATGACCCTGCTGTTCGAGGCCCATTGCCGCGTCGGCGGCGATGTCATCTCGGCGGGCGGCACCGGAACGCACGCCCTCAACCAGACCGCCACCGAGATCCAGGCAGGCTCCCACGCGTTGATGGACACCCACTATGCGAGGCTTTCCGACCTCCCGTTTCGGCCCGCGCTTCGTGTGCTGGCCACGGTGATCTCGACGCGGCCCGGCCAGGGCGGATGGTATGTGGCCGACGCCGGATTGAAGGCCTTCGGCATGGATCACGGCAATCCGACCGCCGACACCGGCACCGTCTTCTTCTGTTCCGATGAGCACACCACCGTGATGGCCGACCCAGATCTGCGGGTCGGTGTCGGCCATCGCGTCACATTCGTTCCCGCCCATGTCGACCCGACCGTGGCCAAGCATCCGCTGCTTCACATCACCGACGGCGAAGACGTGATCGACACTTGGCCCATCGACCTTCGCGACTGGTAGCGCTCTCACCACCCCCACCACCCAATCCTCCCTCTCCCCCCGTTCTGGCTGTGCCCTGCACGGCTCCGCCGTGCAGGGCACAGCCAGAAC
>CAZHMP010000049.1:0-18474 GCA_964533595.1 uncultured Acidimicrobiales bacterium | reverse complement strand
GCGTCAGCGTCAGCGTCAGCGTCAGCGTCAGCGTCAGCGTCAGCGTCAGCGTCAGGGCAAGTCGTACCTGCTGCGCCGACTCGCTCGGGTAGCCGGCGGCTTCTACTACCAGGCGGTCGAGGAGGAGCAGAGTCAGGCCTTGGCTGGATTCGGCACGGCGCTCGGCGAGTACCTCAGCGTGCCCGGAGGTCGACTCGCGATCGACAGTTGGCAGGACGCGCTTGGTGCGCTCGGCGATCTTGCATCGAAGGATGCCAACGCGGTCGTCGTCATCGATGAATTCCCATACTTGCTGAGTCACTCCCCCGAATTGCCTTCGCTGCTCCAGCGATTCATCGATCAGACGCGTGACGGCGGCGGATCGCTCCGACTGATCCTCTGCGGATCTGCTCTGTCGGTGATGGCCGGTCTCCTCGAAGGAACACAGGCGTTACGCGGGCGAGCCTCAACCGACGTCGTGGTCAAAACGTTCGACTACCGCATGTCCGCCGAGTTCTGGGGCATCACCGACCCGACCACCGCGTTCCTTGTTCATTCTATTGTCGGTGGGACGCCCGGCTACCACGATCTCCTACCGGCCGCTCCCCCGAAACGGGCGGCAGACTTCGCCAAGTGGCTCGCGGCCGGACCACTCAACCCAGCGAGCGCGTTGTTCCGCGAAGACGACTACCTCCTTACCGAGGAGCGCTCGCTTTCTGATCGGGCGCTCTACCACGCCGTCGTTGCAGCGATCGCGAGCGGCAACACCAACCAAACTGCGGTGGCGCAAGCCCTCGGTCGCGAGCAGCGCTCCGTGCAACACCCGCTCCGGGCGCTCGAAGACGCCGGGTTTGTCGCGGCAACTGACGACGCGCTCAGGTCACGCCGACCGATCTACCGGATCACAGAGCCGATCGTCCGGTTCCATCACGTCGTCACGCGTCGGGATCTCGCCCGGTTCGAGGACCGGCGCGCCGCTGAGGCCTGGGAAGACGCGCAGCCTCGTTTCCGAACCCATGTTCTCGGCCTGCACTTCGAGAACCTCGCTCGCGAGTTCACCTTCCGATTCGCATCTCCAGACACCGTCGGCGGCCAAGTCGCCTCGGTCGGTCCCGCCGTTGTCAACGACACAGCCCAGCGGACCCAGCACGAAGTCGACGTCGTGGCACTCGCCCGCGATCAGAACGGATCGTCTCGCGTGGTGGCCATCGGCGAAGCGAAACACACCACGTCGAAACGAACGCTGAGCGACCTCAACCGCCTCGAAGCGCTGAGGCAACTCATCGCCAAGAAACAACCGACCGCGAGCACCAGCAACCTTCTACTCTTCTCGGCGTCCGGATTCGAGAACAACCTCAAGGCCGCAGGGGACAAAAGCTCCGACGTCGAACTCATCGACATCAACCGGATCTACAACGGCACCTGATCACGCTGACTGTTCACCCCACCGAAAGCTCGCGCAACGCCTCGGCGGATTCACGAAGGGCACACCGCCATCCTGAGCGGGTCCCGTTCGATGGTCCAGTTGATGTGTGCTCCTAGCAGTGCTCAGCCGGCTTGTCTCCACCACCAAACGAACCGGCATTACCGCCGTATTCTCAACTTGTTCGACTTGGACGGGACCGTGGCCGAGATTGCCTCTGTCGTGAGGCGAACTGAGGCCCGATTCCGTGCAACCCACGTGCAACTAACAGCGCTCAACAGCGCACAGGATCGAATCCCCGCACCATCCACTCCACCCCCTCTGACCTGCGGAAACGTGGAAATCCTCAGCAAACGGTAACCCGATATTTCTGCTTTTTCAGCAGGATGCCGGGAGTTCAAATCTTCCCGTCCCGACAAACAAGTACACCGACTTACCCAACCAGCAGCCGACACCACCAGCTCAATAGAGATACGTAACTCGGGCAAGCCAGGATCACGCTTGGGGCACACATCAATCAGGGTGGCTGGCGCGATCGGGCCTGGTGGTGTCCAGAAAGTCGCGTGTGGGTGCTGACTAGGGCCGATGCCGCCATCCTTGTTCGCCGTGGTTCGTATCCTCTACCGATTCCTGGCCAGCCTGGCATGGCTCGCTGTTCGCTCCGGGCGTTCGAAGGACCTCAAGTTCATCGAGCTGCGTCACCAGCTGAGCGTGCTGCTCCGCCGTGAGGACCCTCCAGCGGTGACCAACGACGACCGGACCGTACCCGGTGCAAAGCTGCGAGAACTGGTCGTGCGACTCGCCGCCGAGAAGTCGAAATGGAGACACCGCCGCATCCAGGGGGGACTCGCCAGGCTCGGGTACCAGACCTCCAAGACGACGGTCTGGCAGATCCTCACTCACAACGGCATCAACCTGTCCCCGAACCGGTCCGAGGCACCTGGGGCGACCGCCTGGACCACGCAAGCCGCCCGCAACCTCTTCATCGCCCATGGCGAGCACCTCGATGGTGCTCTGGTCCGTGATCGTGGCAACCAGTTCATCGACAGCTTCGACGAGATCTTCCGAGCCGAAGGCATGAAGATCCTCAAAACGTCCATGCGAACTCCCGTCGCCAGCACCTTCACCGACCCGTCGTGTCTACTTCCCAGATCGCTCTGGATCCATTCGAGCTACGACGGCGCGCCTCGGCGCACATGAGCAGGAGATGGATCATACGTCTGATCAATCTGGGCCCCCGATGCCGCCCAGATCATTCCTCGTCGCATTATCTCGGTGACCTCTGGAACCCTCAAATCATCGATCGTGTGGCCTATCGAACAGTAGAAGACCCGGCCACGATCCCAGCGTCGCTTCCACACGACCGGGATCGAGGTGCCCTCGATCCACCACAGGTGTTCACCCGAGAACGTGGTCGTGGCAAGGACCTCGTTGCTCGGGTCCACGAGCATGTAGTACTGCTCAGAGACCAGACGGAAACTGTCGATCCCCCGAACGATCGGGTCATCCGGCCTCACGATTGTGACGTCGTAGTCCACGAAGTCGTCGGATGGGACTGGATTGTCCGGCCACCCAGGCGGGTGGGCTACGAACTGGCCGCCGATGAGGAAGTGGTAGCTCGGGCGATCGCGGAAGGCATCTCCCATGTGCCCATGCCAGCCGGCTATGCCACATCCGCCTGCAATCAAGGAGAGAAGACCATCCTCTTCGGCCGCGGTCATATTTCCGAACTCGGGCTGGTGCGAGGAGCGTGCACTCGACCAGATTGGCACCACCAGATCAATGTCGGTGAGTGAGGAAGGGTCGGCGAGTGGGGCCAGTGTCTCGTTGATGCAGACCTCGAATCCTTGGGCTTGGAGCAGGTCCGCGGCCCAGTCGCTGAATTCCTGTGGCCGGTGCCCCTCCCATCCGCCAACGAACAGTGCAGCCTTCATCGTAAGCCTCGTAAGTAGTTGACCATAGACGCCATGTCGCGCTCGCCAAATCCGCTGGCTTCGGCGGCCCGGATCTGGTCCAGGTTCAGCTGGGTCTGGGGAACCGATACCCCGAGTTCGGTAGCAATGTTGACCGCCAGCGCGACGTCCTTGCCCGCCAAGGAGAGCGCGAACGAAACGGGGTTGGCCCGCTCATCGAGGTATTGGGGCTTTCGGTAGTGGATCATTGGCGCCGCGGCCGCGGACCGCTCTATGGCACAGTATGCGAGCGAGGGGTCGATGCCCGCCGCCTCGGCCAGGGTGAGTGACTCCGCCATCGTCTGGTTGAGGCCGTGGATCAGCATGTTGACGGCGAGTTTCATTGTGGCGCCGGCACCGACGGAGCCGAGGCAAATGACCTCGCTGCTCATTGCCGCGAGGATCGGTCGGACGGCATCGAGAGTGGCCTCACTGGCGCCGGCCATGATCATCAACTGGGCCGCGGACGCAGCCTCAGTGGAGCCCGACACTGGCGCGTCGATCACCGTTCGAGACCCCGCGATCGCTGCCAATCGCTGGATGTGCCCAGGGCTGTGCGTACCCATTGTGACAACGTGCCTAGCGCCGCCCGACGCCCCAAAGATCCCATCTTCCGCCTCATGGACGGACGTCGACGATTCGTCATCGGCGAGCATCGTCACGACGACGTCTGAGCGCTCGGCCAGCTCTCGAGGGGTCGAGCACACGACCGCAGCGATCTCTCGACCGAGGTGTTCGGCCGTCGCGGTCGTGCGATTCCAGAGTAAAACGTCGAACCCAGCCGCGGCCAGATTGGTTGCCATCGGAGCACCCATCCGGCCGACGCCGGCAAAGCCGACGTGAGTCACACCAGCTCCATTCCGCCGTCGATCATGATGATTTGGCCGGTCATGTAGTCACTCGCTGCGGAAGCAAGGAAGGTGGTAGTGCCGGTGATGTCGCTCGGCGTCGCGACGCGGCCGCGCAGAATGTCTGCGGAGAATTCGTCCATTGCCTGACCAGGCCGTTCTGAGACACCCAACTCCATGAGGTCCCTGTCGAGGGTGTCCCACATCTCGGTGGCGACGACGCCTGGGGCGAATCCGGTCACGGTGATGTCGTGTTGAGAGAGGTCGCGTGCGGCTGACTGGGTAATGGACACGACCGCCGCCTTCGATGCGCAGTATGGGGCGACGTTGTCGTAACCAGATCGGCTGGCGATCGATGCGGTGTTGATGATCTTGCCGCCGCCGCCTTGCCGAATCATTTGCTTGGCGGCTTCCTGCGTGCCGATCAGAACTCCCAGTCCGTTGACGCGCATGATGAAGTCCCAGTTGTCCTCGGTGACGTCGAGAAAGTTCATCGGCTTGTTCACACCCGCATTGTTGAACTTCACGTCGAGTTTTCCGAAGCAGTCGACGGTTCTGGCGATCATCGTCTGGACCTGTGCCCGGTCGACCACGTCTACCTCAGCAGACATTACTTTTGCGCCGTTCTGTCTCCCCCGCGCCTCATTCGCGGCGGCGACCTCGGCGGCCTTCTCACCGTTGAGGTCGGCGAAACAAACGTCGGCCCCCTCGTCGAGAAGTGCTTCCCCGATAGCGCGACCGATCCCCTGTGCCGCGCCGGTGACGATGCAGGATCGTCCGTTCATTTCGACCATGGTCAGGTCTCCAATTCTCTCGGTGCTGACGTCGACTGCCGTACTACGAGATCAGGTGCAAGGACGACGCGACTCGCAGATGTCTCGGACCCGTCGAGCCGGCTGATCAGGAGGTCGGCGGCGAGCCGCCCGAGATCGAAGCTCGGAAGTCGAATCGTCGTGAGTGGGGTCCGCAGATGATCGGTCAGAATCCCATCGTTGTACCCCACGATCGATACATCCTCGGGGCAGCGAATGCCACGGTCATGAAGTTCAGCCATCGCTCCAATGGCGATGCTGTCGTTGTGGGCGAAAACTGCGGTGGGCGGATCTGGAAGTTCCTCCATCATGGCCGAGGCGAGGTCGCGCCCTGCTTCGACGGTGGGGAGGCGAATGGCAGCATCGATGTCGACACACGTGGCGCCGGCACGTTCCATCGATTCTCTGAACCCGAGCTCGCGCCCAGCGAACGAGCTGATGTCAGCGGGACCGATGAGCTGGGCTGAGCGGAGGTGACCGAGCGACAGGAGGTGCTCGGCAGCAAGCACGCCTCCGGCGACGTCGTCATGGGAGACGGCGGGGATTCCGCGCCCGCTCAGCTCGCGAACGGCAAGCACGGTCGGTACCTCGGCCGCAACATGCCGCAGGAGCGACTGATCGCCGCGCCTAGCCGCAGTGACGATGAGGCCGTCGACTCGCTGAGCCAGGAGCTTCTCACACACTCGCAGCAGCTCGTCGGAGGAGTCACGGGTCTCAACCGTGATTGGCAGCAGATCCCGACCACCAAGAGCAGCCGACATCCCACGCAGAACCGGACCTATGAATGGGTTGCCGATGTCTGCAACTATTACCCCAATCGTGCCCGTGCTCCCTCGCCGCAGCGCCGATGCGTGGGCGTTTCCGCGGTAGTTGAGCTCGCGGGCAGCTTCAACAACGCGGGCCCTGGTGTCGGCGGTGACAAGTGCGCTTTTGTCCGTGCTGAGTGCCCTTGACGCAGTCGAGACCGTAACGCCAGCAACTTCAGCGACATCTTTGAGCGTGACCGCCGCGATGTTACGACGCTCCATCAATTTGGTCCTTATCCTTGCTGGTCTTGCACGAGAGTCTCGAACTGATCATCGCCTGAACCTAGACGGTGAATCCAGGGCCCGGGCGTCTCTCTGACCGCCCGGGCCCCGATGAATCAGCTGGAGGGTGCTGATTACCACTCCGGCGCGACGGACGGATCGTCCGCGTTGTCGCCGGTAACCTTCACCGAAGGCATGAACTTCACGATTCGTTCGCTGGAGCCGCCGGTTAGTACCTCATAGGCGGTGGTCGCGGCGTTCTCTCCGTCCCACGACGAGGACTGGAAGATGGTGCCGTCGAGTTCGCCGGACGCCACCAGAGGGTTGCCGAGGAAGGTGTTGCCGATCGACGTAATGTGCAGCGTCGACAGGTCGATGTCCCGGGACTTGAGGGCGTCAATGACGCCGGCCACCATGGTGTCATCGGCGGCATACACACCGCCGATGTTCTCGGCGCCTACCGCAGTGATCATCTCCGATGCCGCGAGTTGGGAGTCATCCTTGTTCCAGTTGCCAGGCTGACGGGCGAGGATCGTGACGTTAGGGCACTGTTCGTTGATCGTGTCCTCGAATCCGTTCTCACGGTCGATCGCCGTGGAGTTGCCGGTGAGGCCGTTCACCATGATGATGCCGACGTCAGCGCCGTCAGCGAACCCGCACATCAGCTCGCCTGACGCGGCGCCCTGCCCGTACGTGTCAGGTCCTGAGTACGCGGCAGTGAGATCTTTGTCCTCGGGGTTCACGTCCGAGTTGGTGACCGTGACTGGGATCCCAGCGTCCTTGGCAGCCTCAAGACACGGACGCACGGTGTCGCCAACGGCAGGCCACAGGATGATCAGATCGGGCTTCGCGGCGACCGCTACCTCGCACTCGCTGGCCTGTTTGTCGGCGTCATATCCCGAGTTGGTGATGTTCAGTTTGAGCCCGAGTTCCGCGGCCTTCGCCTCGAACGGAGGAAGATACGTTGTTCCGTATGGCTGATCGTTTCCCTGGGGAAGCAGGGCAAAGACTTCGAACGTTTGGCTCTCGGCCACGTCCGGGGCGGCGGTAGATGACGAGTCCGAGGCGGTAGATGACGAGTTATCGGAAGCCGAATTGCCCGAACTCGATCCACCGTCATCACCGCACGCCGATGCAAACACGGCGAAGACCGCCAAGAGTGCTATGAGCATGAGGCGAAGACGCCGTGGCTTCTGATTCTGATTTCGCATTGTATTTCCCCTCCTAGGGATTGTGTTACTGATTGCGATCGTGCGGGCGTGGCTGGCTGGCTACCGCAACAAGGGTTCAGTCATCTCGCCAGCTCTCCTTGCGAGCGACCGGCAAAGAATGAACGGACACTGCCGGCCACTGAACGGAGACTGTCGGGATCCGTGATGACAGCGACGAATAGGACGAAGCCGATGATGATGTTCTGCACGTCGACCTCTACGGCCGACAGGGTCAGTGCGATCTGCAGCACACCGAGAGCAGCAGCGCCAAGAAGCGTGCCGACAACCGACCCTCGCCCTCCGGTGAGCAGGATGCCGCCGATGATCGCGGCCGCGAAGCTCGAGAGGAGCACCGTTGAACCCGCGGTCGGATCGGCGGCTGTGCGCTCAAGGGTATTGATGATCCCGGCAGTCGCAGCCACCATCCCCGAAATCATGAATCCGGTGAAGACGCGGCGGCGAACCGGGATCCCCGCGTCGAATGCTGCTTCCCGATTGCCGCCGACGGCGTAGGACTCTCTCCCGACCCGAACTCGCGTGAAGAAGAATTGCATGACCACGAAGGTCGCGATGAATATCAGCATCCGCGGCGTGATATTGCCGAAGAGCGGCTTTCCGAAGGAGATTCCCGCATCAATATTGCTCAATCGGACCGGCGCTTCATCAGATATCACGAAGCCCAGCCCACGAAGTAGGAACAGCATGCCAAGCGTGGCGATAAACGAGTTGATCTCCACAACCACGACGAAAAATGCGTTGATCGCGCCGATGAGCAGCCCGACGGCCAACGCGGCCACGATCCCAAAGAAGAGGTTGTGGATGCTGGCCATCACGACCCCGGAGAGCGCCAGGGTGCTGGCCACGCTGAGGTCCAATTCTCCCATCAAGATCACAGCCGTCAAGCCGAGAGCCACGAGCCCGATCAGTGCGATGCGACCGAGGGTGACTTGGTAGGACGTGAAGACGACGGGCTCGAAAATCCATGACCCTACCGAGACGACGATCAGCAGGGCGATGACACGGCCCTCGGTCCGACGTCCCAGGAGTGCCCGAACGCGGGCCAATCCCTTGGCTCGGTCGCCGCCGATGCTGATTCCCGATTGTTCGTTCATGATCCGGCCGCCTTTCTGGCCAGCGCGTCGACAGAGACCGCAAGCACGATCAATCCACCGATGGCCATCTGCTGGTATCCGAACCCGAGCCCAGAGAGAACCATGATGTTGGTGAGAATGCTGACGAAGACAACCCCGAGAACCGTTCGGAAAATGCTTCCCTTCCCACCGAAAACGCTCGTCCCACCAACGATGATGGCGGCGAGCGCCTCAAAGTCCATGCCCGATGACATCGCCGAGACGGCGGTATTGGAGAACGCGGCAAGCACGAACCCGCCGAGCATGGCACCGATTGCCGAGAGGATGAACGCTCCGATCACGACGAGCGACGTGTTGACGCCTGCGAGGCGAGCGGCGGAGGCATTCGAACCGTATGCCTTGATCATGAATCCGAATGTGGTGCGGTTGAGAACGAAGTTGAGCACGAATGCGATCAGGATCAGTACCAACATCGACAATGGGAACGGGCCGATCTTTGTGCGTCCGAAGTCGGCGATGATGCTGTCCGATGGGCCGAAGTAGATACTGCCGCCGCTGGCCCATCGAAGGATTCCGAGACCCATGAACGTGGTCGAGAGCGTGACGATGACGGCATTGGCCTTAAAGACGCCAACAGCCACACCGTTGACCACGCCGTACACGAGAGCGACGACAAGCGAGAACAGCATCGCGACGACGATGTTGGCCTCATTGCTGACGCCGATGAGAATTACGGCGGCGGTGGCAACCTGGGCGACGACGGAAAGATCAAGGTAGTTCGCGCTGATGACCACGAATGTCATTCCGACGGCGACGATCCCAATTGGAGCTGACCTATGAAATACGTCGGTGATGTTCTCAACAGACCGGAAGCCGTCGATGAACACCGAAGAGTAGAGAACGAGCAGCGTCGTGAAGACGAAGATTCCCCTATCGGCCAGCCACTGCAGAATGCCAACCTGACCGACTTCGAGGTCGTCGATCCCGGCATCGGTCCGGGGCTTCGGCAATGCAAACGAGTTTCTCATCCAACACCTCCCGGCGTACCACCCGTGGCAAGCCGCATCACTGTGCTCTCATCAGCCTGTTCGCGTGAGAGAGTGCCCGCGATTTGCCCGTCACGTACGACATGCACCACGTCGGACAGTTCGAGAAGTTCCGGGAGATCAGAACTCACAATGAGAACCGCTGCCCCGTCGTCGGCCAAGTTTCGGATCAGACGGTGGATCTCTTGTTTGGCGCCGACGTCAACACCTCGAGTTGGCTCGTCCAACACGATGATGCTTGGTTCGCGGCCCAACCATTTCGCGAGCACGACCTTCTGCTGATTCCCACCGCTGAAGTCGCCAACGTCGCGGCGAATCTCCGGGGGCCGAAGGCCGACCTTGTGGGCCAGTTGCGTGGCGAAGTCGGCAATTACTCTGAACCGCAGGACGAAGTTCTTGGAAAGCTGCCGGCGGTTCGGGAGCGTAATGTTGTCGGCGACGGTCATCGTGAGCGCCACGCCATCGGTCCGCCGCTCCTCTGGGATGTACGCGAGCCCCGCAGCGATGGCAGCTCGATAGCTGGTGATCCGACGGGATTCGCCGTCGACGGTGATGCTGGCATCGCCGCCCGACCGGGTGTCAGCGGCGATGATCGCACGGACGATTTCCGTTCGACCTGCTCCGACGAGCCCTCCCAGTCCAACGATCTCACCTGCTCGAACGTCGAGGTCGACACCATTTACGCGTGGCGCACGAATTCCTCGGGCGCGAAGCACTGTGTCGCCAGACGCGTTGGCGGTGCGATCAAGCTCGGGGTCGGTCGAGAGCTCGCGGCCAACCATCAAGTCCACCAGATGATTCGGCTCAATGTCTGAGATTGACACGGTGTCGATGTGGTTGCCGTCGCGAAGAATCGTGACACTGTCGCAAACCCGAAATATCTCCGGAATCCGGTGCGATATGTAGATGATCGCGAGGCCTTGAGCGGCTAGCCGCTCGAGCATCGCAAGGAGGTAGTCGGTTTCCGCTGGGGTCAGCGTTGCGGTGGGCTCGTCGAGTATCAACACGCGCGGCTTGCGGGCGACTGCCCGGGCGATCTCGACAAACTGGCGGAGTGCCACCGAGAGCCGCACGACGTGTTCGTCCAAGTCGACCGACACGTTGATCTCTTCGAGGGCGGCAGCAGCAATGTCCCGCTGTCGTCTCCGATCGATGATCCCACCCTTGGTCGGCGTGGACCCGAGAAGAATATTCTCCGCGACCGTCATCTCAGGAACGAGACTGAGCTCCTGATGTACCAGCGCCACGCCGGCGTCCAGGGCCGCTTTTGCGCCGGTTCCTTCGATGTGAGCATCACCGACACGTACCGAGCCAGCGTCGGGAACGAGAATGCCGGCCAGAACACGCATGAGCGTGGACTTGCCCGCTCCGTTCTCTCCGACGAGCCCGTGGATCTGCCCTGCCGCAACGGAAAGGCTGACATCATTGACGGCGAAAACACCGCCAAAGTGTTTCGCAATCCTGTGCGCCTCGATGATCGGTTGCTCATTGGCCATGACCCAGACCCCCTCTCGGACATATCACTTCTGCGGAGCGACCATAACAATAGTTTGCAATCGATTGCAAGATCTAATCTGTTAGAGACCAACTTCCGGGGCATTCCATGCCAAATTAGTTGCAATCGATTGCATCTCTGATCTACGGTATGGAAATTCGCTGGATGACGGTCCCATAGGACCGAGTCAGCCTCACTCGTAACACTTCAAGGAAAGAGGTCCCAATGGCCGAGTTTGCAATCGCCGTTACGCCGTCTCCTGGCTCGATGGCGGTGGACTTCGAAGAGCGTGTGAACTTCCCGCGGTTGCGCGACTACCGCTTGGCGCGCGTACGCGATGCCCTTGACGCATCACCGGCGGGCGCGTTGCTTTGCTTCGACACGAACAACATCCGATATACGACCAGCACGCAGATCGGCGAGTGGGCTCGCGACAAGATGACGCGATACTCGCTGCTCGCGAGGGACGGCGACCCCATGGTGTGGGACTTCGGATCGGCAGCCGCCCACCACCGGATCTACGCACCATGGTTGAAGCCCGAGAACTGTCGAGCCGGACTCAACGGGCTACGTGGTGCAATTCCTCCCGAGAATGAACTCTTTCCGCGCGCCGCCAAGGAAATCGCTCACCTACTCCGGGAGCAGGGTGTCGCCGACATGCCGCTTGCGGTCGACATTGTCGAACCGCCGATGCTCTTCGCGTTGCAAGAAGAGGGGTTGAAGGTGATCGACGGGCAACAGATCATGCTCGATGCCCGCGAGATCAAGTCGCCCGATGAGATCATGTTGTTGACGACTGCGTGTGCGATGGTCGATGGCGCCTATCAGTTGATCTCAGATGTTCTGAAACCCGGTATCCGCGAGAGTGAGATTGTGGCGCTGGTGAACAAGCGTCTCTATGAGCAAGGTTCCGATGACGTCGAAGCGGTGAATGCTGTCTCCGGCGAACGATGCAGCCCTCATCCGCACAATTTCTCGGACCGGATACTTCGACCCGGCGACCAAGCATTCTTCGACATCATTCAGTCCTTCAACGGCTACCGGACTTGCTACTACCGCACACTCAACGTCGGTCGTGCCACCAGCGCGCAACACGACGCTTACACCAAGGCCCGTCAATGGATCGACGGTGCGATCAACATGATCAAACCTGGGGTAAGCACCGCTGACGTCGCCCGCAGCTTCCCGAAGTGCACCGAGTTCGGCTTTGACAGCGAAATGGAAGCGTTCGGTCTCCAGTTCTGTCACGGTCTCGGTCTCGGACTCCACGAACGACCGATCATCAGTCGGCTGAACTCGCTCGAGCAACCAATGGAAATCAAGGAGGACATGGTTTTCGCCATCGAGACCTATTGCCCTGCAACCGACGGGGTCTCGGCCGCTCGCATCGAAGAAGAGGTCGTAGTCACGAAAGACGGCTGCGATGTGATCACGTTGTTTCCAGCCGAGGAACTTTTCGTCGCCAACGAGTACTGAGCGATGATGACAACCATGCCGTCGCACGAAGAGTACGGCAACCACCAACCCACCTACCCAGAGCCGGTTGACGAATCAAACGCGGCGCTTGAGATCGATCCCGACATTCGGCTGCAGCTCTATCGGCTGCAACAAGAGATCCGACTGTTCGAGAAGAGGGCCTACGATCTGTTCCTTAAGGGGTTGGTCAAAGGGACCAGCCACCTCTCGCTCGGAATGGAAGCGGTCGCTGCCGGGTTCGGCGCCGCCATGGAGCCCGGTGACTGGACGTTTGCCACCTACCGAGGCCATGCCCACACGCTTGCTCGGGGCGTCCCGATGACGCCGATCATGGCCGAACTTCTCGGACGGGAGAACGGCCTTCTCGCAGGTAAGGGCGGGTCGATGCACCTCACCAGTGTCGATCACGGCGTGATGGGCAGCTATGCCATCATCGGCGCCCATCTGTGCGTTGCCAACGGAGCCGCCTGGACGGCCCAGTACACCGGAACCAAACAGGTTGCCGTGGCCTTCTTTGGCGATGGCACAACCAACATCGGTGCCTTCCACGAAGCAATCAACTTCGCCAAGGTCTGGAACCTTCCAACGGTCTTCGTCTGTGAGAACAATCTCTACATGGAGTACACGGCAATCGGCGATGTCGCGGCAGTGACCAACCCCGCCGCCGACCGTGCCTCGGCCTACGGGCTCGAATCGATCATTGTCGATGGCAACGACGCCGACGCTGTCTACGTCGCCGCCAAACGGGCGCTCGAGCACGCCCGCAGCGGCAGTGGCCCGTCGCTCATTGAAGCGAAGACGTACCGACATGGCGGACACAGTCGCGCCGACCCAGGCAAGTACCGACCCCAGGAAGAGGTCGACGCTTGGATGGAGCGAGATCCCATCCCCATGTACCACCAGCGGCTGCTGCAGTTGGGCGTCCCGGAGGGTGTGCTGAGCACGATCTCGACAGAAACTGCCGCGGCTGTCGACGCCGCAACCGAGGGCGCAATCGCGGGACCCGTACCCCCACTCGAGAGCGTGTTCGCCGACGTATGGGCCGATGGAGGCTGGCAATGGCGCAACTGACATACCGCGACGCGGTGAGCATCGGCATTGCCCAGGAACTGGCCCACGACCCCAACGTCGTCTTCCTCGGCGAGGACGTCGCGGGAGCCGGCGGCGTGTTCAAGGCCACAACCGGCCTCCTCGAGCGATTCGGTCCCGAGCGTGTGCGCGATACACCAATCTCGGAGCAGGCAATCCTCGGCGCCGCGATGGGCGCCGCGATGACAGGTCTCCGACCAATCGCTGAGATCATGTTCAGCGACTTCCTTGCCGTCTGCTGGGACATCATCGCCAACGAGATCGCCAAGAGCCGCTACATGACCGCGGGGCGGATGTCGCTCCCTCTCGTGATCCGGACTGCGAACGGTGGCGGCTCACGCTTTGGGGCCCAGCATTCCCAAAGCGTGGAGAACTGGGCAATGATGATCCCTGGCATCAAGGTCGTTGCCCCATCTACGGCGGAGGACACCATAGGTCTTCTCGCCGCAGCGGTCCGAGACCCCGATCCGGTGCTCTTCTTCGAACACAAGTCCATCTATCCGATGAAGTTCGACGTTCCCGAACGTAGCGGCGACATCGTCGACGAACTCGGGGTGGCCAAGATCGTCAGACCAGGCAAGGACGTCACCGTGGTCGCACTCGCCATGATGGTGCATCGCGCCCTGGACGCGGCCGAGCAGCTCGCTGCCGAGGGCATCGAATGCGAAGTCATCGACGTCCGCTCGCTCGTGCCACTCGATACGCAGACAATTCTGTCCTCGGTAGCCAAGACGAACCGCCTCTACACAGTTGAGGAGAACCCCCGGCTATGTGGTTGGGGAGCCGAGATCGCGTCGATCGTGGCCGACGAGGCCTTCTGGGATCTCGACGGACCCGTTGTTCGGATCAGCACTCCTCACGTCCCTCTTCCAGCCGCTGACGCACTTGAAGACGCCACGATTCCGTCGGTCGAACGCATCGTCGACACCATCCGAAGGACGGCTCACCAATGACCGACATCATCGAGACCATCAATACCAATTGCTTCATCGACGGCGAGTGGCGACCGGCGTCTGACGGTGAAGTGTTCGACGTTCGTGATCCAGCCACCGGGCTGCCAATCACGACTGTCGCCAGCGGCACCGTCGAAGATGGCCTCCAAGCCGTTGCCGCTGCCCACAAAGCGCTCCCCGCATGGGCAGCTCGAGCTCCCCGCGCCCGCGCCGAGATCCTGCGCCGAGCTTTCGAACTGATGGTCGATCGATCAGATGAGATTGCCGAACTGATCGTCAGGGAAAACGGCAAGACCATGGCTGATGCCCGAGGCGAGGTGGCCTACGCCGCAGAGTTCTTTCGGTGGTTCGCCGAAGAGGCAGTTCGTGCGCTCGGCTCGGTGAGTACTGCTCCGAATGGCGACAAAAAGATCCTCGTGCTTCACAAGCCCGTCGGCGTCGCAGTCCTGGTGACCCCGTGGAACTTCCCCGCTGCGATGGCAACGCGGAAGATCGGACCGGCACTCGCCGCGGGCTGTTCGGTCGTTCTCAAGCCAGCTTCGGACACACCCTTGACCGCGTTCTTGATCGCTCAGATCCTTGATGAAGCAGGCGTTCCGGGCGGTGTCGTCAATGTTGTGGCCTCACGGCGCTCGGGAGAGCTCGTCTCGGCCATGCTTCACGATCCGAGGGTCCGGAAGCTGTCATTCACAGGATCAACCGAGGTTGGCAAGATTCTGTTGCACGAGGCGGCAGACAACGTAGTGAATACTGCGATGGAGCTTGGTGGCAACGCGCCATTCCTGGTCTTCGACGACGCAAACATCGACGAGGCCATCGAGGGCGCGATGGTGGCCAAGATGCGCAACGGAGGCGAAGCGTGCACCGCCGCGAATCGCTTCTACGTACAGGCAGGCGTCGCCGATGAGTTCACTCGCCGGTTGGCTGAACGCATGTCGAGCCTGACAGTGGCTCCAGGACTGGACGAGGGCGCCGAGCTTGGCCCCCTCGTCAACGAACGAGCGGTCGCTGAGGTACACGACCTCGTCCAGTCGGCCGTGGCCGAAGGGGCGTCCACGATCACCGGCGGCGCACCACTCGAAGGCCCTGGGCACTTCTACCCACCGACCGTGCTCGGGAACGTGAGGTCGGACTCCAACATCCTGCGCCACGAGATCTTCGGACCAGTCGCACCGGTGGTCGTCTTCGAAGATGAGGAGGATGCGATCACGCTTGCCAATGACACCAACTACGGCCTGATCTCCTACGTCTACACCAGTGATCTCGGGCGCGGTCTGCGCGTCACCGAAGCGCTCGATGCAGGCATGGTCGGCCTAAATCGCGGTGTCGCGTCGGACCCGGCGGCACCTTTCGGCGGTGTGAAGCAGAGCGGGATCGGTCGCGAGGGCGGCCACGAAGGACTGCTCGATTATCTAGAACAGAAATACGTCGCCACCAACTGGTGACGCTCCATCCACCAACAGCGAACACGGGGGACAAGCCCATGGACACCACACGACTTGAGGGCAAAAACATCCTCATCACCGGCGCAGCCCGAGGCATGGGTGCAGCCAATGCCGAGCACTTCGCAGGATTGGGAGCCAACGTTTGCCTGGGAGACTTGGAACTCGACGAGGCCAGTGTCGTCGCCGACCGCATCAATGAACGCGGCAACGGCTCGGCCATCGCCGTTCGTATGGACGTCACCAAGCGAGAGGACAATGCCGCCGCCGTCGCGGCGACGGTCGAGGCCTTCGGCATGATCAACGTCGGCCTCTTCAACGCCGGGCTGAACAAACCTCGGTTCTTCATGGACATCGATGAAGACAACTGGGACTTCATCATGGACGTCAATACAAAGGGCATGTGGCTGGGCATGCAAGAGACAGCCCAGCAGATGATCGCCCAAGGACCTCAGGAGCGCCCCTACAAGATGGTTTGCGTCGGGTCCGTCGCCTCGCGTAAGCCACTGATCGATGTCACCGTCTACTGCACCTCGAAGTACGGCTGCCTTGCGCTCACTCACTGTGGCGCCATCGCTCTTGCCGAACACAACATCACTGTGAACGGATACGCCCCCGGCGTCGTCAAGACACCCTTGTGGGAGCAACTCGACAAGGACCTCGTCGAGATCGGTTTCAAGGAGAAGGAGGGGCAGGCATTCGAGGACCTTGCCGAGATTCTCGCTCTCAAGCGGGTCTCCTATCCCGATGACATCAAGGGAACCGCAGCATTCTTGGTCAGCGACGACAGCGACTACATGACCGGCCAGATGATTCACATCGACGGCGGCTGGGTCATCCAGTAGCCCCTGAGACCAATCACATGGCGAACATCACGATGCCCCAACTGGGCGAGACAATCACCGAAGGCACGATCATCCGCTGGTTCAAGCAGGTGGGAGATCACGTCGACGTCGACGAGATCCTCTTTGAGGTCTCCACCGACAAGGTCGACAGCGAAGTGCCAAGCCCACTGACAGGCGAACTCAGCGAAATCCTCGCCCAGGAAGGTGAACTCGTCGATGTCGGACAGATCCTCGCCCGGATCGACGACACCACCAGAACCGCCACAGACGCGCCGATGGCAGCTGATCTCCCCACTCCAGCCCCAACGTCCGACAACGCCCCATCTACGACCGAATGGTCACAGCGATACTCGCCCGTCGTACGACGGCTGATCGATGAACACGGCATCGACCCGACGACCATCAAGGGCTCAGGCACCGCCGGCCGCATCACAAGAGCAGATATAGATCGTGCGGTCCTCGAGACCGCCAAAGCCACACCATCAGAGTTACCACAATCGCCAGCTCCCCCACCCACACCAGCGGCATCCACTCGCCCAATCACGGTGTCAAGCCCCGCTGCCGCAGTCTCCGTACCTGCCCTGAGCAACCGGGACCGAGTGGTGCCCCTCAACAGGGTTCGCGCGCTCACCGCCGAACACATGGTGACCTCCAAGCAGACCGCCCCGCACGTGCTGACGGCAATCGAAGTCGACTACGAACGCGTCGAGCAGGTACGTCATGAAGCAAGAGCAAGATGGAAGGCAGATGAAGGATTCAACCTGACCTATCTTCCATTCATCGTTCGAGCGGTCGTGGACGCGTTGCACAACTTTCCGCACCTCAATTCGAGCTTCGCCACCGACCACCTCGTAGTGCACGACGAGGTCAATCTCGCCGTTGCCGTAGATATCGACTTCGACGGCCTGCTCGCACCAGTGGTGAGGAATGCCAACGGCAAGCGGCTACGCCAAATCGCTCGTGAGATCGCCGACATCGCATCTCGAGCCCGAACGAAGCAACTGCAACCCGACGAGCTATCTGGCGGCACGTTCACGATCACCAACGCCGGCCAGTACGGAACTCTGATGCAGTTCCCGATCATCAATCAGCCTCAAGTCGCAATCCTGTCAACAGACGGCGTGCAAAGAAAGCCCGTTGTCGTCGCCGACGAGCACGGCAACGAGTCGATCGCCATTCACTCCGTCGGGGTACTCGCCCTCGCCTGGGACCACCGGGCATTCGATGGCGCGTACGCGGCCGCGTTCCTCCACCGAATCAAGGAAGCCCTTGAGACCCGCGATTGGCTCGCAGAGGTCGGCTAGTCGACGGACCAACCCACTGAGTTGTCGCCACCGGAGACCAGCGTCACATGACCCGCCGCCGTCGGGTTATGAAATCTTCAATTCCTACATCGACGATCTCGATTCGTGCCGAGTTCGCGAGTTGGACCTCCAAGCTTCGCGAGACCACCTTCGATCCTGACGCAGGTCGCAAACTCCGATGGCGAGCGCAAGCCTGCCGCGGCAGCCCCTCGTCCACCGATCCGTCAGCTTCACTAACTTTGCGGTGCCCACCTCGCGACAGAAACCTCAGATATTGCTCGGTGTTTATCTACCAGATCGGTCTATGGGTCGACGGGTCGCGCTGAGCTTGCGATGCAGGAAGCGTGCGGCAGACCCACCTGCCGAACCTGGCACCACGGTATCTGGATGTCCAGCTATCTAAGTAATTCTGAGTCGTATAACCTAACTCTCTATACTCTTCAGAAATAGCTATACGAACTCCAAAGGCAGTTAACTCGT
>CAZHMP010000048.1:15536-18879 GCA_964533595.1 uncultured Acidimicrobiales bacterium | reverse complement strand
CGTGGACGGGCGTTACGGCAGCACTGCCCGATATGTGGATCGGATTTCGCAAGCGCCGGATGACAAAGACGGCTCGACGATCTCCCCTTCACCCAAGCCCCACTCGCCGGCGATCTCTCCGATTTGGTGACCAGCCATCCACGCCGCCTGAACGCACGCTCCAGCCGCAACCGTCTCGGTGGCTCGTGGCACGATCACCGACCGTCCGTGGAGATCGGCGGTGATATGCCGGTAGGCCTCGCTCTTCGATCCCCCACCGATGAGGTACAAGCGACGGTCGGCGCGGGCGCCGGCATCCTTCAGCTTGTCCAAAGCATCGAGCATCGAGCAGACCACGCCCTCGTGGGCACTGCGGGCAAGATCTGCACGGCTGGTGGAGTTGCGGAGACCACTCCAACTGCCAGTGGCGTCGGGCAGGTTCGGGGTGCGTTCGCCGTCGAAGTAGGGCACGAGCACGACCCCGCCAGATCCGGGAGTTGCCGACATTGCCTCAGCGGCGAACTCTTCGCGTGACATGCCCAGCCATTGGGCGACGGTGTCGGTGACCTTGGTGGCGTTGAGCGTGCACACCAGTGGCAGGTAGCGGCCGGACGCGTCCGCAAACCCGGCCACCGCCCCCGATGAGTCGTTGGCCGGTTGTGATGACACCGCATAGGCGGTTCCCGAGGTGCCAAGCGAGATCACCGCATCGCCGGGGCGAAGACCCAGCCCGAGAGCAGCGGCCATGTTGTCGCCAGTGCCCGGGCCGACCAAAGTTTGATTCCGCAGCCCGGTAGAGGCGGCCTCACCCGGTGCTATCTCACCGGCCGCCTCGGTGGGGCCGAGAACGTGGGGCAACAAGTCGAGCCAGTCATCACGCTTCGCGACCAACTCCAACAGATCGAGTCGATAGGTCTCAGAGGCCGGGTCCCACCATCCTGTCCCGGACGCGTCGCCGCGGTCGGTGACGAACGCGTCGGTGAGACGCCAGGTGAGGTAGTCGTGGGGCAACATCACCCTCGACACGCGGGAGAATGCGTCCGGCTCGTGCGCGGCGAGCCATGCCAGTTTCGTGATGGTGAATGCCGGCACGGGCACCGAACCACAGGCACGCGCCCAACCGTCGGCCCCCAGACTCTCCGTGAGCGCTCGGGCCTCGGGCGCCGACTCGGTGTCGTTCCACAACTTGGCCGGACGAATGACGCGGCAATCGGAGTCGAGGACCACCAGACCGTGTTGCTGGGCAGCCACCGATATCGACACGACATCGCCAAGACATTCCGAAACCGCCGACAGGGCCTGCAACAGCGCCTGCCACCACTCCTCCGGGTCTTGTTCGCTGCGAGGGGGGTTTGTGCTCGTGTGAGGGGCCGATGACTCCGCCACGATCTCACCGGAATGAAGGTCGCGCACCTGCACCTTCGTCGACTGGGTCGACGAGTCGACGCCGGCGACGAGAGGCATCAGCGAATCCGCTCGACGTAACGATTGACTACGTTCTCGAGCTCCTCCTGTCGGCCTGATACCGGACTCTTGTCGACCGAATCACGCGTCACGAGATCGTGAAGCTCTGCCAAAGTCTTGTCTCCGCCCATGATCTCCACGCCCAACTCGCCATCCCAGGCCGCGTAACGCTCGGCCTTGGCCGCAGTCAGAACTCCATCGGCAAGCATCGCGTGACCGGCAAGCAGCGCCCTGGCCATCACATCCATACCACCGATGTGGGCATGGAACAGGTCGCTTCGATCCACTGATTGACGTCGCAACTTGGCATCGAAGTTGAGCCCGCCTGTGCCCAAACCGCCGCCACGCAGGATCTCATGCATCGCCAGAGCCATCTCGTCAACCGAATTGGGGAATTGGTCGGTGTCCCATCCAAGCCGCGGGTCGCCACGGTTGGCGTCAATTGAGCCAAGCATCCCCTCGTCGACCGCCACCGCAACCTCGTGGACAAAATCATGACCGGCGAGAGTGGCGTGATTGACCTCGATGTTGAGTTTGATTTCTTCTACGAGATCGTATTTCCGCAGAAACCCGATGATGGTCTGAGAGTCGTGGTCGTATTGGTGCTTCGTCGGCTCGTGGGGCTTGGGCTCGATCAGAATCGTGCCATCGAAACCGATCGAGTGTTTGTGGTCGACAACCATGTGAAGAAAGCGGCCGAGCTGGTCGAGCTCGCGACGAATGTCGGTGTTGAGGATTGTGTCGTACCCCTCGCGACCGCCCCAGAGCACGTAGTTCTCACCGCCGAGACGATGGGTGACATCCATGCAGTGCTTGACCTGAGCCGCTGCTCTCGCGAACAATTCCGGGTCGGGGTTGGTGGCAGCACCGGCCGCGAAGCGAGGACGACTGAACATATTTGCCGTGCCCCACAGGAGTTTGACCCCAGTGCGCTCCATGTGGACCGCAGCGGTGGCGGCCATCGCGTCGAGGTTGGCGCAGCTCTCTGCGAACGTCTGACCTTCGGGGGAAATGTCCAAGTCGTGAAAACAGAAATATGGCGCACCCAGCTTCTCGAAGAACTCGAATGCTGCAGCCATCTTCGATCGGGCGGCGTCCATGGCGTCGCCATCGCCCGAGAGCCATGGCCGATCCCACGTGCCCACACCGAATTGGTCGGCTCCATCAGACGCGAACGAGTGCCAATAGGCGACCGCGAATCGAAGGTGGTCCTCCATCGTCTTGTCGCCGACCACCCGATCGGCGTCATACCAGCGGAACGCCAGTGGGTTGTCGGAATCGGGCCCCTCGTAGGGAATTGGTGCGGTGATACTCGTGAAGAAATCGGAAGATCGGTCGTTGTTGGTCACGTTCAGGATCGTAGTCATCCCTGCAATGACGTGTCCTGCACCACGACGGTGTCGGAGCCAGAGCGCCCGAATACTTCGGGGGCGTAGATCTCCTCGGCCCTCGCGGGAGGGGCGACGAACGTTCCGGGTGTTGTTGCGCGAGCGACGTAGGTGAAATCGTGGGTGCCGGCGCTCAACCAGGCCGAGAATGCCTCGGCGCGATCATCACGCAGATTCTGGTGATCGAACCATGGCCCCCACCACCATGGCACGGCGTCGGCGGCCCCTCTTGCCGCAGCCGGCGAGAATTGCGGACCACCATCCAGTCCCCCGAATTCAGGCGAAGGGATTTCGCCCGTGACAGCGAGTGCGGGGTTCAGCGGTTCAAAACCTGCAGGCAAGGGATCGATCAACGCCATGTTCGTTCGGCGGCTGTCGTTGACCATGGTGATCATCACCCTCACCTTGGCACCAGACTTCACATGCCAGGTTCCGGTCGTGTCGAGCCACACATCGCCGGGATCATCGACCCCCTCGTAGCTTCGCTGGACGACAAACCCCTTGTCGAGCGG
>CAZHMP010000048.1:12694-15436 GCA_964533595.1 uncultured Acidimicrobiales bacterium | reverse complement strand
GTCGAAATAGCGGTTGAGCGCGAGGAGTATGAATGTGTTTTCCTGAACGTTGTTCCAGCGCCCCTTGACCTGATTGGCTATGAGCCCGGCCACGACCTTGGGGATCAGATCGGATCCGGGGTCCATGGTGATCAGCGCGTCGAGCACGATTCCATCCGTGCGACGATCGGAGGCCAACACGAGCCAGCCATCGTCGCCGTAGTCGGTGGTGAACGTGGCAGCTTGGGGTGTCTCCGCCACACGGTTGGCGAAGGTTCGTGCAATCTCGGACTCGATCCTTGAGCTGTCGACCAGCGGCCAGATCCATGCCATGGCATCGAGACCGATGTCGACTCCAGACCGATCCCAGATGGCTCGCGCCATGGCCGAATCGCGATCGCCGTCGAGGGCACGTACGTGCAGCGAGTAGGAGACGAGTGCGTCCCGGGCGTTCTTGCTCCAATCGGAGGGTATGTACGACTCGATGTTGCGCAGATAGTTGAGCCCATTTTCGAGGACACCGGGGCGAACCGTGAATCCGTTCGACTTGGCCTCGAGCAGAGCGTGCATGGCCTGTACCGATCGAAACGGTGATGATTGCTGATCGCGCCGCCATGTCCCGAACCCGCCGTCGAAGTTCTGAAGCGCCGACAGGTCGGAAATGTCGGATCGGGCGGTGGCGTCCATTTCGGCTGATGTGGGCATGCCATTCGCCTTGAACGCAGCGAACACGTCGCGCAATGCACCAACAGCGAGGATCCTCGATGCGAAGGCGTCGGCGCTACGGAATTCGTATTCGTTGAGGTAGAGCACCGCGTCGGTGAGAGCTTGCAGCGCGGTGGACGACATGTTGATCTCGAGTCCACCGAACTGGGGATACACGTCGGCGGGTGGCTCGATCGGCTGAATTACCGCGCCACTGTCCACCGAACCATAGGTGGCAAACGCTTCGGCTGTGGCCGGCGTGTAGACCGGCAGTGACACAGCAACGGCATCGGAGTTGCCGCCGCCGACAGCCACGGCCCGGAATCTGGCGGTGCCGGCAGATGTCGTTCGCGCTGGGAATCTCACCTCAACCCGGTCGTTTGCTGGCACCGTGACGCTGCGGCCCTGGGACCCCACGATTTCGATGTTGGACGTCTCAACCACCACGTCCACTTGGGTTTCGGAGTCAGTCAGGTTTTGAACCACGATCGGCAAGTCGAACTCGTCTCCGAAGTTGAGAAAGCGCGGGGCCGATGGTCGAACCTGCAAGGGCAGCTGCGCCGTGATTGTCGATTCACCGGATCCAAAGTGATCTGCTCCGTCGACTGCCACGACCATCACTCGATAGCGGGTGAGGCTGTCGGGTAGGTCAACCTGCACGGTCGCCTTTCCATCGGACCCGGTCACCACCTCCGGGTCGAACAGGGCCAGAGCGCCAAAGTCCTGTCTGACAGCGGCAGCGGGGCTTGCCGACGCTCCATCGTCGGCTTGATCGAACGCCGCTCGACCTGCTTCGTCTGCCACAGCTGCCGATTCTGGCTGCGCCAAATCGAACGCCGCTGCAATAGTCGTCGGGGAGGCGGCTCCACCCGCATCGGCGTTGGAGCTTTTCCCAAGCAAGTCCAGCATCGCTTGAGGGTCGGCCAACAGGATCGACTCGCGAGCCCTTGCCGCCCTGTCGAATTGCGGTTGGCGTCGGTAAAACACTTCGAGTGGGTCGAGCAGTTCGTATCCGGACAACGCGAGAACCGCTTCGTCGACCACCACCGCGAGCATGTCAGCACCTCCGACAGGCGCTCCTGCGTCGTCACGCACTTCCACCAGAACACTGGTCGAATCGCCGGGGGCAAGAGTGGGATCGGCAGGATGGACGGACACATCGAGGGTCCGGCTTACCGGAGGCACTCGAAGATCTATCGAGCCGCTGGCGAAAGCCGGACGACTCGGTACTTCTGGTAGTGGAGTGCCATCGTCGGCCACTCTCTCCGCGGCACCGACCAGTTCGATCGACACGTGAAGCGTGGGAATGTAGGAGTCGACCACCGGGACCGAAATCACGGCACTGGACCCCTCGACGCTGAAGACCTTCCACTGTTCGACCGAACCGGATCCCCACGTCACAAGGCCTGTCGCAGCACCGAACGGCGACTCGACAAGGATCGTTGCCGTGTCACCAGGTGCGTAGGTCTGATTGTCGGGGATCAGCGTCGCCTTCTGCAGGTCGAGTGCCCTGCTGGGAACAGCGTCCCGTCCGCTCACCCAACGGGTCATTTCGCTGTGGCTCGACCGACCGGCAACATCTGTGACGTCAGTGCTGATCAGCCACTCGCCCCCATTGACCGTTTCGAAGGAGCAGTCGATCGGAACATCACCCGAGGTCGTGTTGCAGCTCTGCGATTCGACCGCCACGTCCTTCCACTCGCCATCCACAAACTGGCTGACTATGCGATCCGCCGAGATTTCAAATTCATGACCGGCGACCGCATTCCCGTCGATGTCGGTCACGATCGCTTGAATGTCGAGGGGATCACCAGACTTCACGAACGTGCGAGTCGATCGAAGACCGACGTAGAGGTCGGCCGGATGCACGAGCAGATCGGTGCTGTCGGTCCATACCTGACGGTTGACATCGGTGACACTCGCCTCGGCCGTCACCGTGGTGGGTAGCCCATCGCCGTCACCTGAGAAGTCCATTCTCAGGTAGTGAGTGCCGGACGAGTCGGTGCGTCCGCTGAACGTTTCAACACTGGGGTCCCCGCCGGGAATTGGGCCCGGGAA
>CAZHMP010000048.1:0-12594 GCA_964533595.1 uncultured Acidimicrobiales bacterium | reverse complement strand
GTGCGAGTTGTCACCTCGAACTCCGGGCGCCGAAATTCCTGAATCAGGAACGAATGACGCGTGATCCCGTAGTTGGGTTCGGCGGGACGCTGGAAATCCACCCATCCCGATCCAAGATTCGCCCCTTTCGAGAGGTCGAACGAGAGATTGAATCCGCCAGATGTGTCGGGTTGGACTTGACCCGACCCCACGTCGTTCCCAAACGAATCGTGCGCCGTCCAAGAGATGGTTTCGCCCTCAGCCGGAAGCTTCAACCGAGCCTCGTCGCCAAGGGCGACGCTGCGGACCCAACCCTTGATGCGGACGGTCTCGCCGGGTCGGTAGATGCCTCTGTCATCGATCACATACCAGATGCTTTGATCACCCAGAGGGTTGGGCTCGAAGAGGATTGGATTGATCGCCAAATCGTCACCCAACCGGGCCACCACAGGACGGTCGGTCGACGAACCGAGGGCGATGGCGGCGATCCCATCGGTATCTGTGCTCGACGGGTCGGGTCGCCCAAACGCGGTGATTTCCACTCCCGCCAGCGGTGATCCGTTACGAAGATCGGTGGCCCAGGCGACGCCTGTCGTCGAGTCCGCCACCATGTCGATGCCAATGTCGGTGTCCTGCACCCATACTTCGACCGGCTGGTTGTTCCAGAATCTCTCGTCGGACGGGTCGAGGTTGGCGAACGGCCCTGTGCCCTCGACACGGACCACGAGCTGGCCGTGGTCGCCGTGAAGTATCGGCTCGAGATCGATTGGCACCTCTTGGCGCAACTGGTCGTCGGCACCAGTGGAGATCACTTCGTCGTAGACCAGAGGGAAGTCTGGTGGAGCAAGCGGCCTGTTGTCGTTCCATCGGCTCTCGAGGTGACGCTGAAATGCCGCCCAATCACCGGGCGCCACCCGGTAGGCCCTCACCCGCAATTCCTTGTGTCTCCTGACTATGACCGGAAAGCTCTGCGAGTCAGCCAGCGGATCGAGAGTCACCAGAGTTTGCTGCAGTTGGTCTATCTGAGGCGTGGTGGGGCCGATGTGGAATTCGAGTCGCTCATCGTCGCCAAGGGTCTGCCCGAACTCATCAGCAAGCGTTGCCGGAATCGTCAGACGATAGGTCACGTCGCCTGAGATCTGGCCCTGAACGGTGAGCTGTGACCATTGCGCGGTGACGACCGCCCCGGGAATGGCAGGATCGATGACAATCGCTGAGGGATCAAGTGACGAGGGATCCAGAGCGTTGTTGAACGAAACGATCAGACCCCAATCGCTCTGGCACGGGTTGGCCGTTGTGCAGCTCTGATCGACGATGCGAAGTGGGCTGAAGGTGTGCCCTTGAAACTCTTGGAACGTGTGGTCGATGTCTGGACCCTCCGCCGACGGCACGTCGGGCCCGACCTTGATTCTGAGCGCCTTGTCGGCGCCGAGAGAGGATCCGGCTCGAAACGCCACCCAGGTTCCTTCGGTTGCGATTTGGGTGATCCTGCTCACCTGTTCATCGGCGGCGATCTCTTCGGGGGTGGCAAGGCGTAGATCCTTGTTCTCTTCGTCGGCCGACAAAGTGATGTGGGCGAGCGCCGCATCGGGATCGACCCGCTGGTCGAACTGGGCCACGAACACCTGGTCGAGGGGAAGGGAATCACTCATTGGCGCGAGCGACTGGACCGTGGGTGCCGGTGTCACGAACTCCCAACTGACCGACTTGGCGAGGGCTCCGCCGCTCACCGACTGGGTGCCCGCAGCAACTTCCACGCGGTAGTGAGTTGCCATGGGAAGCCGATCGAAGATCTCCGGATCATGCTCGAACCGCAATGTTCGGGTTCCGATCCACTGCCACCGGCCGGGCGGTTCGGGGACCAGCGTCACGGGAACGTCTGATGAATCAACTTGGTCGACAGTGCCGAGCGGAACCATTGCCTGGTTGAAAGTGACGCTCACAAACGGGGCGATGCCGACCTCGCCCTCCGGTTGAAACCGTACGACCTCGAGCGGACCGGATTCGACTTCTGGAGGAGGAGTGTCACTGGTGGCCGGGAACGGCGCGCCAATCGTGTTGCCGACAATGGGGCGGGGCAGGGACTCGGCCGGCCTGTTGAACGGAGCGCGATCGTTCTCATCGGGGATCCATGCCGGCAGCCCGTCGGTCACCGCGGAGATTGCCGCGGCATTAAGAGGTATCCCGTCAACGACATTTGCGACCGCCGGCACTGTCGCGGATGCCTCGCCTTGGCTGAGCGCAACTCCAAGCGAACTTGTGGCCGATCCGCTGGTCGTGCCGGTCACAACCGTCAGCGGGGCGGTCGTGGTCGGCCCGCCATCACCGGCCGACTCATCGCCACCGCCTGAGCACGCCGTCGCGAACAACGCGAGCGCCACCACCGATATTGCGATGTACCCAGAACCGAGGCGTCCGGTCATGACGTCCAACTCCTCTCACGGCCATCACCACGATGACACACCGAATCAGACGTACGGGACACCACCTGAGTTCCCCCCCTCCCGTTTTTGTGAGTCCTAAGTGCTGCCTGGGCAGCATCTGAGACTCACAAAAACAGCTGGAGGGGTTAGTTGTCGGTTAGGAGGGCGATGAGTGCGGACGAATCCCAGCCACCATGCCCTTGGCGTTGCAACGCTGAATAGAAACGATCGACAAGAGCCGTCACGGGAAGCGTTGCACCGATCCGGTCTCCCTCGGCCAGACAAATGCCCAGATCCTTGCGCATCAGATCAAGGGCGAAACCGAAGTCGAACTCGTTTCTGGCCATGGTGGACCCTCGATTCTCGAGTTGCCATGACCCAGCGGCGCCCTTGGAGATCACGTCGACGACCTGGTCCGGGTCGAGGCCGGCCCGACGAGCGAAGTCGATGCCCTCGCTGACACCTTGCACAGCGCCTGCGATACAAATCTGATTGACCATTTTCGTGAGCTGCCCCGCCCCGGAGGGGCCGAGCAATGTCACAGCGCGGGCGTAGGCCGACATCACCGGAGCTGCTCGATCGAAATCGCGCTGGTCACCCCCGCACATAACGGTGAGAACCCCGTTCTCGGCGCCCGCCTGACCCCCCGAAATCGGAGCGTCGAGGAATCCCACTCCCTTCGCGCCGGCGGCCGCATACACCTCACGCGCCACTTCCGCCGACGTGGTGGTGTTGTCGACCAATACGGTCCCTGAGGTCATCGTCTCCAATACGCCGTTGACTCCAGTGGTGACCGCCCGTAAATCGTCGTCGTTGCCGACGCAGAGAAAGACGATTTCGGCGTCGGCGGCGGCCCCGGCCGGTGTTTCAGCTGCAGTTCCGCCGTGCTCGGACACCCAACGTTCTGCTTTCGAGCCGGTTCGGTTGTAGACAACTACTTCGTGACCCGCACCGACGAGGTGCCCTGCCATCGGGTAGCCCATCACTCCAAGGCCAACGAACGCTACCGATGTCATTGTCACTCCTCGGATTTCGACGGTTCCGGTCCAGGAACTCGGTGGCCGCACAATACATGGCCTGTGGCAACGAGCAGCCCACTTCGACACCGTTCGAGCACGGACTAGGATCGTGCCGTGACCAGCCCGGTGAAGCTCACATTTTGGACCGACTTCCTTTGACCCTGGTGCTATGTCGGCACCGTGCGTCTCGACGAGCTTGCGCAGCGGATGGGTGATGCCATTTCGCTCGAAACCAAGTCGTTTCTGCTGAGACCCCGCACCAGCGAACGCGAACGTGAACGATTTGTCGAGTACACGCAATCGTGGCTGCGCCCGGCATCGATGGAACCTGCCGCAAAGTTCAACGTGTGGTCATCTGAATCGCCGGCTCCCACCGGGTCAATCCCGGCTCAAGTGGCGGCCAAGGCGATTGCACAATGGCAGCCCGATTTGTCCCACGATTTCGACCGGGCGCTTCTCAGCGCTTATTTCACCGACAATCGCGATATCTCGGATCACGCGGTGTTGGCAGACATCGCCGTCGAATGCGGTGCATCGAGATCCGACTTTCTGACGTTCCTCGCGGCAAACGAGGATGTCATCGAGAAGCGAGTGATAGACGAGCACAACGAGGCCGTCGACCAGGGGATAACGGCGGTCCCCACCGTCGTGATCAACGACGTGCTTCCGGTGCAGGGCGCTCAGGACGTTGAGCTGTACGAGCACTGGATCAACAAGATCATCGCGCGCGGCGCGTCCGCTTAGCACTCGGATTCAAACGACACGCATCAACTCGGACGCCGAACCGTCCTGCTCGCAACGACCACGTCCACACTCCCCGCCCCGGCCGCGAGCAGAAGCTCGGTGATGTATTCGACTGTCGTACCGGTCATGATCACGTCGTCGACGAGCACCACCGATGCGCCGTCAAGGGGCCGGGTGACGTTGTAGCCCGCGTGCTCGGCGACGTTGCGGCGCTCCGAAGGATCAGTGTCTCGCAATCGAACCGTGTGATTGCTCCGGGTGATCAGTTCTGGATCGAGACGTTGACCCAATGCCTCGGCAACGGATTCCGCCAGGCGCCCAGGCAAGTGGTTCAGAATTGTCGGGTTGGGAGGCACGGACGCGACGACGGTGGCGTTTGCGGATTTCGACGGATGGCGAGCGAGTCGATGGCGACCGACCACAAACTCCCCGATCAGACGTCCGATGATCTCACAGGCTTCAGCATTGTCTCGGTCTTTGGCCAGCGTGATCAGCCGACCGAGTTCCGTCAGCTCGCTGAGGTCGTCAGTCCAGTGATCGCCCATCACATGGTGATGAATTTCTGGTCGTTTGGTCATGAGGGAGGCCCGCTAACAAAAGTATGTTTTAGTGCAAGAAAGTGGTTGCGCTTGCTGGAGGTGCTAGCTATAGTTAGCACCAAGTTCAGCCGCATGGCTTCCGAACACCTCCAAGATCCGAACCCTAACCAGGAGTATCCCCCATGACCGCAGTAGTAGATCAGGTCAAGAACGTCGCCTACACCTCAGTCGGTGTCAACCTCATCATCACCGATGCCGTCGCCAACAGCATCCGTGAGCAGCGCCCGGAATTTGCCGAGCGTCTCGAAGAGAGGGCCGAAAAGCTCTTCTCGTCAGTGAAGATCAACGTTCCCGACTTTGTCGAGGAACAGGCAGAGATCGCCCGCAAGCACGGTGCCGATGCCCTCATAAAGCTCCACAACGACAATGAGGCTCGCGCCGCCAAGCTCGAGGATCGTCTGCCCGTCCGGGTTGGAGAGGTCATCAACGAGCGCCGCCAAGCCGCCTGGGAATTCCTCAACGTCGAGGCTCCAGCCGCCAAGAAGGCAGCCAAGAAGTCTTCGAAGAAGAGCTCAGCCAAGGCTGAGAAGACCGAAGAGATCTGATCGGTTTATCCCCCAAACCGATCAACGACCGGGCCGGCATCGCCGGCCCGGTCGAGTCGCGTCTCTAGGGTGTCCGCAATGAATCGACCGATCGACCCTCGAGAAACCTGGCGAGATCTCGGTGAGTACATTCGAGAGCAACGCCGGCAAGCGGAGCTGAGCGTACGCAAGCTTGCTGATTTGGCTGGAGTGTCGAATCCCTACCTGAGTCAAATCGAACGCGGCCTGAAGCGGCCATCGGCTGAAATCCTGCAGCAAATTGCGCGTGCCTTGCAGTTGTCGTCGGAGACTCTCTACGTGCGCGCAGGGATTCTCGACTCCGAGAGAGAGTCAGACCTGATTGCCGCGATTCGGTCCCAACCCGACCTCACGGCCGAGCAAAAACAGGTGCTCATTCGAATCTACGAATCGTTCGTGGCGGAGAGTGACTCAGGCTCCGATCCCGGCCAACCGAACTAGGCCAATCAATTTGTGTTGCGTCTAAGGGCGCAGAATATCGACGACCGACATTGTGCCCTCCACCCCAATCTCGGCCATCAACCGCGGCATGTCCACCGGGATATCGATCCCCTTGCCCTCCAACATCACTTTCATCACTTGTCCGTCTGACATAGACAAGCCGGTCAGTGCCAGTTCTTCTGGCAGATGAGGGAAACTGACGGTTCGGGTTCTCAACAGCCACTTCGGTATTGGGAGACTCAAGGGACCCACCGCGACGCTCAGCGCTCTCACTTCGGCCCCCCTTGGCAAGATGCTCGGCTCCGCAGCCACCCTCAGCCATCGAAGGCGAGACACCGGATGTATTTCGATGTTGCCACTGTCGAAGTCGGGCACGCCGTCGATACCCAGCGAATTCATCCATGAAGCGACGCTCTCGGCCGTGAGAGTGGCAACCAACTTCACACCGGAGATCAAAACCTGCCTGGCGCTCGAGTCCCTGACACGGATGTCACTTGCAACGACGTCCACGCGATCAATCGGATTTCGTTCGATCCATACCTGATCGACGGAGAACACCGCGCGACGCCAAAGCGCGATGCTGTCGCTCAACCCCGGGACTGATATGGCTGTGGCCGGAGAGATCTCATCGATTCTTGCCACGCGCGCCTTGATCTGCGGTGTGCTCTCGATCCGGACCCGCCGTCCGTGCAAGCGACGGGCCGCTGCCGTCATCATCCACGCGAAGGGCTGCGTTACCGGTGCAACAACCTTTGCCGCTTCGTTCAGCGCGGCAAGAGGATCAAGGATCGAGCCGCGAATGCCCAGCGGGTCAAACCAGTCCGGGATGTTCTTCTTGCCGGGGGCCATGCAGGAGAACGTAGGCCGCAATTCCACATGCCACCACGACATTGAGAGATCTCTTCGATCCGACCATTGGAATGGAGACAACACGATCGCACATCGACATGATCTCGGGATCGACTCCCAGCACCTCGTTCCCGACCACCAGGACAGTTGGTTGGCCGGCCCGCAGCCTCCCGACATCGAAAATGCTGTCGGCACCGGGGGCCTCCTCCAGAGCCCACAAACTCCTCCCCTGCTTCTTGAGATCCGTCGCCAAGTCGACACCGTTCAGACAATGATCCCAGGGCAGAGGCAGCCCGAGTGCCGACTTGTTGAATCGATCGTGGTCGGGTGTCGCGGTTATCCCGCCCAAGTGAAGCGAGCGGATTCCGGCACCGTCGGCGGTGCGAAACAGGGAACCTACGTTTCCAACCGATCGGATGTTGTCGAGCATGAGCTCCAGATGAGGTAGCTCGGCCACGTCGGACGCACCTGAACCGGCAGATGGTTCTCGATCGGACGCGATCAGGCCAGTACCTGCCACCTTGCCGGCGCGAGTTCCGCAGTGTGGACAAACAAACCCGTCGGGTGGTTCCACGTCTTCTGCAGCCGGGAAGCGGAACCCACATGCAGCATCCGGGCACTGAAACAGTGCGTAACTCACCCGGTGAGCAACGAGGATCGCCCGGCTTCGAGACGGGCGACCGGCACCCGGAACGGCGAGCACGACACATAGTCGAGACCGACTCGATCGAAGAAATGGATCGACTCTGGATCGCCACCGTGTTCGCCACACACTCCGAGATGAATGTCGGGGCGTGCAGCGCGGCCACTGACGCAAGCGATCCGAACCAGCTCGCCAACGCCATCGACATCAATGGTCTCGAACGGCGAGACCTTGAACACGCCCTTCTCGAGGTAGGTGGAGAAGAAAGCCGCCTCCACGTCGTCGCGGGAGAATCCCCAGGTGGTCTGGGTGAGGTCGTTGGTGCCGAATGAGAAGAAATCGGCGGCCTCGGCAATTTCGGCCGCGGTCAGGGCGGCCCGCGGCAACTCGATCATGGTGCCGATCGCGATCTCGAGGTCGACGCCGTTCTCGGCAGCGATCTCGCCAATGAGCGCCTCGGCCTCATCGCGGATCAGGTGCAGCTCATGAACGGAACCAACGAGCGGAACCATGATTTCCACGCGCGGACTTCCTCCGGCTTTGATCCGCTCGACCGCCGCCTCGGCGATGGCTCGAACCTGCAACATGAACAGCCCCGGAACAACCAGACCCAAGCGCACACCGCGAAGGCCCAGCATTGGATTGGCCTCCTGGAGCCGTTCCACGGCGGCCAACAACCGCACATCATCGGCGTTGACTTCACCTCGCTCTTCCGCAACCGCCGTCTTCACCCGCAGTTCGCAGTGGTCCGGAAGGAACTCGTGAAGAGGAGGATCAAGCAGACGAATGGTTGCCGGAAGGCCTTCCATGGCCTCAAGGATTTCGATGAAGTCGCCGCGTTGTGGTGGCAGCAATGCTGCCAACGCCTCGTCTTGCTCCTCGCGGCTGTCGGCGAGAATTACGCGTTCGACCATTACTCGCCGGTCGCCAAGGAACATGTGCTCCGTTCGACACAGGCCAATTCCCTCGGCACCCAGCAGGCGGGCTCGCGCCGCGTCGACTCGGGTGTCGGCATTTGCCCGCACCTTCAGCCGGCGGGACGCATCGGCGTGCCTCAAAATGCGATCGACGGCAACAACCAGTTCGGCACTCTCGGCAGATGCTCCATCCAGTGAGGCTTCGAGGCCCTCTTCGAGCATCCGGAAGACCGGCGAAGACACGACGGGAATCTCCCCCGAGTACACCTCGCCGGTTGACCCGTTGATCGAAACAACGTCGCCTTCGACGATGGTGACATTTCGGCTGGTGGCGGTTCGGGCCTCGTAGTCGACATTCATGTCGCCCGCTCCGCACACGCAGGTCTTTCCCATTCCACGGGCCACGACCGCCGCGTGTGACGTCTTGCCACCTCGGGCAGTGAGAATGCCCTCGGCGGCAACCATTCCTGCCAAATCATCGGGGTTGGTTTCCTTGCGGACCAACACCACTGTCTCCCCGCGTTCCGTCCACTCGACCGCGGTGTCGGAGTCGAACACGACCCTTCCGACCGCAGCCCCGGGTGAGGCAGCCATCCCCTTGGTGAACGTTTCCCTGCGAGTAGAAGATTCGAATTGGGGGAACATGAGCTGTCCGAGCTGTGCGCCGGTGACCCGGCGAAGTGCCTCGTCGAGATCGATGAGGCCCTCGTCGACAAGCTGGGAGGCAATCCGAAAGGCCGCTGACGCCGTGCGTTTGCCGACGCGGGTCTGGAGCATCCAGAGCTTGCCGCGCTCGACCGTGAACTCGATATCGCACAGATCGCGGTAGTGGGCCTCGAGGCGGTTCATGATCTTGACCAGATCGGCGTGAGACGCTTCATCGATCTCGTGGAACTCGTCGAGCGACAACGTGTTGCGGATTCCAGCCACTACGTCTTCGCCTTGCGCTTTAGAAAGGTAATCCCCGTAGACACCCTTGGCACCGGTGGCTGGATCCCGAGTGAACCCGACTCCGGTTCCCGAGCGGTCGTCGAGATTTCCGAACACCATGGTGCAAATGTTGACGGCGGTTCCGAGATCGTCGGAGATCTTTTCGCGGCGACGGTAGAGCTTGGCTCGCGGAGTGTTCCATGACGAGAAAACCGCGCGGATCGCCAAGTCGATCTGCTCGCGGGGGTCCTGGGGGAAATCGGTTCCCGTACTGTCGCGGTAGATGCCCTTGAACGTGTCGACGAGAGTCATCAGCGCAACGTCGTCGAGTTCCACGTCGGCAGTGAGGCCAGCAGATTCAACCGCTGAATCGAGAGCATCAGAGAATAGATCTCCGTCGATGTCCATCACAGTCTTGCCGAACATTTGGATCAGCCGACGGTAGGAATCCCAAGCGAACCGGGCGTTGCCCGACACATCCGCGAGCCCCTTCACCGATTCGTCGTTCAACCCGACATTGAGGACGGTGTCCATCATCCCCGGCATCGAGAACTTGGCGCCCGACCGCACGCTCACAAGGAGAGGGTCCGACACCCCGCCGACCGTGCGACCGATGCTCGATTCAAGCCGGTCAATGGCAGCGTTGACCTCAGCGGCCAATGCCGGTGGCTCATCACCGAGGGCCAGAAACTCGCGACACGCCTCGGTGGTGATCGTGAAACCGGGCGGCACCGGCAAACCCAGACGGGTCATCTCGGCGAGATTTGCTCCCTTGCCGCCCAACAGATCTTTTTGGTCCTTGTCGCCTTCGCAAAAGTCGTAAACGTACTTTGCCACGTCCGGTCCTGACGGTGGATGAACTCGACTGATGACTTTGTACCGTATTTCACAAGCTCGGATGACATCCGGTCGTTCCCGCGAAACATGGGCAGATGTTCGATCCCCCCGCCCGCTTGATCGTCAGTCGACCGGCTGACCTCGCCGCCTCATCTCGGCGACAATCTCGGCAATTCGATCACGAATCTCATCGGCATCTCCTGCAGCCATGATCGCCTCGTTGACGGCTTCGATTGATGACCCAGTCATCGATCGCGAACCACCAATGTCGCCTATGGATGCGTAACGACCCGACTTCCTGATCGTCAGATCGTGCAGGTCGCCGAGACGCGTGCGCTGGGCGGCCAATTCTGACCGCAGGTCATGCAGCGAACGATGCGAGTCTTTTCCGCCCGCCATTGCCTTGCTGCGACGTCGAAGCGAAGTCCGTTCAGCCTCGAGCATGCGACGTTGGTCCGACTCATCGTCGCCCATGGCTGAGAGTTCGGCAGATATTTCCGTGAGTCGCCGGAAGATTCCGTCCAGATCTCGAGGGTCATCGTCCACGACAACACAGTATCGACCGGCGGCTACGGCCCGCCACGTTCAGGTCATGTCGGCGACCCCGAAGCCGCTCACCACTATTCCGCCGGCTTCGAACTCCGCCGCAACCTCACGCAGATGATCCATCGAGCATCGGGCCAATCCGAGCCTTGGCTGTGCGCCGTTGATGATGTCGATCTTCGCCTCACCCATATTGTGGTAGGGAAGCAGACAGATCTCCGGCCGGTCGACCCCATGCAGAAACCTGACTACCGCTGTGATGTTTTCCTCGGTGTCAGTGTGGCCAGGCACGACCGGCATCCGAAACTCGACCGGGAACCGGCCATCCACCAAACGTCGCGCGTTGTCGAGAATCTCTGTGAGGTCGCCACCCAAGTTCTGATTGTGCAGACTCGGATCGAGGATCTTCAGATCGAAGTAAATCAAGTCGACGAGTTGCAGCGCCGGTTCAAGCGCGATCCACGAGAAGCGCCCGGCGGTCTCGAGATTGGTGTGGAGTTGAGCCTCCGAGCAAAGCTCCAGAACCCGCGTGAGAAAGTCTGCATGCAGGGTCGGTTCACCCCCGGTGAATGTGACTCCCCCGCCCGAGCTTTCGTAGTAGGCCCGATCGACCAACAGCTTGTCGACAAGGTCTCTTGGGCCCATGCTCTCGCCGATGAGTTGCAGCGCTTCCGATGGGCACGCTTCAACACACAACCCACACCGATTGCAAAGGAGGTGGTCGACTCGGTACTCCCCATGACGGATCGCCTTGTTGGGGCAGACCAACTCACACTCGAAACTCTCGACGCAACGATGTCGGTGGAATCCAATCACGGGTCGTGGCGACTGCGACTCCGGATTTTGACACCAGGGGCAATGGAGACCGCAGCCTTTGAGGAATACGAGCGACCTGATTCCCGGACCGTCATGCAGCGAGAAACGCTGGATGTCGAATACCGGGGCGGTGAGGTGGGTCATGCGTGTTGGCGCGTGCGGTCGATCATCTCCTGTTGCATCTCCGGTGTGAGATCAACGAAGTAGGCGCAATACCCGGATACGCGAACCAGCAGGTTGCGATGACTGTCGGGATCTTGCATGGCTGATTCGAGCAGGTCGCGGTCCAGCACATTTACCTGCAACTGCATCCCGCCTTGAGCGAAGTAGCCCCGAATGAGTGACTCCAAGGCCATGCGGCCAGTGTCACCATGCACGGTTGCCGCGTCGAACTTCATGTTGACGTTGACGCCGTTGCCGAATCGTCGATGGTCGAGACCGGCGACCGAATTGAGTGATGCTGTCGGGCCGAGCATGTCGGTGCCGTCGACCGGCGCTAGGCCGTCGGCGAGGGGCCGCCCAGCGAGACGCCCACTCGGCATCGCAGCCATTTTCTTGCCGAAGCCGTGGTGGCAGGTCATCGAATAGAAGCCGGGCACCCAGCGGCCGCCGCGGGTGTTGGTGTGCCCTGAGACGCACCGATCGAACATTTCCACCAATTGCCCGGCGATCCGGTCGACTCGGGGATCGTCGTTCCCAAACTTTGCAACCTTTCTGGCTCGGGCAAGCAGCAGGTCGTTTCCTTCGAAATTGTTGGCACAGGCATCGGACATCTCAGCGAGGGTGCACACACGGTCGCGAAAGACGAGTGTGTCGATCGCGGCGAGCGAATCGGCTAGATCGGCAACTCCCACCGCCTGTATGCCAGACGCGTTGTGCCGGGCCCCTCCTCTGGTCGAATCTGTGGCGTTTTCGATGCACCCGCCGATGGTGAGCGAGGTGAGCGGTGTTGGGAAGTTGTCCGCACCGGACTTCTCCACCGCGTCGAGCGAATGCTTGAGCGCGGCCAGACGGCGCGACGTGACCTCCTCGATCTGTTCCATGAGGTCGTGCATCGAGCCGATCTGCCCGAGCCACGAACGTTCGGACGATCGCCCCGATTTGAACCGTTTTCCACCACCGAGAACCAGCTCGAGGCTGAGCGCCAGGTTGAAAATCGCCGCGTCCGACGAGGTGAAGCTCTCGCCGGGAAGCGCTGGTTCGACGCAGCCAACGGTGGCGTAATTCCAGACCCTCTGCGCGTCGGTCGCTCGCGACGCGATGGCGTCGATGATGACGTCATCGTTGTAGA
>CAZHMP010000047.1:0-18930 GCA_964533595.1 uncultured Acidimicrobiales bacterium | reverse complement strand
ACGAGGATGGATTCGACCAGATCGCCATCCTCGCCTATTCAGCCAAGTACGCAACGGCCCTATACGGACCGTTCCGCGATGCGGTCGATGTCACCATCGCAGGCGGCGGAAATCGCAAGGGCTACCAACAAGACGTCGCCAACGCACGCGAGGCCATGGAAGAGATCCGCTCCGACATCGCCGAGGGAGCCGACATGGTGATGGTGAAGCCGGCGATGCCTTATCTCGACGTGATCTCGAGGGCCCGAGCAGAGATCGACATTCCACTTGCTGCCTACCACGTGAGTGGCGAATTCGCGATGGTTCACGCGGCTGCAGAACGCGGCTGGCTCGACCTCGAAGCCGTTGCGCACGAGCACATCCTTGCCGTGAAACGAGCCGGCGCCGACATGATCCTCACCTACTTCTCTCGGATGCTTGCGGAGATGATGCAATGACCGAAAAGACCAACGAGATTCTGTTCGAGCGAGCCAAGACACTCATTCCCGGCGGAGTCAACTCCCCGGTTCGAGCATTCGGGTCGGTTGGCGGCACGCCCTACTTCGTCGAGCATGCCGAGGGGCCGTTCGTCTTTGATGTCGAAGGCAACCGCTACATCGACTATGTCCAGAGCTACGGCCCATCGATCCTCGGTCATGCCCACCCCGCCGTCGTTGATGCGGTCACCAAGGCCGTCACCCACGGCACCAGTTATGGCGCCCCGACCGAGAACGAGATCCTGATTGCCGCCGAGATGGTACGGCGGGTGCCGGGAATGGAGATGATGCGTCTCGTATCGAGCGGCACCGAGGCAGTGATGTCGGCCATCCGCTTGGCTCGTGGCGCCACCGGCCGCGACAAGATCGTGAAGTTCGCGGGCAACTATCACGGACACAGCGATTCGTTGCTGGTGGCAGGCGGATCCGGGGTTGCCCAACAGGGCCTGATCGGATCGGAGGGCGTCACCCCGGGTGCAGTCGCTGACACGATTGTGGCGCCCTACAACCAGGTGCCGACTCTCGACGAGTCCGTCGCAGTGGTTGTGGTTGAGCCGGTCGCCGCCAACATGGGACTGGTCGCTCCGGCTCCCGGTTTCCTGGAAGGGCTGCGAGCCGAGTGCGATCGGGTGGGGGCATTGCTGTTGTTCGACGAGGTCATAACCGGCTTTCGTCTATGTCACGGCAGCGCCGAGCAGTGGTTCGGAGTCACCCCCGACATGTGGTGCTTCGGCAAGGTGATCGGAGGCGGTCTACCGATGGGTGCCTTCGGTGCCACGACCGAGATCATGAACAACATCGCCCCGCTCGGCGGCGTCTACCAAGCCGGAACTTTGTCCGGTAACCCCCTGGCCACGGCGGCGGGTCTGGCGGCGATGTCGCTACTCGATGTCGACGCCTACGATCGGCTCACGGCCATCGCAAAATCCCTTCAGGAGGGCATGCTGGCGGCCTTCCATGATGCCGGGGTCGCCGCGGTGATGCCGCGGGTTGGACCGCTGCTCGGTTTGTTCTTCACCGACTCCGCCCCAACCGATTTCGATTCCGCGAAAGAGGCAGCCGACAACGGCGTTTATCGCAAATTCTTCCACGGCATGCTCGACCGGGGAGTCGCGTTCGCTCCAGGGGCCTACGAAGCAATCTTCGTCTCCCTCGCCCATGGCCCGGCCGAGATCGAAGCCACCGTTGCGGCGTGCCATGAAGTGGCCAACCAAATGTAGGTCCGACCCTCAGCCGCGCCCTCTCAACATCCGATAACGATCTATGAGGGCGTTGGTCGATTCGTCGTGAGAATGGGTGGCGGCGCCTTCGGCGCCCAGCTCCGGGATGATCTTGTTGGCCAGCATCTTGCCGAGTTCGACACCCCATTGGTCGAACGAGTTGATTCCCCACACCACTCCCTGCGTCAGCACCTGATGTTCGTAGAGAGCGATGAGTTGACCGAGCACGGATGGCGTGAGACGTGGAGCCATGATCACGGTGGACGGACGATTGCCGGGAAACGTGCGATGCGGCACCAAGTCCTCGTTGGGCTCCGAGGCCGCGACTTCTTCTGCGCTTCGACCGAACGCCAGGGATTCGGCTTGGGCCAGGCAGTTGGCGACCAGCAGATCGTGATGTGACTCGACGCCGGTGAACTCCGCATCGGAGTGGTCGGGAGCTCCGAACACTATGAAATCAGCCGGGACGATGGTGGTGCCCTGATGAAGGAATTGGTGGAACGAGTGTTGGCCGTTTGTGCCCGGCTCACCCCAGATGATCGGGCCGGTTTCGTAGTCGACCGCATCGCCGTGGCGCTGTACGCGCTTCCCGTTCGACTCCATGTCGAGCTGTTGAAGATATGCGGGGAATCTGTGCAGATACCTGCTGTAGGGCAGGACAGCACGGGTGGGGAGGCCGCAAAAAGTGCGATACCAGACTTCGATCAGTCCCAGAATCACGGGTACATTCGAAACAAGTGGAGTCGACACGAGGTGTTCATCGACGGTTCGAAATCCTGCCAAGAACTCGTGGAATGCCTCGGGCCCGATGGCCATCATCAGCGTGAGCCCGATGGCCGAGTCGACGGAGTAGCGGCCTCCGACCCAGTTCCAGAATGTGAACATGTTGGCCGTGTCGATTCCGAATTTGTCGACCTCGCCCTCGTTGGTGGACACGGCCACGAAATGCTTGGACACGGCATCTTCACCGAGGTGTCCGGTTATCCAGGATCTGGCGGACCTGGCGTTGGTGAGCGTCTCGAGCGTGGTGAACGTCTTCGACGAGATCACGAACATGGTGGTGGCGGGATCGAGGTCGGCGAGTGCCGCTACCAGGTCGCTTCCGTCGACATTGGACACGAACCGGCATCGCAAACGGTCGTGGTGGAATGCCCCGAGCGCTTCGTAGGCCATGACCGGCCCGAGGTCGGAACCGCCGATTCCGATGTTGACGACAGTGTGAATCGGCCTGCCCGTCTGGCCAGTCCAGTCGCCGTCGCGAACTCGATCTGCGAACGATGACATGCGCCGCAATTCGGCATGCACATCAGGCACCACATTGTGGCCGTTTACCTCGATCACCGTTCCTTCAGGAGCCCGCAATGCCGTGTGGAGGACGGGACGATTCTCGGTCGTGTTGATTGGTTGACCGGTTGCCATTTCCACAATGCGATCACGTAAGCCTGCGGTATGGGCCAGGGCCAGCAGCGAGTCGAGAATGGCTGACGTGAGGCGGTGCTTCGACCAGTCGACAGTCAAGTCCCCAACCGTGGTGGTCATCGATGAGGCCCGACCGGGCTGAGATTCGAACAAATCAGCAATTCGGATTTGTCGGAAATCACCGGCGAGTCGAACGATCTCGTTCCACTGAGGGGTTGCGGATATGTCCACCAAGTACCTCCCTGGTGCCTACATCCTCGCACCATGCGGGGTCTATTGGGTGATGGGCGCTTTCCCACGGAATAGCCCGATCGACTCATGACGAACGTGGATCTACTTCGTACTCTCTTTGTCGAGGCGAAATGCGTACATCTGGAAGACCATCTAGAAGAATTTCAACTGCCATAGCGTTCCTTACGGCAGTCTTTGGAACTTTCGCGGTCTCGGTGGTGTCGATGGGAGCGCAGCCGATCGCCGGACCACGCATTGGTGATGCCCGAGTGGATGTCGGACAGCAGACGGCGAGAGTCGTCGAGCAGGTGGGATATCGAGACGGGGTATCGCGGATTGCGGATGCGTTGATCGACGGTGGGACGCCCGCCACGCTGATCAACGATCCCGATCTGGCGCAGGCGTGGCGGCTGGTGGAATCCGTCTGGCCAACATCGCTGAGAGGTCAACTCAAACAGATCTCGCTGATCGATGAGGGCAGTCGAGGGCTGGTCGGTGTGGTTCACCGGTCGTCGTCTGGCGGATGGATACTGAGCATCGACCGCTCCGATCTTTGGGACCATCGGCTGGTGCAGGAGACGATCATCCACGAGATCGCTCACATGGTGACTCTCGGACCTGATGACTTCACCTTCAATCTCGGAGTTGAGGATGACCGCGCGTGTGAGGGCGTGTCGATTGCGGTTGGATGCGCCCGCGCCAGTTCGCTGATGGCTCGCTATGCCAGCCGGTTTTGGCCGGACGGGATCGTCGACGCCACTTCAGCGAGTCTCGTCGACGAATACGCTGCCACCGCGGCGCACGAGGACTTGGCGGAGACGTTCACTGCCTGGGTAGCCGATTGGACGATTTCGTCATCCGCCGTCGAGTCGAGAATGGAATTCCTCGCCGGTGATCCGGTTATGAGTTCGCTCGAGGCTGAGATTGGAAATCGTCTGGACTGAGCGTTCTACGCTCCGGCCAACGCGGCTCGCGCATCCTCCAGAAGCGCATGGATCTCTGCCGGGCTTTGGTTGGACCAAGCAAGACCGGACGCCTCGGCTTCCTTGACAAACTCTTCGAGCACGAGTTGCTCCGACTCGGCTGCGGCGCCCGCGAGTTGACCGTGGGTGACGCGCTCATAGTGGACAACGGCCACCAGTTGCTCGATCGACAAACTCGGACCGAACGCACCCATGTTGCCGAAGGACCCGGTGCCGTGCTGGCCTCCAGGGCGATTGGGATCACCGTAAGCGCCGCCGACCACCTGACGGGTGCCTGCGGTTCCGTTTACAACCCAAGAGATCTGGCTGGCCAAACCATCGAACGGTGAGCCGACTCCGGCGTCGATCTGGGTTTGCAGATCGGGGAAAGTGAGAAGGACCTCGCCGCCGCGCAGCGCTCGTCCGCTGCCACCCTGGCCGTTGGCACCGTGGCAGCCCGCGCATCCTTGGGTGTTGTAGACGGTGTCACCCACGAATGTGAGACCAGTCGGAGATGCTGGTGGTCGTTCCAGAAAACCGACGTAGTAGATGGCCCAGATCGGGAGAAACAACAGCACCGGCATTATCCAGACGGGCAGGACCTTGCGCTTGTTGGCTGCGCTCACGAAAGGGGCAACCGGTTGGGGTTTCTCGGGTTCGGTCGGCGTGGCGGCCACCGGCTCGACTGCGGCTTTGGCCGGCTGCGGAGTATCGGACGTCGAGGGCGTCTCACTGGCTGCATCGCCTCTCGCGGCACGGGCCTTCTTGGCCCGGGCAAGGAGGTGTGCTGGGATTTCGGTCAACGCTGCCTCCGTTGGCGTGTCGGGGTCGAAGTGGAGATGCTCGGTCGCATCTGACTTCGACACGATAGAGGCAGCGGGGCAGGTCGGCGCAAACTTGAAGCGATTGATGGTTGAACAACTCGAGGAAATGTGTCGAAACCGGCGCGATCGTGATAGACCCTCAATCCAATCCGGGACTCGAATGACCCCGGGTCTACACTTGTGCGTGGATTCATTTGGTCCGTTGGATTGAATGTCATCCACAAGGAGACCGCACGTGGTTGCTTTCACATTGTCGACAATCATCGCCCTCGCACTGTGTGGGGGCATCGTGGCCTACTCGAAGCGCCGCGCCCCGGATGCTGTCCTCACGTGGGGCGAAGCGATGCTCGGCGCATTCCTGGTTTTCTTCATTCTCTTTTGGTCCTATGGGGTGGTTCCCCATCAGTGGCTGCGTTGGGCCGACAACGAACTGCAGTGGCGCTCCGACAAGATCATGTACGGCTGGGGGAATTTCCTGAAACCTCAGGCCAACGGAGGTTGGCTACCCCTCACCATCACATACGAAGCGATTCGCGACATTGTGGCCGTGGTCATCTACGCGGTCGGACTCGCTATCAACATGGCCATGTGGTCGATTTGGCAAAACCGTGGGAAGGCCGCTGCGTCGAAGGCGCCGGTTCGCTCCCGCTTTGGTCGTCCCCTCGTGAAGGAGGGCGTCGAGGCGTGACAAAAACCGATGCCAACCCGCCGATGCCGGCATTTCGCGATGATTATGTGCTTCACGAAGTCGACGCAGCGTGGCTAGCCAAGGCGGTCAAGCCCAAACAATTCATTCACATCGATCAGTCCGAATGCATCATGTGCGAGGGCTGTGTCGATATTTGCCCTTGGAAGTGCATCCACATGGTGCGCCCCGACTCGATCGAGGAAGCGATTGGCACCGAACTTCCCGGACTTGATCCGCACGATCATGTGATTTTCACGATCGACGATGACGTGTGCACGCGTTGCGCGCTTTGTGTTGATCGTTGTCCCACTGGTGTGATCATCCTCGGTAAGGTCGGCGTCGCGTCGGCTGACGGCGATGGCCATCAAAGAACGAATGCTCACGGCTACGGATACGGAATGCGTCTCGGCTGAGGCCGGGAGCATGCAGGAGGAACGGTCGGCCCATGGCCACGGAAATTGATGAAGAGATAAAGAAGCCGATGCCCCAGCGGGTTCAGGATCAGATGTCGCAGATGGGCGACTCGATTCAGGGTTCCCAGGCGTGGAACTCGATCTTCCGTCCGGGATCCATTTTCCGAAAGGGCTACACCGACAGCCCCAGGAATCGGTCCTACGTGATCATGAACAGCGTGCTGTATCACCTTCACCCGGTGAAGGTGAAGCGCCACGCCGTGAAGATCAGCTACACCCTCTGTTTGGGTGGGCTCAGCTTCTTCTTGTTCATCCTTCTCACCGTCACCGGAATCTTCTTGATGTTCTTCTACCGCCCCACTGCGGCAGCGGCTTGGAACGACATCTACACGCTGCAAACCTCGGTCACGTTCGGGCTCTTGGTTCGAAACATGCACCGATGGGCGGCTCACCTGATGGTGCTTACCGTGTTCTTGCACATGGCGCGCGTCTTCTATCACGGCGCCTACAAACCTCCGCGAGAATTCAACTGGGTCATCGGCGTGGTGCTGCTGACCCTGACCCTGCTGCTGTCGTTCACCGGATATCTCCTACCGTGGGATCAGCTGGCACTTTGGGCGGTCACCGTCGGCACCAACATGATGGGTTACACCCCGGTCTTCGGCTCGCAGGTTCGATTCGTTTTGCTGGGAGGCGCCGAAATCGGCACCGACACCTTGATCCGTTGGTATGTGCTCCACGTCCTTATGCTCCCGTTCGTCATCGTCATCTTCATGGCGATTCACTTCTGGAGAGTTCGCAAGGACGGCGGAATCTCGGGACCGCTCTAGGCCGGTGGAGGAGATCATCCGATGACCGAAATTCCAGAGCACCTACGCAAGCGAGCCGAGGAGGCACGCCAGAAGGCCGCGGCTGCTGCACCGGCCGCCGAAACGCCTTCCGATGCCCCGACCGAGGCGGAGTCGAAGATCCCCGCCCATCTGCTTGAACGGTCGAGGGCGGCAAAGGCCAAGAGCGCAGGCGGGGAAGCTGCGTCCACCGGTTCGTCGGTTGCCACGGCAGCTCCTGCCGGCGCTCCCCCGGCTGCAGTGGACGGTCCGCCGCTGGCATCCGGTCCCGGCGGCCACACCCAAAGGCTTCTCACCGTCGTCAAATCGGGTTCAATTCAGGACGTCAAGGCCAAACCGGTCGACAAGGTCCACACGTGGCCCCACCTACTCGTGATCGAGTTCGTGGCCGCCTTGTTCTTCACGGCCTTCACCACGATCTTCTCGATATTTGTCAACGCGCCGCTGCTGGAGCACGCCAACTTCAACAAAACACCCAACCCTTCCAAGGCTCCGTGGTACTTCCTCGGCCTTCAGGAACTGCTCACGATGTTCCATCCGATGGTCGCCGGAGTGACAATTCCCGGAATGGGCATCTTCCTTCTGATTCTCGCTCCCTACATGGACAAGAATCCTTCACAAAAACCCGAGGATCGAAAGTTCGCGATCTCCCTCATGACCATTCACATGATGTTCTGGGCGGTTTTGGTGATCATTGGTTCGTTCTTCCGTGGCCCAGGGTTCAATTTCGTGTTCCCTTGGCAAGCCGGCCTTTTCTTCGAGCTCTGATGCTTCATTATCAGACCGCTCTCGTTCACACCCGAGGTGACATCAGAATGAAGATGACCATTGGAGACAGACCATGATCGTCGTCGTAATAGTTGCCGGAGTCCTTCTCGCCGCCGTGGCGGTATTTGCCGTCGTCCGAAGTCGGCAGGCCGATCAGGCCGTAGGCGTGTTGTCGAGGGAGACCCGATCGCGCGATGTTGCCAGTTCCAGTCTCGGTGAGGATTCGCAGCTCACGGGAAAGCAGGTCGAGAGAGCAGCCGAACTCGAGCGCAAGAGTGCGCGTCAGGAATTGGTTTTGGCGGCCAAGGGCGCGCCTCCGGCACCGTTTGTTCCGGCCGACCCCGACACTCTCGGCGTCACGCGTCGGCAATTCTTCAACCGAAGCATTGTGCTGATGTTCGGTCTGGGACTTGCCGGCTTCGGCACTGCTTCGATTGCATTCTTGTGGCCCCAGGTTTCAGGCGGATTCGGGTCGAAAATCAAAGTTGGTCTGGTTTCGTCCTTGTTGGCCGACATTCGGGCCGGTGGTGGATTCCTTTACAAGGCCGAGGGTCGGATGTGGCTCACCGAATATCCCAACGGCGCAGCCGAGAAGGCTTCGGCAACGTATTCCTCGGGAGAGCTCTCGGGGATGCTCGCCGGCCACGATCTGGGTCTCGATGGCGGAATCGTGGCTCTCTATCAGAAGTGCCCACACTTGGGATGTCGAGTTCCGAGCTGTGGCACCTCACAATGGTTCGAATGCCCGTGCCACGGTTCCCAGTACAACCAAGTTGGTGAGAAGAAGGGCGGTCCGGCCCCCCGTGGCATGGATCGTTTCGCCATGAGTATCGGGTCCGATGGCTCACTCACGGTCGACACCGGCACCATCATCCAAGGCCCGCCGATCGGCACCAACACCACCGGACAAGAGGCCGAGGGGCCTCACTGCATTGGCAAGATCGAGTCGCACGGATAGACCCGCAAGTAACCACGAGACCCACGAGAAGCACTGAACGCGCATGCTGTTTGCCGCAACAACTCAACGAACCATCGGCTTTGTCATCTTGGCAATTGTCTTTGTCGGTGGACTCCTCTACATCTATTTCAATATTCGGGGAGCCAAGGCAGAGGTCGGCTCCGAGCTCGAGCTCGCACCCAACCGTCTTCAGTACCTGTCTGACGAGGAGCTCGAGGGACGTCATTTGGATCGCACCTTGGCGGCGGGTTTGGTCCTCCTCACGGTCGTATCCGTGTCGCTGCCGATCTATTGGCTGGGAGAGCCCGGTCGCCATGATGGACTGGTCGCCGACACAGATCGAGTGTTCACCGATCGGGGCTTCGAGCTCTACACCGAGGGCGCCAAGTGCGTCAGTTGCCACGGCCCGGATGGAACCGGCGGCTCCGTGTCAAAGTCTCTGATTGACGCCGACGGAAACTTCCTGGCCCAGGTCACCTGGAAGGCCCCCGCCCTCAATACCGTCCTGTCACGACTGAGTGAGGACGAAGTGTTGCACGTTCTCAATTTCGGACGAAACGGCGTCATGCCGGCCTGGGGCGGACCTGGCGGCGGCCCATTGTCGGAGCAGCAGCTGGAGACGGCGATCTTCTATCTTCGCAGCATTCAGCTCGACGAATCGACTATCCGTGGTGAAGTGTCACAGGGGATTCGTGATGGCGTGGCCGAGAAACTGGTGGCTGAGGAATCAGCCGCCTGGGCGGTTGCGATACGAGAGGCTGAGGCAACATTGGCTGCTCTTGATGCCGACAATACCGACCCCGAAAATGTTCAGGCCATCGCCGACGCCAGCGCAGCCGTGAACGATGCACGTTCATCAGCCGCGGTAGCGATCGACTCGGGAGTCGACCAGTGGCTGGCGGCCAAGGACGCAGTGGTGGCCGCGGCGGAGAAGATGGCCACCGACTCCGATCCTTCGCTCACGGACCCGGCCGACATCTCCACGGCCGCTCTGGAGTTCCTGGCGCAGCCGGGGGTTGTTCCTGATCAACAGATTTATCTCGACTACGGGCGGATTATCTTCAACAACGAGTCCACGGGCGGCAGTTACAGTTGTGCTCGGTGCCATACCTCGGGATGGTCCTACGACGCCACTGCGCCGCGAACGGTCGCCGAGAATGGCACCAAGACCACGCTCCTCGATGAATACACCGATGGCGGCGGTTTCTTCGGTCCCAACCTCACCAATGGCACCACCCTCGACCAGTTCGACACCGCGGCGCAGCACGCCTCGTTTGTCACCGACGGCCAGTCGATTGGCCAGACCTATGGCAAGGGCGGGTCGGGTGGAAACGGACAGATGCCCGGATTTGGTCCGCGCAAGGACGACGATCTGGGCGTCACGTATCCGGGGTTGTTGACTCCTGAACAGATCAACGCCGTCGTTGCGTTCGAGAGGAACCTCTGATGTTGATGTTGAACGTATTCGCCGGATTGGCATGGGACCCCCAGATGCGGGGCTTCATGGCGGTTCTCGTGGGCATCGTGGTATTGATTGGTTCGGTCTGGCTTTTGCTCAGCACGAACTCGGGAACGCGGCTGGGCACGCTGATTACGCTGGCCGGACTATTTGGTTGGATGACGATTCTCGCCACTGTTTGGTGGATATACGGAATTGGCTACAAGGGCACCTCACCGAGTTGGAAGCCGGTGGAGGTGGTCGCTTCAGCAGACCAGGGTGACCTCAGTCTGGCCGCGCTTGATCGGGCCAACACGCTTCGTAGTGAGGCTCTTCCTCGGGCCTACGACCTGGTGGTTGCCTCCGGAGATCCGGTTGCTTTGGCCGAATTCGGGCCGGTGACCGCCGAATCGCTTCCACCGGCAGAACTGGTTGGAAAGTCGGTCCTGGAGGTACAGGCGATTGTTGAGGAGACTCAGGCTCTTCATGAGGCCACCACACTTTCGGAACTCGATTCCGTGGCCCCTTACCTCGTCGATGAGAATCTGGCGGCATTCGGCGGTTGGGATCTGCTGTCCACCGCTGAATCGGGCGAAATCAACGCGTCGGCATCGGCCCTGCTCACGGCTGATACCGAGTTGGGTTTCACGGATTCCACCGAATTCAAGACTATTTCCGCCTACACGGTGGGAGGCAAAGACGGGCTTCCAGCCAACCCGAATCGCTGGGACCGGATCTACACACAGTTCAAGTCAGCGCTCACGATCACTCATCCCACGCGATACGGAATCGTCCAAGTTCGCAGAGTCACACCCGGGTCTTTGGTCACTATTCCTGGTGAGGCACCTCCCCGGGCTATGGCCGACGACACTCAGCCGGTAATCTCGGTCGTGATGGTCAGGGACCTCGGCAATTTGAGAGTCCTCCCTGCACTTATCGCAGTTGGATCCGGACTGATTTTCTTGGCCCTGGTCTACATGCTCCACGAGAGAGACAAGGAAGCTATGAGACGACGCGCAGAGTTCGAAGCGGAAAAGGCCTAGACCGTGCTCGGCCAGTACCTTCCCTTGCTGGCGTTGCTCGTTCTCGCCACAGTATTCGCGGCAGCAAGTTTGGTCCTCTCGGGCCTCTTGGCCCCCAGCAAGCCCACCCAGCCGAAGCTTGACGCCTACGAGTGCGGCATCGTGCCCACACGTGACATACCCGAACGGTTTCCGGTTCGGTTCTTCTTGATCGCGATGATCTTCATCGTTTTCGACATAGAGATCATCTTCTTCTACCCGTGGGCCGTGGCCCACCACGGTCTCGGACTCTTCGGCCTCGGTGCCTTGCTGATCTTCTCTTTCGCGGTGTTTGAATCGTTTGTCTATTTGATCGGCAACGGCGCCCTTGAGTGGGGCCCGCTGAAACAGGTCGCCACCCCTGATGGCTCGATTTCGGCCTCACGCAACACCACCAACACCGTGCGCCGTGTCGGCCTGGAGGATCGCGAACCGGGTCCGGCCGACAACGAGGAGGCGGCCTGATGGGGCTAATCGGTGATGTGAAGGACAATGGCCTGGAAGGGCTCCAATACAACTTCGTCACCGGCCGGGTCGAGAATCTCGTGCAATGGGCACGCACACGCAGCATGTGGCCCGCCACATTCGGTCTGGCGTGCTGTGCCATCGAGATGATGGCGGCCGGTGCGGCTCACTACGACCTGGCGCGATACGGCATGGAGGTGTTTCGTGCCTCGCCGCGTCAAGCCGATCTCATGATTGTTGCGGGTCGAGTGTCTCAAAAGATGTCTCCGGTGCTCAGACAGGTCTACGACCAGATGATGGAACCCAAATGGGTGATCTCGATGGGTGTTTGTGCGTCGAGCGGTGGAATGTTCAACAATTACGCCATCGTTCAGGGTGTGGATGAGGTAGTGCCCGTCGACGTGTACGCGCCGGGATGCCCGCCGGGCCCCGAGACTCTGATGCACGCGATCTTCACTCTTCATGAAAAGATCCAGACCGGAGAGATCATGCAACGTCGCTCCGACAGCGGCGGCGGAGCAGGACTCACAATCGAGCAACGGGACGGACAATTGGCTCCGCTGGAGATTCGAGGCAGTCGGTGAGCCCCGAAGCAACGGGCGACGACAACACAGACTCAGCCGAAGTGGAAGAGTCGACGCCGGAGGCCCCAAGCCTCTACGGGGCACCTCTCTCCGAATCTTGCGGCCAGCGCGTCGTCCACCCGTCTCGCGATAGTTGGCTCGACGCTTGCGCTGCTGCTCGTGCCGACGGGTTTGATCTGCTAACCGATATAACCGCGGTCGACTTCCTCACTTTTGGCGCCCCGCGCGAGTTGCCTGAGGGAGTCGTGGCTGAGCGTTTCGAAGTGGTGGCCAATCTTTCCAACGTCACCACTCGTGAGCGGATTCGGCTTCGTGTCCAAGTTCCGGGCGCTGATCCCACGTTGCCGTCGTTGTTCGACGTGTGGCCGGGATCCGAGACGCCGGAACGCGAGGTCTACGACATGTTCGGCATCGAGTTCAGCGACCATCCCGACATGTGTCGGGTGTTGATGCCTGATGATTGGGAAGGTCATCCCCTTCGCAAGGACTACGCGGTCGGACAGATTCCTGTTCAGTTCAAGGACGAGGGAGCCGACCGATGACCTCGACGGAGAACCGGGTTCGTCGCCGCGGTGACGACAGCGCGGTGTTGAGAATGTCTGATGTCGAGGCCGCTGATTTGGGTGGAGCTCGCGAGGCCGACGCAGACGATCAACGAGTGTTGCTCAACATGGGTCCGTCCCACCCGTCCACCCACGGTGTGCTGCGGTTGATGCTCGAGATGGAAGGTGAGACTGTTCTCAGGTCCAAACCGGTGGTCGGATACCTCCACACCGGGATGGAAAAGCAGGGTGAACAGCTCTCCTACCTGCAGGGCTGCACCAACGTCACCCGTATGGACTACGCCTCGCCTCTGTTCAACGAGCTTGCCTTTTCACTCGCCACGGAGAAACTCCTCGGCATAGAGATTCCGGACCGAGCCACGTGGATCCGGATGATGATGTGCGAGCTCAACCGCATGGCTTCGCATTTCTTGTTCATGGCCTCCAACGGGATGGACCTCGGCGCGGTCGGGATGATGATCTACGGCTGGCGTGAGCGCGAGGAGATCCTGCGCTTCTTCGAGAAGGTCACAGGCCTTCGAATGAACCACAACTACATCCGACCGGGTGGTGTTGCGGCTGATCTGCCCGACGGATGGCAACACGACGTGGCGCGGCTGCTCGAGATCATTCCACCCCGCCTCGAAGAATACGACACGCTGATGACCGGTCAGCCGATCTGGCGAGCGCGCCTTCAAGGTGTCGGCGCCATGACCACCGAGGAAGCGGTGGCGCTGTCGGCCACCGGTCCATTGCTGCGCTCCACGGGATTGGCCTCCGACCTTCGCCGAGATGAGCCATACCTGGCCTACGACCAAGTCGAGTTCGACGTCATCGTGGGCACCTACGGCGACTGCTACGACCGCTACGCCATTCGGCTCAACGAGATTCGTGAGTCGATGAGGATCGTTCGTCAGATTCTCGACATGATGCCGTCGGGCGACTATCGGACACAAGACAAGAAGATCACCGCTCCGCCGCGGGCTCGAATCGACGAGTCGATGGAGGCGTTGATTCATCACTTCAAGATCTTCACCGAGGGATACAAGGTTCCCGCCGGGGAGGTCTACTCGGCCGTCGAGTCGCCCCGCGGCGAGCTGGGCATCTACATGGTCAGCGACGGCTCATCACACCCGTACCGAATGCACGTGCGCTCACCAAGTTTCATCAACCTTCAGAGCATGCCGCACCTGATGCAACACGGTCTCATTGCCGATGGCGTCGCAATCATTTCGTCGGTTGATCCGATCATGGGCGAGGTCGACCGATGAGCAGATTCACATCCGAGAACGAGTCGATCGCGAACGAGATCATCACGAGATATCCGCTGGCCAAATCGGCGTTGATCCCTCTGCTTCATTTGGCACAGGAACAAGATGGCTGGGTCTCCAACGACGCCATGCGCCACATATCGGAACTCACCAACACCACGCCCGCTGAGGTCATGGGCACAGCCTCGTTCTACGAGATGTTCAAGTTCCATCCAGTGGGCAAGTACGTCATCAACATCTGTTCCAACATCGCCTGTCAGCTCTTGGGGGCGGAGACGCTCCTGGAGCACGCCGAGGCCAAGCTCGGGGTGAAGGTCGGGGGAACCACAGCGGACGGTCTGTTCACTCTCGAGGATGTCGAATGCATCGCCGCGTGCACCGAAGCCCCGGCATTGCAGGTCAACTACCGCTACCGACTCCGGGTCACGGTGGAGGATTTCGATCAGCTCATCGACGACATCCGCTCGGGTGCCGTCACCGACATTCCCGAGCACGGCACTTTGTCTTTGGTACGCCAGCACATTCCCTCTGATCGGGGCGCCGGAATTGTCCCGCCTGATCAGGCACGCGACGTGCCGGTATGGATGGCCCGCAACGAGACAGCGGAGCAAAACTGATGCCAACTCACTCCTACGTCGCACACGCACCCGGATACGTCGACAACGACGGCCCCAAGATCGTCACCAAACGCTTCCCGTTGGAAGACTCCTACACGTTGCAGCGATCAGAAGCCACCGGCGGATACGACGGCCTGCGTGCTGCTTTGAAGCGCAGCCCAGCCGAGGTGCACAGCGAAGTGCGCGATGCCACATTGCTCGGACGCGGCGGTGCGGGATTTCCGGCCGGCATCAAATGGGGATTCTTGCCTCCCGGCAAATACCCCTACTACCTCGTCGTCAATGGCGATGAGAGCGAGCCCGGCACCTACAAGGATCGTCTGCTCATGGAGCGCGATCCGCATCAGGTGATCGAGGGCTGCCTCATCACGTGTTATGCGCTCGGACTCACGCAGTGTTTCCTCTACGTGCGCGGCGAGATGGCTCTGGCCCAGGAAAGAATCGCCAGCGCTCTCAACGATGCCTACGCCGCCGGCTACGTCGGTCGAAACATTCTCGGCACCGAATTCTCCGTCGACATCACTTTGAGTTGGGGCGCCGGGGCCTACATCGTCGGCGAAGAGACTGCCCTCATCGAGAGTCTCGAAGGCAACCGCGGTCGTCCTCGCCTCAAGCCGCCGTTCTTTCCGGCCGCAATCGGCCTCTACGGTCAGCCCACAATTGTCAACAACATCGAGACCATGGCGAATCTGCCGTGGATCATGAACAACGGTGCCGATCAGTACAAGACCTACGGTTCGGAGACATCACCCGGCACGAGGCTTTTCGCGGTGTCGGGTCACGTGAAACGCCCAGGGGTGTACGAGGTGGAGCACGGCATCACCACCTTCCGGGATTTGTTCTACGGAGACAATTTCTGCCAAGGCATGCGCGATGGCCACGAACTCAAGATGTTCATTCCGGGCGGAGGATCCGCCCCGTGGTTTTTCCCCGAGCAACTTGATTTGCCCCTCGAGGCCAGACCTGTGGGTGCAGCGGGTTCGATGCTCGGATCCGGCGCGATCGTGGTGATGGACGAGACCACCGACGCGGTGAAGGCTGCGCTACGAGTGGTGCGATTCTACGCACGCGAGTCGTGCGGCAAGTGCACGCCGTGTCGTGAGGGAACCACATGGGAAGAGCGGATCTTGCAGAGAATCGTCGACGGTGAGGGTCGTCCGAGCGATATCGACATGCTTCTCGACGTCGCCGACAACATAAGCCCGGGGCCATATCCCGCGGCCGCTCATGCCGAAGCCGGCCTCGACGCGATTCCGTTTCCACCCAAACAGACCACCATTTGCCCACTCGGTCCATCGTCGGTTGCGCCGATCACCTCCACGATCAGACGATTCCGTCATGAGTACGAAGCGAAGATCACCAAGCGAGATTCCATCCCGGTGAGCGCTGGTTCGATGGAGGTGGATTCGTGACCGACACGGAAGCGAAGACCACTCTCTCGATCACCATCAACGGCGAGGAGTTCGAGGCCAACAAGGGTGAACTCCTGATAGATGCCTGCGAGCGGGCAGGCGAGTACATCCCACGATTCTGTTACCACTCCCGCATGCAACCGGTGGGCATGTGTCGCATGTGTTTGGTGGAGGTCGACACCGGACGAGGGCCTGCTCTTCAGCCTTCGTGCATGCTGCCGTGTTCCGACGGGATGACGGTGAACACCCAGACAGATCTCACTCACAAGGCACAAAACGGTGTGCTCGAGTTTCTTCTGATCAATCACCCTCTCGACTGCCCGGTGTGTGACAAGGGTGGTGAGTGTCCTCTCCAGGACCAAACCGTTTCCTTCGGTCCGGGTGAGTCTCGTTTTGTCGAGGAGAAGCGTCACTACGAGAAACCAATCGCCGTCAACGACAACGTGTTCCTTGATCGTGAGCGCTGCATACTCTGCGATCGCTGCACTCGTTTCGCCGACACGGTTGCAGGCGACAAACTTCTTCACTTCATGGACCGCGGCAACAACACGCAGGTAAACACGTTCCCGGATGAGCCCTTTGCGTCCTACTTCTCGGGCAATACGGTTCAGATCTGTCCGGTGGGTGCTCTTACCGCCAAGCCATATCGCTTCAAGGCGCGGCCGTGGGATCTCGATGAGAACGTTTCCACGGCGTGGACCGACTCCGCAGGTGCTCGAATCGCCGTCCAATCTTCGCGCGACAAGGTGATTCGCCTTCTCGGCGTGGATGCCGATCCGGTCAACTGGGGATGGCTCTCAGACAAGGAACGATTCGCTTTCGAGGCCCTCAATTCTGACGACCGTCTCACCGCGCCTCTTGCTCGGGTGGATGGCCATCTCACGCCCACCGGATGGTCTGCTGCTCTGGGTCAGGTGGTGTCGTTGCTCGACGATGCCGACCCAAGCCGGGTGGCGGTGATCGGCGGGGCAAGGCTCACCAATGAGTCGCAGTATGCGTGGGCGAAACTGGCCAAGGGGGTGATCGGCACAGACAACGTGGATTCGCAACTCGGCGACGGTCTCGATCCGACGCTGGTGCTTGGTCTCACGCGAGCCACCATCGATGAGGCTTGCACACCGGGCGGCACCATCATCTTGTGCGGCCCCGACCCGAAGGAAGAAATTGGTTCGCTCTATCTGCGCCTCCGCCACGCAGTGGTACACGACGCGGCAAAGCTGATTGAGATCACGCCCGTCGCCACTGGCCTCAGCCCGGTGGCCACCCACAGCCTTCATCCCCGGCCAGGCGATACCGCCACGGTTGCTGCGGCGTTGGTTGCGGCCACAAATGGTGAGGCGGTTTCGTCGGTCTCCGGAGTGTCTGCCGCCGAGATCGAAGCGGCCGCCGCCACCATCAGAGGTCCGATCACCATCGTGATTGGGCGGGCTTCGTTGGCCGAATCTGCCAACTGCATTGCCGACGCGGCGTTGAACCTCTCAGCGTTGCCGCAAGCGCGGTTCCTGTCGGCATTGCGCCGAGGCAATATTCACGGGGCGCTCGACTTGGGCCTGGCTCCTGGGCTGCTCCCCGGTCGCACCACCCTCGAGGCAGGTGCATCCCGATTCGGCGAAGCATGGCCGTCAGTGCCCGACGCCGACGGGCTTGACACCGCCGGCATCCTTGGGGCCGCGGCCGACGGGCGCATCGACGTACTCGTGCTCTTGGGTGCCGATCCTGTCAACGATTTCCCCGACCGGGCGCTGGCCTCGGCCGCGTTGACGGCAGTCCCCAATGTTGTCGGTGTCGACATGTTGCTCAACGACTCACTCGGCGCCCACGCCGACCTGGTTCTGGCGGCGAGCGCCCCCACCGAATCCGACGGCACATTCACGAATCTCGAAGGGCGCGTGAGTGTCTGCCAACAGCGGGTCACCCCGGCCGGCACGTCTCGGGCCGATTGGATGATCGCTGCTGAGATCTCACGCCGCCTGGGTTCCGATCCAGGTTTCGACTCCGTCGAATCGATCAGGGCAGAGATCTCGTCGGTGTCACCCATCCACTCCGGTCTCAGCGAGGACGCTCTGGCCGAGAACCTCGTCGACGGCTTGCTGATCGAAGGTTCCGGAGACATTGCGGTCGGTGAGTCTGATGGAGCCACGCCCAGCACCCACGACGCCTACTCGCTGCGGCTTGTTGCATCTCGCACCATGTACGACGACGGAGTGGCGCTGCGCAACTCTCCGTCGAGCAAGGGCCTGGCCCGGCCGGTGACGATTCGGCTTCACCCATTCGACTTCGACAAGATTGGTGTCGACCGTGGCACCGTGGTGAGAGTTGAGTCGGCCACGGGCTCTCTGCTCGTTCCGGTGGAACCTGATCTGCGAATACCGCAAGGATCGGCCCTGTTGCCATGGGCCGCTCCCGGGGCGGCTGCCAACACACTGATCGATGCATCTTCATTGGTCACCGACGTGAGGGTGGAAAGAGCATGATTCTCGCTTTGGATCCCCTGTTTCTCGACGACATCGGATTGAGCACCGTGCTCATTGCGCTGGGCAAGGTGGTGTTGGCGTTCGTCATCATCCTCGTTGCTGTGATGTTCATGGTGTGGTTCGAGCGCAAGGTCATCTCCGACATGCAGCATCGAATCGGTCCGAACATTGCCGGACCGTGGGGGTTGTTCCAGACGCTCGCCGATGGCCTCAAGCTGCTGATGAAGGAAGACTTGGTTCCGGAGAACTCGGATCCGTT